>JBBRGI010000112.1:0-10404 GCA_038240855.1 Bacteroidales bacterium | reverse complement strand
TATTTTTCTCAATTCGTGCACTAATTTTTTATATTGATCAATGTTGCATATTCTTCAATCGTGGCATCATTTAAGCAGGCTTCTATAATTTGCCTGCCAAGAGGCAACATATCTTTCTGATCATATTTCTTAACTTCTTTTTTGAAGAATTCATTCAAAATCTGGTAACCTTGATCATAACCTTGCTCACCAACTTCCGATTGACGATATACTTTAAGGAATCTCGAAGGTATTTTTGAACCCTCAATGGTGAGGTAATTCATTTCGTATCCCAGCAAACTACCCCGGGCAGGTTGATACTGGTCCGCACGTAGTGAAGCATTTCCCCGGCGTGCAAGGTATTCACGCATCAATAACTGAGGTTTGAATCCAACTTTCCAAACGCCGACATACTGATTAGGAGTGAGGACATACCTCACTTTGGGAGTTGAGACAATCTGCTCCAAAAGCATGTTCGCATGATGAACCATCTTACCGGTTGCAAAAGGCCAGTAGGATCCTACACCTTCTGATTCCATTCCTCCTGTACTTACGATACTTGGATTGTCATGTCCACGTGGTGATACCAGCCGCCATAACCAGGCAAGTGCTGGTGGAAGTATATGAAACAAACCTATAATGCCATATGTAGGTACTTCCGATGAGCAAGGAGGAGTACGAACCCCAAAACTGCGTACGTCAATCGAAACAGGATTATCAAGCACACCCGGTACAATATCACGCGGTAAAATCACCCGTGGATTGGGACATTTTTTGCCAGGCGCATCCTCTGTATGGTTCCAGATAAGGGCAGTTGCTCCGGGTGTTGATTCAATATTCAAAAACAACATTGGTTTGGACGGGTTTAAAGTAATTTTCTCAAGGAAGGGATCGTCTCCATACTGATTTATGGAATCAACCCTGATAAACCAGGCATTTTCTGCATCAGTTACCCGCAGCCTTCCATTTTTTTTCTGAAGGGATGGATGGCATAGCGCCATGTCATCTGTAACCGGATTGAATGAACAAAGCAAAGGAATGTTGATGAGCCTTTTTTCGCCCGAAACAATATTTTCTCCAATCAAAATTTGTCCATTCAGTTCTCTTACAACATGTTGAAGCATTTCGCTTTTACCACCGCCGCTGGCACCTTCGTGCATAAAAGTGGTGGTATTATCATAAGGACTAACAACTTGTACTGTACTACAATGAGCTGTAATCCAGTTTTCCTTTTCTCCTTTTGAAAGCAAAACGCCATAAAGACCTTTCTTTGCACTGGGGCCCGGATATAAATTGTAAGAAAATAATTCATGAACCCTATCCAAACGGTTATGAACAACAATCTGCCTGCCATCAAAATGAGTATGCCTGAAAGGAGGAGCTATATAGATCACAGAACTCACTTCAAAACCTTCGGAAAGTTCTTCGATTGGGATAATTTGTTGCAACATCGATAAGCCCATTGCAAAGAATGCCGCATTGGCCGGAGCTATTGCAATACCTCCCACGCCAATTCCATCACGACCGGCAAAAAAGATAAACACGGCCAAATCTTGTTTCTTCAACCACTCAAAGGTGAGTGTCCGCAATGAATCGAATTCATAATTGAACCGATCCTTGAACCGTGGCTTATCCGTTGGTTTGCTATCTGCAATCACCATCGTATCCGGGTCCCGGCGTCGCATGTACGGATCGGTATAATTGGCCGAAATTCCGTTTTTTACACGATGAATTACAGCTTCGGTATAAATTCCTATACCTTCAACTTCGTACTTAACTTCAAACTCATTGTTCTGAAGTCCGCCGGTTGATGCAATGGATAACTCCTCAGAGGAGTTGAATACAGTTAAACTTTTACAACCAACGAGAATATCAACCAATTCAGTTGGTAATGAAATCCTTTTCTGCTTAAAAGAGCGTAATAAATTTTCCATTTTCTTTCTTTTAAATTATTTTTCCCGTCTGTTGTGAATATGCTTCCTAATATATCAGGATTCAAATCATTGCAAATATAATTAAGTATTGTTTAATAAATTAAGTAATACTTAATAGTAATCATTTTTTAACATTAACTATTTGATAAATCTGACTGAAGAACATATCTTTGGATTGTAATATCACGGATTATATGGAACGCAAAAAACTGTCTCTCTCTCAAATAATAGAACTACTTGACGGGAAAGTCATCTGTGGCAATTCGGATTTGACCAGGACCGTTGCATACGGATTTGCTTCCGACCTACTTAGCGATGTATTAACGCTCGACAACACCGATATCCTTTTCCTGACCGGTCTTTGTAATATTCAGACGATTCGTACTGCAGAAATAGCGGATATCAATCAGATAGTTTTCGTGAGAGGGAAAATTGTTACTCCCGAAATGTGCCGGATAGCCAGGGAAAACAAAATTGTTTTAATTCAATCACCAATGTCGTTGTTCAGGGCTTCAGGAATTCTCTATTCATCTGGCTTAAATCCTGTATATTAACATGATGCACTTTGATTTCAAAGTTAATGGAGGGGACTTCACCGGTGCAGGAAATGCTTCGAGCCAGCTTAAAAAGGTATTGAAACAATTAGGGGTTAATCCGCAGATTATTAAACGCGCAGTGATTGCCCTTTATGAAGCGGAAGTTAATATTGTGGCTCATGCCATCAAAGGGATTATCAGAATCCATATTGCCAACGATTACATTAAAATGGAACTTGATGATGAAGGGCCCGGAATCGAAAATATAGCTGCGGCGATGCAGAAGGGATATTCAACCGCCTCGGCCAAAGTACGTTCAATGGGGTTTGGCGCGGGTATGGGATTGCCAAACATTGAATCGAATGCCGATGGTTTTAAGATTTCGAGTGTCCCGGGTATAGGAACTCATTTAGAAATTATTGTCCAATTCAGATAAATATGGATAGATCTTCATTTTATCATGCCATTAAGATCGACTATGACAAGTGCATAGGATGCACTCATTGTATGACCATTTGTCCGACGCAAGCTATCCGCATTGTTAAAGGGAAAGCAATATTGAATCCTGACCGCTGTATTGATTGCGGTGAGTGTTTCAGGGTATGCCCGGTCCTGGCCTATTCAGTGATGCACGATAACATGGAGATTCTGAATAAATTTAAAACCCGTGTAGCACTGGTTCCGGGCGTATTTTTCGGTCAATTTCCCGATCATATTTCTATCAGCCAAATCCATATTGCGATGAAACATCTAGGTTTCTCGCATATTTACGAGATCGAAGGGGGTGTTGAATTGCTAAAAAATGAATTCAACAGGATGATCGCTTCTGAAGATTACGGCAAGCCATTAATCTCCGCCTTTTGTCCGTCAATAGTAAGGTTAATTCAGGTTCGGTTTCCGGGATTAGTGGAAAATATTGCGCCGCTGATTGCGCCAGCCGATATTGCAGCTATTTATTACCGGAAAAAGTTAACTGATTCGGGTGCTGATCTTAAAGAGACGGGTATCTTCTACGTCACCCCTTGCCCTGCCAAAATAGCAGCTTTCAAAAGCCCCGTGGGGGAAGAGGTTTCGGCATTGGATGGCGTCATTAATCTAAATTTTCTGTTCAATAAGGTTTACCATCTTATTCTTCAGGGAAATATTCTGAGTGATGCCTCATCAGAAATACCTCCTGAACTCCCCGATGAAAAATCGATACGGTGGAGTCTGACCAATGGCGAAGCGAAGAATATTTCGGGCCGTGCATTGTGTATTGACGGGATTAAAAATGTGATCGATTTTCTGGAGAAAATTGAAAACGAAGAGTCCTCCAACATTGATTTTCTCGAACTCAGAGCTTGCGATGAGTCGTGTGCAGGAGGTATCCTGAATGCTGAAAACCGTTTTCTGACGGTCGAACGGTTGAATAAACGGGCCCGGAAACACGGGCAACTGATCCGCGAAAATCCTGACATTGCGGTGACCAGTTTCTTCGATAAGGCCACCTATCTGCTCGACAAGATTATTTTACCACAAAAAATAGAACCGCGTTCAATCGTTCTCGATGAAGATATGGTAAAAGCAATGCAGAAACTCAAAAAATCGCGGGAATTAATGTGTTTCCTTCCTGCAATCGACTGTGCTGCGTGTGGAGCGCCGACCTGTCAGGCACTGGCCGAAGATATTGTAAATCAGAAAGCGAATCTTTCGCATTGTATCTTTATGCAGAGACAGATGGAAAAAAATCACAAATTAAGCCCCGATCACGCATTTAAAATCGTCGAAAAAGTCTGGGGGCCATCCCGGCTCGACAAAGATTGTTACAAAAAAGGAGCAAAATATGAAACTAACTGAATTGATTGATAAGCTGTCATTAACAGTATTTACTTCTGAAGTAGTTCCTGACACTGAAGTTACAGGTGGCTATACCTGCGATCTCCTATCTGATGTAATGGGCTCGGTGAATGAAGGACAAATCTGGATTACCTTACAGACACACCGAAATGTGGCAGCCATCGCAACGTTGAAAGATGTAGCCGCGGTGATTCTCGTAAAAGGACTCATGCCCGATCAGGAGATGCTCGACCCTGCAAAGGTTGAAGGGATCCCAATTTTAGGCACCCATGAAAATGCGTTTGAAATTTCAGGGAAAATTTATAAACTGCTTACTTCGTAAATCGCAAATGATGGAGTTCCTGGCTGATCTGCATATTCACTCGGTGTTGTCACCATGCGGCGATCTGGAAATGACGCCCCGAAATATTGTAAAGATGGCACTGAAAAAAGGACTGGACATGATCGCGATCACCGATCACAACTCAACAAAAATGTGCCACATCATAAGCGACTATGCAGCCCAGAATGGGGTCATGGTAATCCCCGGCGCAGAAGTCAACACTTCAGAAGAGGTGCACTGCCTGGCGCTATTCGGAAATTGGGATCAAGTTGACCTTTTCCAGAAATATTTAGATAAAAACCTTATTGACATTCAAAACGAACCCTTTATTTTTGGAGATCAGGTCGTGATCGATGTCGATGAAAACATCCTTTATACTGAAGAGCATTCTTTGATCACAGGATTGAGAGCATCAATCGGGGAAGTCGAAGCAATGGTTCACAAATTGGATGGGTTATTTATTCCGGCTCACATTTATCGCAGAAACCACGGAATTATTCACCAGTTGGGAATGCTGCCCGAAAACCTGAATTTTGATGCACTTGAAATAACACCAGGCTCCTATTCTGAAGATTATCTCATGCCGGAAAATAGGTCAAACTGGATTTTCGACTCTGATGCCCACTTCATCGAACAGATCGGGAAATTCAGCACACGGCTTATAATGAAAAGTCCTGGATTTAATGAGTTGAAACTTGCACTGAAAAATAGCGAAGGGAGATCAGTTATAGGGTTAAAGAGGAATGGAGGAATTTAGAAATGAAGGACATAAGCCTGCATATTTTAGATATTATGGAAAATTCGGTGAGAGGAGGAGCAAGCCGGATTGAAGTAAACATCAAGGTCAGTGATGATAATCATCTGCTTATCATTCAGATCATCGACAACGGTCGCGGAATGGATCAGGAAACAGTGGCTCATGTGAATGATCCTTTTTTTTCCACACGTAGCACCCGCAAAATCGGGATGGGGCTATCATTATTTCAACAACAGGCAGAACAAACCGGAGGTGAGTTCAAAATTAAAAGCGAACAGGCCAAAGGAACCGAAGTTGATGCCTCTTTTGTATTGAACAACATCGACAGACAGCCGCTCGGCGATGTTGCCGGGGTTATTGTTAATTTATCTGCCTCTTATCCGGATATCGATGTTGTGTTTGATGTCAGCACATCAGCCGGCAACTATCATTTCAGCAGTTACGAGATAAGCAAAATACTCGGGGCAGTTCCGTTGAACAATCCGGATATAATGCTTTCGCTTAAAGAAATAATTGAAACAAGTTTAATCGACATCAAAATAATCAATTAACCAAAAACGATTACCAGAATATGACAAAGATTAAAACATTGGATGACCTAAGGAAACTTCGCGATACTTTGCGTTCAGGCATGAATATACGGGAGAATTCGGAACATCCCGACCGCGTAGTCCAGGTTCGTGTTGCTATGTCCACTTGTGGAATTTCGTCTGGCGCAAAAGATACGATGGACTTTTTTGTGTCTGAACTGAGAAAAAGGCAAATCAATGCTATTGTAACACAAACAGGCTGTATGAGTTACTGTTACGCTGAACCTACCGTCGAGATCAAGCTTCCCGGAGAACGACCCGTAGTTTTTGGACATGTTGATACCCATAAGGCAGACGAGCTGATTGAAATTTACATCAAAACCGGGCAATTGGTTGATGGAATTATTCCAATTAACCACAAAGAAGTTGAAAATGATAACCGGAGGATATGAGCTATGACAGAAAATAAATATGATATTCTTGTTTGTGGTGGTACTGGTTGCCTTGCATCCGAAAGCCACAGGTTGGTCGAAAACCTGAATAAAGAGCTGATCCTTCACAACCTCGACAATGAAGTCAAAGTTGTAACTACAGGTTGTTTCGGGTTTTGCGAAAAAGGGCCGATTGTAAAGATCATTCCCGATAACACCTTTTACACACAGGTTACCCCCTGGGATGCGAACGAAATCATTGAAGAACACATCATTAAGGGGCGTAAAATTGAGCGTTTGTTGTATGTTGACCCGAAAAGTCAGCTGGGAATCGACGACTCAAAACATATGGATTTCTACAAAAAACAACTCCGTATTGCACTTCGGAATTGCGGGTTTATTAATCCTGAAAATATCGGAGAGTCAATTGCCCGTAACGGTTATGCAGCCCTGGCCAAATCGCTGGAACATCTGACACCTGAAACAGTGATCGACGAAATCAAGCGGAGCGGTTTACGTGGTCGTGGCGGAGGTGGATTCCCTACCGGATTAAAATGGGAAATTGCCCGGAAAAATGTAAGTGACATTAAATATGTAGTCTGTAATGCCGATGAAGGTGATCCTGGGGCATTTATGGATCGTTCAATCCTCGAAGGAGATCCTCATTCTGTGCTTGAAGCAATGGCCATTTGCGGTTATTGCATCGGAGCCGCACGCGGATTGATTTATATCAGAGCCGAATATCCTCTGGCCATTAAACGACTTCGTGTCGCAATCGGACAGGCACGCGAATATGGGCTACTCGGTGAAAATATTCTCGACTCAGGTTTCAGTTTTGATGTTGAACTCAGATATGGCGCCGGAGCATTTGTTTGTGGTGAAGAAACCGCGCTGATCCATTCGATGGAGGGGAAAAGAGGTGAACCTTCTGTTAAACCGCCATTCCCCGCCGAAAAAGGGTATAGGGATAAACCAACGAATGTAAATAATGTTGAGACTTTTGCCAATGTTCCTGTGATCCTGCTCAAAGGGGCAGAATGGTTCAGTAGCATCGGCACAGAGAAATCGAAAGGAACGAAAGTTTTCGCGCTAGCCGGGAAGATCAACAATGTAGGCCTCATAGAAGTTCCTATGGGAACAACCTTGCGCGAAGTTATTTTCGATATTGGCGGTGGTATAAAAGGAGGCAGAAAATTTAAAGGAGTTCAGACTGGTGGTCCATCCGGTGGCTGTCTCACTGCAAAGCACCTCGATATCCCGATTGATTTTGATAACCTGATTGCTGCCGGATCGATGATGGGATCGGGCGGATTGATTGTGATGGACGAAGATGATTGTATGGTTGCGATGTCGAAGTTCTTTCTCGAATTCACAGTCGAAGAGTCATGCGGTAAATGTGCCCCCTGCCGCATCGGTAATAAACGGCTTCATGAAATCCTTCAACGGATCACGGAAGGAAAATCATCGCTGGCAGAACTCAATACTTTAAAGAATTTATGTATGGTGATCAAGGATACTTCACTGTGCGGACTGGGACAAACATCTCCAAATCCGATCCTTTCAACCATGGAAAACTTCCGGGACGAATACCTTGATCATATCGATAACCATAAATGCACAGCAGGAAGATGTAAATCCTTATTAAGGTACTACATCGACAAGGAAGAGTGTGTTGGGTGCACGGCCTGTGTAAGGGCTTGCCCCGTAAATGCTATTGCAGGGGAGAAAAAACAGTTGCATTCCATCAACCAGCAAATCTGCATTAAATGTGGGGCATGTATGGATAAATGTAAGTTTAACGCTATAGTATTAAGTTAATTATGACCAAAAATAATTTGATTACGCTGACCATCGACCAACATTTGGTGGAAGTTTCCCAAAATACAACCTTGTTGGATGCGGCCAAATTGATTGGCGTTGACATCCCATCGTTATGCCACATGAAACTTCACGACATGGGTATAGAAAATAAACCGGCTGGTTGCCGCATTTGTATTGTTGAAGTGGAAGGGCGAAAAAACCTTGCTCCAGCCTGTGTCACTGTTGCCATGGAAGGGATGAAAGTTCGCACCAATACGATCAGGGTCTTGAATGCACGAAAGACAGTTCTTGAGCTGATCCTCTCAGACCACCCAGCCGACTGCCTGATCTGCGTAAAATCGGGCAACTGTGATCTTCAGAGTATGGCTAATCGGTTTGATATCAGGAATATCTCATATAAAGGAGAACAATCTACCTACCGTGAGGATACCTCCCCTTCTATTATCCGCGATATGGATAAATGCATCATGTGCCGTCGCTGCGAAATGATGTGCAACGAGGTACAGACAGTTGGTGCACTTTCGGGCATTAATCGCGGATTTATGGCTGTTGTCTCGCCTGCTTTCGAACAGGATCTTCAGGATTCGGTCTGCACC
Source organism: Bacteroidales bacterium (assembly GCA_038240855.1). Lineage (GTDB taxonomy): Bacteria > Bacteroidota > Bacteroidia > Bacteroidales > Prolixibacteraceae > JAAFHB01. The sequence continues at coordinate 1,662 of JBBRGI010000112.1, read as the reverse complement.
TATTGCGGACAATGTGTCGCGGTTTGTCCTACAGGAGCACTAACAGAAGTGAACCAAACAAACGAAGTAATTAAAGTGCTGGCCGATCCCAACAAAACTGTCATTGTCCAGACTGCACCGGCTGTTAGGGCTGCACTGGGCGAAGAGTTTGGACTCGAAGCTGGAACATTAGTAACAGGTAAAATGGTAGCTGCCCTCAAAGAACTGGGATTTGATTATGTGTTTGATACTAATTTTGCAGCCGACCTTACCATTATGGAGGAGGGAACCGAATTGCTTCAGCGATTGACAAAATATTTGAGTGGTGATAAGGAGGTAAAACTGCCGATCTTAACGTCATGTTGCCCAGCTTGGGTGAATTTTTTTGAGAAGCAGTTCCCAGATTTAAAGGATATTCCTTCAACAGCCCGCTCGCCGCAACAAATGTTCGGGGCAATTGCCAAAACCTATTTTGCCGACAATATCGGTGTGAAACGCGAAGATCTTGTTGTGGTTTCGATCATGCCCTGCCTGGCAAAGAAATATGAATGTCAGCGCGATGAGTTTAAAATCAACGGCGATCCCGATGTCAATTATGCGATCTCAACCCGCGAATTGGCACGTTTGATCCAGCAGGCAAATATCGATTTTATGGCGCTCAAAGAATCCGATTTTGACAAACCTATGGGCGAATCATCCGGAGCTGGAGTGATTTTCGGAGCTTCAGGCGGGGTGATTGAGGCTGCTGTACGAACAGCTTACGAATTGTATACAGGAAAAAAACTCGATCGGCTCGACTATCATGAGTTAAGGGGGATGAAAGGACTGAGACAAGCAACGATCGATTTCGACGGAACACCAATCAATATCGGGATTGCACATGGATTGGGTAATGCCCGAAAATTGCTCGATAGCATCAGGAGCGGCGAGTGTTTGTACCACGCCATCGAGATCATGTCGTGCCCCGGAGGGTGCATCGGAGGCGGCGGTCAGCCATTGCATCACGGCGATAGTGATATTCTGAAAGCCAGAACGGCCGCGATCTACCGCGAAGATGCCGGTAAAGCGATACGCAAATCGCACGAGAACCCAGATATTATTAAACTATACGAGGAGTTTCTTGGAGCCCCGCTGAGTCACCGTGCACACGAGTTATTGCATACCAATTATTTCGATCGTCAGGTTAAATTTCAGGACGAAAACTAACCTTTAAAATCATTTAAAATATGTCCGATAACAACATCACTATAAAGCTCAAAAAAGAGGATATTGACCATATCCGTTCGATCAGTACAGAGTTTAATAACGATAAAACAGAATTAATCAATGTACTCCACAAATCACAGGAGCATTTTGGTTATCTGCCGGCTGAAGTTCAGGAATTAATTGCCTCTGAGCTTAATATGTCGGTAGCCCAGGTTTATGGCGTGGTCACTTTTTATTCTTTCTTTACTATGGTTCCGCGTGGTCAGCACCCGATCTCTATCTGCACTGGTACCGCCTGTTATGTGAGGGGAGCTGAAAAGGTACTTGACGAGTTCCGGAAACAACTTGGAATCGAGGTGGGGCAGGTAACATCCGACGGAAAATTTTCGTTAAGTTGTCTGCGGTGCGTCGGAGCATGCGGACTAGCCCCTGTTGTTATGATTGGTGAAAAAACTTTCGGGCGCGTGGCTCCCGAGA
>JBBRGI010000111.1:0-10572 GCA_038240855.1 Bacteroidales bacterium | reverse complement strand
CGTTATTTCTGAAATCAGGACCCTTCTTGACGAACTCGAAAAATTTCTTCAGGGTATCGCACTCACCGGCGATGCTTCTCCGGCTCTCGAAGACCATGTCCTGGCTTATGGAGAACGTATTTCAGCGGTTTTTTTTAATGGAATTCTCAATAATGAAGGTATCATTGCCAAGGTTGCTTTTCCCGAGTCCATTGGCCTGATTACAGACGGAGATTTTGGAGCAGCCTCAGTCGATTTTGTAAAATCAACGGGTAGAGTTCGTGAAGCACTTACCGGCGAACTGGTGTATGTTATCCCCGGCTTTTACGGTGTTTCATCTGAAGGAAAAACGACTTTGCTGGGTCGTGGGGGGAGCGACTATTCAGCAGCAGCTATTGCACGTTGCATTGGGGCAACTTCACTGGACATTTGGAAAGATGTAAACGGATTCCTGAGTGCCGATCCCAAAATTGTTGATAATCCTGTTAAGATTGAGAAGCTAACCTATAATGAGGCAGCCGAATTGGCCTATTTTGGGGCAAAAATCCTGCATCCACGCACAGTTGAACCTTTGGCAGATCCGCACATTCCGATCAGGATTTTTAATATCTACGGTGTTCCCGATGTTCACCATCCGCTTTCGGTGGTCAGTGCCGAGAAAATCGTTACTCCCGGAATCGTGAAAAGCGTGACCTATAGTGAAGACTTTGGTATCCTGAAATTAAAGGGTTCCGGTGTTGGGGCAAAGCCCGGTGTGCTGGCTAAAGTGACAACTGCCCTTCATCTGGCAGGAATTAATATCAACTCAGTGCTCACTTCACAAATATCCATTAACATTCTGATAGCCAAAAAAGACCTCAGTACCGCTTATGCTGTGGTAAGTGCAATCGATCTTCCTGTCGTTGGCAGACTGCAGGTTACTGAAAATATTGCAGTTGTTGCTGCAGTAGGAAATGGAATTGCTGAGAACTACGGAATAGCTGCCCGGATTTTTACCGCTTTGGCAAAAGATGGAATTAATGTTCTGATGAGTTGCTCAGGCGCCTCGCCAATTGTGAGCTATTTTTTGATCGATATAAATGATCGTATCAGGGCTGTAAAAGCAATTCATTACGAATTCTTCGAAACAAATCCGGCAGAAACAGAGTTATAACAACAGAAACAACAGAAACAAATAGAAACAATTAAAAACAATCAGTTATGAGTACCAGTACACCAAAATTTGAAACGTTACAAGTCCATGCAGGGCATACCCCTGACAGTGATACCTTATCAAGAGCGGTCCCGATTTATCAAACGACCTCTTATGTATTTAAGAATGCGGAACATGCGGCAAATTTGTTCGGACTAAAAGAGTTTGGTAATATATATACACGTCTGATGAACCCAACTACAGACGTTTTTGAGAAAAGAATTGCAGCACTTGAAGGTGGCGTGGCTGCACTGGCAGTTTCGTCAGGTCATGCCGCACAATTTATTGCCATAACCAATATTGCCGGAAGTGGAGATAACCTGGTGTCATCTCCCTATGTTTATGGGGGGACCTTTAATCAGTTTAAGGTTTCATTTAAGAACCTGGGTATAGAAGCCCGCTTTGCGGAAAATCTTGAGTCTGAGAATTTTGAAAAACTTATTGACAGCAAGACCAAGGCGATTTTTCTTGAAACGATCGGTAATCCAAGTTATTCAATTCCTGATTTTGAGAAGTTTGCGGCACTTGCAAAAAAATATGACTTGCCATTGATTGTCGACAACACCTTTGGCTGCGGTGGTGCACTGTTTCGTCCATTCGAGCATGGCGCTAATATTGTGGTGGAGTCGGCCACAAAATGGATTGGCGGTCATGGTTCGTCCATTGGCGGAGTTATTGTCGATGGAGGCAATTTCAATTGGGGAAACGGGAAATACCCCGGTTTTACTGAACCTTCAGAAGGATATCATGGATTGAAATTCTGGGATGTCTTCGGAACAGACGGTCCGTTTGGGAATATTGCCTTCATTATCAGGGCGCGTGTAGAGGGATTGCGTGACTTTGGTCCGGCGATCAGCCCGTTTAATTCATTTTTGCTGATCCAGGGACTCGAAACATTATCATTGCGCGTTGAACGTCATGTTCAGAATGCGCTCGCACTCGCCAAATGGCTGTCGAATCATCCGAAGGTTGAATCGGTTAATTACCCGGGACTTGAAGGGAACGAAAATTATGAGCTGGCTGCAAAGTATTTACCGAAAGGGGCAGGATCCGTTCTATCATTTATTGTAAAAGGTGGAAAAGAACAGGCGACCCAAACTGTTGATAATCTGCTGTTAGTTAGTCACCTTGCAAATGTCGGTGATGTAAAGACACTGATTATTCAGCCGTCAGCAACAACACATTCACAGCTAAGTGATATTGAGCAGATTAGTGCAGGGGTTGAACCCGCCGGATTAAGGGTTTCTGTCGGTATCGAACACATCGATGATATCATCGCTGACTTCGAACAGGCATTGGCAAAAATCTGAGAATCGTCTTGAAGAATAGTAGCTTTGCGTTTTTGAATACCAGGTAAGTTGCCCTCAGAGGCGCTTACCTGTATTTTCGTTTATAATAAATAATTTATCATGCCATTAAATTTACCCGACGGTCTTCCTGCTATTGAACTTCTCCGCAAGGAGAATATTTTTGTTATGAATCAGACCCGCGCGGTTCATCAGGATATTCGTCCGCTTAAGATAATCATTCTTAATCTGATGCCCTTGAAGATAGCCACAGAAACCGATTTATTGCGGTTGTTGTCTAATTCGCCGATACAGATAGAAATTGATTTTCTCCAGATTGAAGGTCATATTTCAAAAAACACTTCATTGGATCACCTGAATACTTTTTACCATACTTTCTCCGAAATAAAGGCGAATAAATACGATGGAATGATTATTACAGGTGCACCCGTGGAGCATCTGCCTTTCGAAGAAGTTGATTATTGGGGAGAAATATGCCGGATTTTCGACTGGGCTGACCATAATGTTACCTCCACAATGTTTATCTGCTGGGCGGCCCAGGCCGGATTGCATTACCATTACGGAATCCCGAAATATCCTTTGACGAAGAAAATGTTTGGAATTTTCAACCATAATCACAGTGAATTAAAACTTCCGATTTTCAGGGGATTTAATGACACCTTTATGGCTCCGCATTCGCGGCATACCGAAATATGGGCTGAAGATATTCTCAAAGTTCCCGGACTTGATTTGATTTCATATTCCGATGAGGCCGGAGTGTATATGGCCATGGCTAAAAACGGGAAACAACTGTTTATCACCGGACATCCTGAATATTCACGCGGAACGCTTAACCGGGAGTTTCGCCGTGACCTGGAAAAGAGTCTTCCTATTGAGCTTCCGGTGAACTATTTCAAGGAGAATGATCCTTCGCAGGAACCCGTTCTGAGCTGGCGTTCACACGCCAACCTTTTGTTTCTCAACTGGCTGAATTACTATGTATATCAGGAGACGCCTTATGATTTGCACGACATTAAGTAGCCGGAAGAGGTTAAATGAAAAAATAAAAGAATTAAGGAATGAATGAGTGATTATTTTTAAGTCGATGTCAACATCAATTTACATTGAACCATTAAGCTCCTCTGTGTCATTATAGTTAAATTCTACCTTGCTTTGAGTAACTATCTCATTTAAGATGTGGTTAAGGTAACCTAATTTAATTGTTTCACTAAAACGTTGATTCAAAATTGGAATATTGATTACTTCCTCAATACAATCCATATATTTTTCAACGATTGCATTCACTAAATAAATTTTTTTTGCGTTAGTATTTATTTTGCTTCGTATGTCTTTAACATCTTCAACAGATTTAATAACGAATGTTATCGCAAACTTCTGAATTTTGTCTATGTCAAGAAAATACTTTTTGAAATCAAGTGTTTCAGTTACCTGGAAGAATCGTCCTAATGGTTTCATCACAAAGTCAATTCCGCCGTCATTTGCATTTGTTCTTCCCGTTTTGTAAAGTTTTAGGTTTTCTTTCGTAAGATTATTGATTTCAAAACCCCAATATATATTTTGATCGTAATAATAGTATTTCAAAATTGAAAAAACTTACAATTTCAAAAAGTCTTGCATCAACATCGGGTTCAAGTAAACTTCTTATGTATGCAATAACTTGTGAGGGATTTGAACCTTCAATTTCCTGTAATTCTTCACATGCTTTTATGAAACGTTGAAAAGCATCTTGTTTGGTTTTAGTATATTCGTCAATTATTTCAAGGATTACAGAAGCCAAATTATAATTTGTTTCCCTTACCTTTATTTTAAGTAAATGTTCATTTATCCAATATCTGTTAGTTTCAAGTTTTCTTAAAATTGGGGTAATCTCTGATTCAGGAAAATATTTCTTAAATTCTGCATTCATGCGGTTGTTTAAAGCATGATTCTGAAGACTTCCACCAAATGGAAGTTGACGCTGACGGTTAAACAGTTTGCTATAAATTGCTCCTTCATAATCATCATATGTACCTTCAAGCTCAAAATTATGATCAATATAATCTTCGATCAAAACATAAATGGCGAAAAGACTTGCAAAACTTGAACGGGATTTTGAACCTTTGTTTGCTGAACGTGTCTTTTTATTAATGTATTTAATTAGATCGCTTTTTTCATATATCTCATCTGAATCATCACCAAACTTATTTTTTAATACTGATTTGATTTTAGCCGTGAATGAATATTCCATTAGGTTTTTAAAATAATGTTAGGTTGTCACTGGTTATTAATTTATCGGATTCAAATGTACGTATTTCTTTCTGTAATTTTTCTCCTTTGTATTCTTCGGCCAATTGTAATCTTCTTAAACCGATTTTCACATATTCGTCTTGCACTTCAATTCCTATGCAATTCCTTTTCAATTCTTTTGCAACCGCACATGTGGTAAAAGTTCCTGAAAATGGGTCTAATACTAAATCGCCTTCATTAGAACTTGCTTTTATAATCCTGTCAAGTAATAAAATTGGTTTTTGAGTTGGATGATTTTCATATTCGTCCATGCGATAACGAACTCTTGAAAAATCCCATACATTCCCTGGTACTTTTTCTGTGTTATAAACAGTAGGAACGGCTTTACGATAATCAATTAATTTTCTCTTTGAACCTGTCTTTGCTTCTACTAAAATATCATTTGAGTTGAAAGTATAATTGCTTTTGTCTTTTACACAGTACAAAATAGGTTCGTACATGGAACCAAAAAACTTCCTTGCCTGAACTCCTGAACTATCATAACTCCAAACAATCCTCGACAAAATATTTAATTTTTCGCGAAGATAAATATCGAAATATGGCATAAACTGAGTTGCAGTCATAACATAAAAACTACCATTAGGTTTCAGTTTCTTAATGCAGAGGTCAAGCCATTCATAACACCATTCCAGATACAATTCATCTGTCTCCCATTTTTCAATATGTCCATTGAAAATTTTACCAATGTTGTAGGGAGGGTCAGCAAAAATTAAGTCAATAGAATTGTCTGTGACTTGTGTCTTAAGTGCTTCTAAAGCTTCGCCATGTATGATTTTGTGATCTTTTGTACCAAAAATTTCCATTTTTAAATATCTTTGCAAATAATTTTAGGCAAATTTAATCATTCCAAAGGAAAATGATAGGATAACTCTATCAGTTGAGTTTTTTTGTTTCAGTTCATAATTTACAAAAGGTCGGGTTGTTCATCTGTAACCAACCTTTAAAAATAAGTTTACCCTTACTTATAACACAACATATCTTTATATCAATTTATTAATCAAATACTTCCCGGTGTATGATTCTTTACATTTTACGATTTCCTCGGGTGTTCCTTCAAACACTTTGTACCCTCCCGATTCCCCGCCTTCAGGACCTAAATCGATGATCCAGTCAGCGACCTTTATCACTTCCGTGTTGTGTTCGATAATCAGAACGGTATGTCCTCTAGATATCAGTGCATTGATAGCATCGAGCAGCTTACGGATATCGTGAAAATGGAGGCCGGTAGTCGGCTCATCGAAAATGAACAGGGTGGGGGAGTCTTTCTCCTTCGCAAGGAAGGAGGCAAGCTTGATGCGCTGACTCTCTCCGCCGGAAAGAGTGCTTGACGATTGGCCCAGTTTGACGTATCCAAGTCCTACATCCTGCAATGGCAGGAGCTTCCGGGCAATTTTCTTCCCCTCGTGTTTATCATTTTCGGAGAAGAATACTATCGCCTCATCGACTGTCATTTCGAGTATGTCGAAAATGCTTTTTTCCTTAAATTTTACATCCAGTACGTCCGGCTTAAATCGTTTGCCATTACAACTTTCGCAGGTCAGGTGAATGTCGGCCATAAATTGCATCTCTACTTTTATCTCTCCTTCACCCTCACACTCTTCACACCTTCCACCATCAATGTTAAACGAAAAATGGGATGGGGTAAATCCATTGATTTTTGAAGCCTGCTGATCGGCATACAACTTCCGGATGTCATCATAGGTTTTAAGATAGGTGACAGGATTCGACCGGGAAGATTTTCCGATGGGATTCTGATCGACAAATTCGACTGCTGTAATCAGGGAGAGATCGCCTTGAAGACGGGTATGATCACCCGTTTTCTCACCATAACCTCCCAGATGTTTAGTAAGTGCAGAGTAAAGTATTTTGCGGACCAGTGACGATTTTCCTGAACCGCTTACCCCGGTTACTACCGTTAAGGTATTGAGCGGAAATTTAACATCTATCCCTTTTAGGTTGTTTTCGCGTGCACCTGTGATTTCGATAAAATTATTCCATTTGCGTCTCACAAGCGGAAGTGCAATTTTTTCGGTGCCGTTGATGTATCTTGCAGTCAGGCTTTTATCGTTTAATGCCAGTTCCTCGTGCGAACCCTGAAAAACCACTTCGCCGCCATTCGTTCCGGCTAAAGGTCCGATATCGATCACCATATCAGCATCACGGATGATTTCCTCGTCATGTTCAACGATGATCACGCTGTTTCCGAGTTGCTGTAATTTGCGCAGTACTTTAATCAGTCGTGAAGTATCACGCGAGTGAAGGCCAATTGAAGGTTCATCCAGGATGTACATCGAGCCGACCAGGCTGCTTCCGAGCGAGGTTGCAAGGTTGATACGCTGCGATTCACCGCCCGACAACGAGGAGGAAAGCCGGTTCAGGGTAAGATATCCCAGCCCCACGTCGCACAAAAACTCTATCCTGTTGTTGATCTCTACCAGTAACCGGTCGGATACGATTTTATCATGATCCGATAATTGCAAATTATGGAAATAGGAAGCAAGCTGATCAACAGGCTGGTTAACCAGGTTGGAGACCGCTCTTCCCCCGACACGTACGTATGATGCCTCCTTTTTGAGACGGGTTCCTTCGCATTCGGGACATATCGTTTTGCCGCGATAACGCGAAAGCATCACACGATACTGGATTTTATACGACTGCTCTTCGAGACTTTTAAAGAAGCGGTTCAGTCCTTCAAAGTATTGGTTGCCGGTCCACAACAGCCGTTTTTGTTCCGGCGAAAGATCGTAAAACGGTTTGTGAACAGGGAAATCGAATTTATCCGAATTCATCACAAGCTGGTCTTTCCATTCACTCATCTTTTCCCCTTTCCAGCAGACTACGGCTTCATTGTAGATTGACAGTGATTTATTGGGAATGACCAGATCTTCATCAATACCGATTGTTTTACCGTAACCTTCACAAAGAGGGCAGGCGCCGATAGGGTTATTGAAACTAAACATATGAAGTGTGGGCTCCTCAAATGTGATTCCGTCTGCTTCGAAACGGTTCGAAAAGTGGAGTAGCTTAACTTCTGTTTCAGTAATTATGCGGACAATACAATCCCCTTTCCCTTCATAGAAAGCTGTTTGCACCGAATCTGCCGCGCGGCTTAGCAGATCCTCATCATCCGAAACCGCGAAACGGTCAATCACAATATTGAATTCCTTTATTTTTTCCTTTGTTGAAGGTGCTGGATCAATATCCGAGATCCGCATTACTTCACCGTCAATCTCGATGCGCGTAAATCCTTGTTGCTGAAGAAGGTCGGCTTCCTGAGCCAACGTTCTATCCTTACTGATCCGGTAGGGTGACAGGAGAATTACTTTTGTTCCTTGCGGGAAGGCAATGATTGCGTTTACCACATCACTCACTTCATGCCTGATTACCTCTTTACCCGAAATGGGCGAAAAAGTGTGACCTATCCTTGCAAAAAGTAATTTGATGTAATCGTAAATCTCGGTTGACGTTCCTACCGTCGATCGCGGGTTGCGGGTATTTACTTTTTGTTCGATGGCTATGGCCGGAGGAATCCCTTTGATATAATCGACATCGGGTTTGTCCATCCGGCCTAAAAATTGACGAGCGTATGACGAAAGGCTTTCCACATACCGGCGCTGACCCTCTGCATACAGCGTATCAAATGCCAGCGATGATTTTCCCGACCCCGAAAGACCTGTGATAACTACCATTTTGTTGCGGGGAATCCGAAGGTCTATATTTTTCAGATTATGAACCCTCGCTCCTTTAATCTCAATATATTGATTATTTCTAATTTCAGTCATAAAAACATATAAATGATTCGATTTTTCAATCACAGCAAATTTACGAATAGTTTCTGCGCGATGGATTAAATTTTTCATACAAAGGAATCAGGGATCTATGACAAAATGTATAGGTAAAATTCTATTATCTTTTTAAAGGACTTATTATTGCCTAAAATTAGGTATTACACAGAGTTGCATAGAGAATTCACAGAGAATCACAGAGATTCAGAGGATAAAACAGAAATTTTCAAGTTTGCATAACTCTGCGACTTCTCCTTCCTGATCTGTGTAATCTTTTAGTAATCTGCAGACTTTTAAATAAATGCAAATGATAAAAATATATAATGAAGTCATTGTTTATATGCTATTAAAATGATATCATTGTGGTATTATTTAATAACCTCATGATATGGAAAAAGAAATTAAGTTAGAGAACAATGGTTTCCTTCAATTATTTATTGGAGTGGTGTTAATTTTATCCCCGCTGGCCCGGATTATTTTTCAGTTACCCATCTCCATTTTTGTGTTTGTTTTACTTGCGGTTGCAGGCATATTCTGGATTACAGGCTTGTTCGGGGATCGATGAAATTAACCATTTTCTGGCTGTTGAAGTCGCGGAGCGTTTGCTGCTGGTTGGAATCGAAGTGATTGAAGCGCGAATCTCCAATCTTTCGTATGCACCCGAGATTGCCGGCGCCATGCTACGTCGTCAGCAGGCTACAGCTATTGTTGCTGCCCGTCAGAAAATTGTGGAAGGGGCCGTTGGAATGGTTAAGCTGGCACTCGATGAATTAAAGGATCAGCAGATCATTGAGCTTGATGATGAAAAGAAAGCTTCGATGGTGAGTAACCTGCTTGTCGTTCTATGCGCTGACGAATCAGCCCGGCCTGTAATTAATGCAGGTTCAATTTATTAAAAATATAATGGCCAATAAAAAATCCTTTATGCTGCGAATTGACCCCGAAGTTTCCAATGCTCTGGAGCGTTGGGCGGCGGATGAGTTTCGCAGCATGAATGGGCAAATAGAGTATTTGTTATCGCAGGCACTAAAAAAGGCAGGAAGGTTGCCGGCGAAAGGGAAAAACTCAGATAACCGTGATGATAAAGATATTGAGTCTTAATCAATAATCAAATGTGGTTAAAAACCGCGTGACCCAAAAAATCAAATATTAAGTTTACTTTAAATTTGTTTTGACTGAAATATGCGTATTCAGGAGATGTTTAAATTAAACTAACTTTACGGCGTTTTTCAAAATGTACTGTATTCATAGTATTGAATCCTAATATCATAGCAATGTTTAAAAGTATTTTACAAATTGAGCGTGCGAAGTATACACCCAAGATGCCAAAGGCTCTTGAAGGTACCGTAAAGGTTATTGAAGGCGGGAAAACCGATTCGGTGGCTGACCAGGCGGAGATAAAAAGGCTTTTTCCGGGTACCTATGGGATGCCTGTTATTACATTTACTGACGGTGGTCGGCATGTCGATATTCCTTCACTTAATGTAGGTGTTATTTTGTCCGGTGGACAGGCGCCGGGAGGACATAATGTTATAGCGGGATTGTTCGACGGTTTAAAGAAGCTGAATTCTTCCAACAAGTTATATGGTTTTCTGGGAGGTCCTTCAGGACTTGTTGAGCACAAATATCTCGAACTGACAGCCGAAATTATTGATGAATACCGCAATACCGGTGGTTTTGATATTATCGGGTCAGGTCGTACCAAACTGGAGGAAACTGCACAATTTGATAAGGGAATTGAAATTTGCAATCAATTGGGAATTAAAGCGATTGTCATAATCGGCGGCGATGATTCAAATACAAATGCCTGTGTATTGGCTGAATATTATCTTCAGAAAAATTCCGGCATCCAGGTGATCGGTTGTCCCAAGACAATTGATGGTGATCTGAAGAACGAAATGATTGAAGCCTCTTTTGGTTTCGATACTGCCTGTAAAACTTACTGTGAACTGATTGGCAACATCATGCGAGACGCCAACTCAGCAAAAAAATACTGGCACTTTATTAAACTGATGGGACGTTC
>JBBRGI010000110.1:0-10618 GCA_038240855.1 Bacteroidales bacterium | reverse complement strand
CCCTGATAAAAGCGGATACTTTTTGACAATATTGCTTATTGCCATTTCTAATGAACCAATATTCGAGTATGCTTTGTCTCTGTTTTCTTGCAGTCCTTGTCCAAACTACTTGTTTAGCCATAAATCTTCTTCGCGATTTATTTCTTCATCTAAAATCAGGTTCCCATTTTGTATGTCAATTTCACTTGCAGCCAATAAAATCCTCTGCTGTTTGCTGACTTTGTAAACATCTTCTTCTTTGATTGTTGATTCCAATAACCTATCCAATGAAACAATAATATCCTTGTTGTTTATTGAAAGAAGTTTGTCAATCAGGTTATTTCTTATTTGTTCAATTGAAGCCATTTGAGTTAAAATTATTACTTCAAATATAGTGATTTAAGAATATAAAAATCCCTGGCAAGTAAAGATTTTTTTTAACGAGTGAAGGCCTGACTTGGAGTCAGGCCTTCACAAAAGCACGCATTCTTTTTTTACTTTTGAGTCGCCTTAAACTTTTCCTCTTTTTTTCGCGCTACAACAGCCAGAACGCCGATCAGTGCAAATACGATGATTACAGCAAATGGAAACTTTAGCCCTTCCCCGCTTCCATAGGAATGCAAACCAGAAAGATAATAATTTACCCCAAGATAGGTCATCAAGACGGAAAGCAAACCGATCACAGCGGCAAGATTAAAGGCAAACCACCCTTTAAAACCAGGGATATGCCGCATATGGGTAATGAAACTGTATAACAGGATGGTCACCAGAGACCATGTCTCTTTCGGATCCCAGCCCCAGTACCGTCCCCATGATTCGTTGGCCCAGATTCCGCCAAGGAAGGTACCTATAGTTAGGAAATAAAGACCAAGTATCATGGCTGCTTCGTTAATGTCGGTGAGTTGCGCCACAGTTGTCTTGATCCGAAAGCGGTTTTCCCGGTTTTGGAAAGCAGCCATCAGCAGATTTATCATTCCGATAATTGCACTCACTCCGACAAATCCGTAGCTTGCCGTAATAATTGCCACATGAATTGTAAGCCAGTAAGATTTTAGCACAGGCACCAGGTTCGTGATTTCAGGGTTAAGCCAGCTCATCTGCGCCACAAAAAGTGTTAAACCTGATAAGATTGCGGCGGCAGCTAAAACCATCGGATTACGGCGTGCAAAAATCAAACCTGCCAACATCCCGGCCCAGGCAATGTAAATCATCGACTCATATCCATCGCTCCATGGCATATGACCCGAAACATACCCCCTGACAATCAAACCCAGCGAATGTGCGAGAAAACCGGCAAACAAACCGATGACCGTATAGTTTACCGCCTTTTTGCGTAAAGCCTTTCCTGTAAACAGCGAGTGGAAGAAAAATCCAAGCAGGATAAACCCAAGCAGGACATACCAGCCCGAGAGATCTTTAAAAATATTGATTTGATTGTATAAAATTTCAAGCCGCTGTTTGGTCTTTCCCGGAATAAGTGCCGATCCATGCTGCTGCTGGAAACTAAGGATATTAGAAACAGCGCGAAGACTCATGGACTCATTTCCTGATGTCAAAGCAGCCAAAAATTCCGCATAAGCTTTATTTACATAAACAGAATCAGGACCAAAACCGGCCGGCAGCCGTGAAACGGGTGAATACCATGTCAGGTCAGCTTTATCAGGTGATGGGAAGAAACGGAATAGATCACCATGATACACCTGGTATGCCACATTAAGACGGTCGTCAACCTTGATCACATTATTATCAAAAAGAGCTCTTTCGGCCGGTTTTTTTGCATAAGCATTCTGCACATCAGCGGCCAGTTTATAGCTCCCGTACTGATCGAAAAAATCATTGAAGGAAGCTTTGCCGTCACATCCCAGTTTTGCTTCAATCTGATCATCAGAGATTGAAATCATCTTTACCTGCTGCCATTCAAGGTGTCGGGCAGACATTCCCAGCACAACCTGTTCCGGAACCTGTCCCAACAATTTTTCGGAACGCGAAATCTTCATAATCACCTCGTAGGCAAGTGTACTGAAAGGTTTTATTCTTCCGTCGTGTCCCTGCACCCAAACTTTGGCGAATTCTTTAGAAATATCCGAAGAAACAGCAGGAGGATCTGCGGCAACTGCAGTGAATCCGCTGAATAATAATGTCAGTACAACTATCGAAGTTCCGGCAGAAGCGCGTTTCATTAATCCATAAAAATGACTCTTAGGATTAAATATCGATAAAAGTATTCCCAGGAACAGAAGAAAATAGCCAATATAAGTAATCGTTGTTCCGGCAAGATCCTTCGTGACCGAAAGAATCGTTCCGTGCTCATCCTGGTCATAGGACGACTGATAGAACCGGTATCCCCTGTGTTTTAATACGTTATTCATAAATATTTTATAATCCGTAGTAAATCCCTTTTCCTTATCCGTAAGGGTGACAAGGCTTTCATACGAAGAAGGGCTGTTGGATCCTGGGTATCTTTCAAGAACGAAATCATTTAATTTGAGCGAGAAAGGTAAAATAGTTTCTTCCGGACCGATCCACATCCGGTAATTGATTCCTTCGAAAGTGCCGGAATTTTTTGACGTCTCACGCTGAGCGGAGGTCCAGAGGGTGACCAACTGTTGTTTCTGATTATTGCTCAATTGAACAATCAGTGCATTTTCGCCGGTTGGTGTTCCATCGCCGGAAGCAGCCACAGTCCGCGCGGCCGGCAGGAATTTTTTCACAACCAGGGCGACATTCGACGTCCGGTAAACCACTCTTTCGCTACAGTCAATTTCAGTTCCCGGAGGAAACATAAGCCCATCCTTACCCTGCATATCAATTGTCCGGATTGTATCACGCGAAAAAAGCTTAAGCGAATCGCCCTTGAAAATAAATTGAGTATTTGCTTCAGCATTAAAACCAACTGTTGATTCATTGGCCATAATTACCTGGCCAGTTTGCAGGAGTTCAGTTTTCATCGCGCCTTGTTGTGAATAAACCAGCTCAATAAGCGGCTCACCTTGTGCATCCACCTCTATACTCCTTTTTGCATCTGCAAAATAATTTACCGTTTTTATCTCAATCTCTTTTGACCCGATTTTGAGTTTATCGGAAGTCTCATTTTGAGAAAGTTCAGAAAAATTCGTCTGTTTAACGACTCGCTTTTCGTCTCCCTGGTATTCGGCAGCTATATTGAATTTTATTTCTGATGAAGTGATAATATTGGTACTCTCACCTTCGCGGATATGCATAACTCCTTCGCTACCAATATAACGGGTTACCGCGGCTCCGATAATGACAAGAACAAAAGCCAGGTGGAAGATGCCCATGGTTAGCTTGTGAAACTTGTACATCTTAAACCGGATAAAATTGGCAATCATATTTAAACAGAGGAGGAACAGAATCAGTTCGAGCCACCATGAATTGTACACGAGCGAGCGGGCTGCCTCCACTCCATATGCACTTTCGACAAACGTGGCCATGCCTAATGCAAATGCGAACAAAAGCAGCAGAAATCCTGCTGTTGCCACAGAAAAAAGAAAATTAAAGAAATTCTTCATTAAAATAAATTTTAAATTGCTGTACTTGCGTCAAACGGGCATTAAGTGCATTTTTAAAAGCACTTCGAAAATGCAGTACAAAAATGCAGTACGAATATAAAAACGCTCATGAGATGTACTCATGGTAAAACAGTAAAAAATAAAGCACCACAATTGTTCACCGGCATTTTTAATAGGCCAGCTTCCAATTGAAAATCATTAAAATTAAATGTATCATAACCATTTTATATTCAAAGATTTGATACTAATCCAACCATTTCATAATTAAGCAAAAATTGTCTGTATTGCCAGAGTATAAAATTATATTCCCGAAATCAAAGAACCTGGTATGCGTTGATATAATATAGATCCTGGTTTATTTTACTAATCCTTTGGCATTTTTCAACAAGCGTGGAATACCGGCGGGTTCCTTACCTCCCGCAGTCGCATAAAAAGGTTGTCCGCCTCCACCTCCGTTGACCGCCTTAGCCAGTTCGCGGATGATTGTTCCCGCATTCAGACCGCGCTCTTTGACAAGGTTATCCGAAATCATTACATGAATGGTTGCCTTGCCATCAATCTCGGCGGCAAGCACAAGAAATAGATTTTCGACTTCACCCTTTAACTGAAAAGCAATGTCGCGGATAATTGCCGCATTATCAACGTTAATTTGTTGTGCCAGAAAATTTATACCATTGATCGGTTCCACCTCAAGTAACAATTCATTTTTCACTTTTCCGGCGGTCTCCTTTTCGAACGCCTCAACCTGCCTGGTGAGTGTATTGCATTTAACAAACAACTCTTCCACAGCGACTTTTACGTTGGCCGGATTGTTAAATAACGATGCAATTTCTTTGAGGTTTTTCAACTGGTTGCTGATATACTCCTCAGCCTTGTCGGCTGTGATTGCTTCAATGCGTCGCACCCCTGCCGAAATAGAGCCTTCAGAAAGAATAACAAACTGACCGATTGTTCCTGTTGAAGCAACATGTGTTCCGCCGCACAATTCGACAGAATCTCCGAACCTGATGACACGAACATGATCGCCGTATTTTTCACCGAACAGTGCGATTGCCCCCATCGCTTCGGCTTCTGAAATGGGCACGTCGCGTCGTTCATCACGTTGGATGTTTTCTCTGATCAATTCGTTGACCCGATGCTGAATCCGGGAAATCTCTGCGTCTGTAACTTTCTGAAAATGATTAAAATCAAACCGAAGTGTATCCGGGGAAACCAATGAACCTTTCTGTTCGATATGTGTTCCGAGCACTTCTCTTAATGCATGATCGAGCAGATGAGTTGCCGTATGATTATTTTCTGTCAGCCTGCGGTTTTTTAAATTAACAGCAGCCGTAAAAATTGCTTCGGGGTGGCCCGGAAGTTTTTTCGAGAGGTGCACGGTAAGATCATTCTCTTTGACCGTATCGAAAATCTCCACTGTCTCTCCATCAGATTCGAGAACACCGGAATCACCAACCTGCCCTCCCGATTCTGCATAAAACGGCGTAGTATTGAATACCAGTTGGAAATACTCCCCTTTTTTCCCTTTCACTTTCCGGTAACGGTTAATCTTCACCTTTGCTTCCAGCGCATCATAACCGACGAATCCTTCGCCATCGGCCTGCTGTAATTCGATCCAGTCGCCTGTTTCGAGTTGGGTAGCGCTCCGCGAACGATTTTTCTGGGCTTCCATGGCTGATTCGAAAGCCACACGGTCAATTGTAAGTCCCTGTTCGCGAAGGATCAGTTCGGTAAGATCGAGCGGAAAACCGAAAGTGTCGTAAAGTTCAAAGGCGACCTGGCCATCCACTTCCGTTTCGTTTTTCTTTTTAGTTGCATCAATAATTGTATCGAGCATTTTGATCCCGGTTTCGAGGGTTCGCAGGAACGAATCCTCTTCTTCGCGGATTACATTCACAACAAGCTCCTGCTGCCGGACGAGTTCGGGGAAAGCGCCTCCCATATTCTCAACAAGTGCCTTAACCAGTTGATGGATAAATGGTTTTCTGAATCCAAGGAAAGTATAACCGTAACGTACAGCACGGCGCAGAATACGTCTGATCACATAACCGGCTTTATTGTTCGAAGGCAACTGACCGTCAGTTATCGCAAATGAGATAGCCCTGAGGTGATCGGCAATCACCCGCATCGCGATATCCGCTTTTTCGTCAGTGCCGTATCTTATCCCCGCAAGGTAGCCGATCTCAGTTATCACACTCTGAAATACATCGGTGTCGTAATTCGATTGCTTTCCCTGAATTACCATGCACAACCGCTCAAAACCCATTCCCGTATCCACATGTTTGGCAGGAAGTTCTTCAAGTTGTCCGTTGGCTTTGCGGTTAAACTGGATAAAGACAAGATTCCATATCTCAATCACCTGGGGATGACCCTCGTTTACAAGGTCGCGACCATCAATCAATAACCGTTCATCCTCATTGCGGATATCGACATGTATTTCGGAACAGGGTCCGCACGGGCCTGAATCGCCCATTTCCCAGAAATTATCTTTTTTATTTCCTTTCAGAATACGATCTTCAGGAAGGTATTTGGACCATAAATTATGCGCCTCCATGTCCATCGGGACACCATCTTTATCATCTCCTTCAAAAATGGTGACGTATAACCGGTCGACGCGGATATTATACACATCAACAAGTAGTTCCCATGCCCAGTCGATTGCTTCTTTCTTAAAATAGTTGCCAAACGACCAGTTTCCGAGCATCTCAAACATCGTGTGGTGATAGGTATCATGCCCTACTTCTTCGAGGTCGTTGTGCTTGCCCGAAACCCGCAGACATTTCTGTGTATCAGCAATTCTGAGATACTTTGCAGGTGAATTTCCGAGGAAAATATCCTTAAACTGGTTCATTCCGGCATTGGTGAACATAAGTGTCGGATCATTCTTAATTACCATTGGCGCAGAAGGGACAATAGTATGCTCATGAGAGGCGAAAAAATCCAGAAATGTTTGACGAATTTGCTTTGAATTCATAAAAAAAATGTGTTAAAAAACCTTTAAAATCGTAATCTAATAGGATAATAGGATCGTAAAAAGAATTATTTTCATAGATTTGCAATCAAACATACAAGACAGATTTTATTAGAACGATGCAAAATTAGATTATTTCGCTAATTTTGATTGTAATGAAATGAAATAAAAGAAAGAACATATGGGTAAAACCAATTACAGATTCAATCCTGATACCTTAAGCTTTGATAAAATAGAACGAAATATCAAAACGCTTATCAGGCGGGTGCTGGGATATTTGTCAACAGGTCTGGTCTCAGGAGTAATGTTTTTCCTTATTTTCCTCCAGTTTTTCGATCCGCCCGAAACAAAAAGGTTAAAGCGGCAAAACGAGCAGTTGTTATCCCAATATACACTGATGAATAAGGACTTCGAAAAAATCTCGAAAGTACTCGAAGACATTCAGAATCGCGATGATAATATTTACAGGGTTATTTTTGAAGCAGAACCTATCCCCTCAACAGTTCGAATGGCAGGCTTTGGTGGTGCCAACCGTTATTCCAAGCTCGAAGAACTGGATAATTCGGAACTGATCATCAGCACGACACGCAAACTCGACATTCTCTCCAAACAGGTTTTTGTTCAGGCTAAATCATACGATGAAGTGGCTAAAATGGCATTAAACAAAGAGAAAATGATAGCGAGCATGCCATCAATTATGCCCGTTTCCAATAAGGACCTCAAGCGAACAGCGTCAGGATGGGGAATGAGGATTCATCCGATTTATAAAATCCCGCGGTTTCATTATGGCATGGATTTTTCGGCCACTGTTGGTACGGATGTTTTTGCAACAGGAATCGGAGTCGTAAAATCGGCCACACGTGAGGCAGGGTATGGAAACACGGTGGTGATTGATCACGGATATGGTTATGAAACCTTTTATGCTCATTTAAGCAAAATAAAAGTGACCCTCGGTCAGAAGGTAAACCGTGGCGATGTGATCGGAATGGTGGGAAGCACGGGCACATCTACCGCCCCGCATCTGCATTACGAAGTGAGCAAAAACGGACAAAAAGTCAATCCTCAGAGTTACTACTTCCAGGATCTTACCCCTGATGAATATGAGAGGATGATCGCAATTTCGTCAAATATGGGTCAAAGTTTCGACTAACATCTAAATACTATGGCATTCAGGGAACCGAAAGCAGAGAAACATTATTACTCCATCGGCGAAGTGGCTGTGCAGTTTGGGCTTGCACCTTCGACGTTACGTTTCTGGGAAAAAGAATTTGATACCATCAAACCATTCAAAAATAAAAAAGGTGATCGGTTTTATACCCAGGAAGACATTGATCACCTGGCCCTTATTAATCACCTGGTCAAAGAACGTGGCATGACCCTCAAGGGTGCCAGAACAAAAATCAAGGAGAACAGGACAGAGTCTGAAAAAACTTTTGAAATTGTACAAAAATTACAACACATCAAAAGTTACCTGCTCGAAATAAAGGAAGAGTTGTAACCCCTCAGACCTTGATTTCAATTTTGCCTATCCATTCATTAACCCTATTCACTAATTTAATTGAACATGATTATCAGGGAAATCATCAGTTATCTTGAATATGTTGCCCCGCCTTCCTATCAGGAATCATACGATAACGCGGGACTGATCATAGGTGATCCTGAAGCAACGATTACTTCTGCACTTATTACACTTGATATTAACGAAGCGGTTATTGACGAGGCCATTGAGATTGGCTGCGAACTCATTATAGCTCACCATCCGCTGCTTTTTAAAGGAGTAAAAAAGCTTAACGGCAATTCTTTTGTTGAACGGTGTGTGATCAAGGCGATTAAAAATGACATCGCCATATTTGCCTCACACACCAATCTCGACAGTGTCATGGGAGGTGTTAATTCCAAAATCTGCGAAAAAATAGGGTTAACCAATGTTTCTATCCTGGCCCCGGCAAAAGAACAACTCCTCAAGCTGGTCACCTTTGTTCCGGAAAATCATATCGACCAGGTTCGAGAGGCGGTATTTGGAGCCGGAGCCGGTGAAATCGGGAATTACGATAAGTGCAGTTTCAGCACCCACGGTTCGGGCACCTTCAGGGGCGGGGAAGGGGCAAACCCTTATCTGGGTGAAAAGGGGGAATTCCACTTCGAAAAGGAGGTCCGATTCGAAACGATACTCCTGAAACATTCCAAAAATAAAGTAATCAA
The DNA here is from genome assembly GCA_038240855.1 of Bacteroidales bacterium. GTDB lineage: Bacteria > Bacteroidota > Bacteroidia > Bacteroidales > Prolixibacteraceae > JAAFHB01. The sequence goes on along the minus strand of JBBRGI010000110.1, from coordinate 1,936 downwards.
TGCCTTACTTAATGCCCATCCCTACGAAGAGGTGGCATATGATCTTTATCCGCTCGAAAATTCGTTACCAAGGGTAGGTGCCGGAATGATCGGCGAACTTCCGGGAGCAGTAAATGAAATTGACTTTCTGGAGCAACTTCTCGGCATTTTTTCATGCAAAATATTACGACACACCTATTTACTGGGAAAACCGGTAAAGAAAGTAGCCGTTTGCGGCGGTTCAGGAAGTTTCCTGCTTTCGGCAGCTATTGCAGCAGGTGCTGACATCTTTGTGACAGCCGATGTGAAATATCATGATTTCTTTGCTGCCGAAGAAAAAATCATTATTGCCGATATCGGACATTACGAAAGTGAACAATTTACGAAGGAGCTTTTTTATGAAATACTTATAAAAAAATTCCCTAACTTTGCACTCCGTTTATCGGAGGTGAAAACCAATCCGGTATTGTATCTATGTCAGAGGTAACAAAAATTGTAAATTTCAGTATATGTCAACAAATAATAATAAAACAGCCGAAGGAAAGGAAGTTTCTGTCCAGGAGAAACTCAAAATGCTCTTTGAACTTCAGACCGTAGCATCAGAGATAGATAAGATCAACACTTTGCGCGGAGAACTCCCCCTTGAAGTCCAGGACCTGGAAGACGAAATCGTTGGATTAAAGACACGTCTTACCAATTACAGCGATGAAATAAAGAGTCTCAATTTAGCCATCGGGAACAAAAAAACTGAAATAAAAGATTCGAAGGCCAAGATCGAAAAATATAAAGAGCAACAGGAAAACGTTCGGAATAACCGAGAATTCGACTCACTGTCGAAAGAAATCGAATTTCAGACACTCGAAATTGAGCTTTCCGAAAAGAAAATCCGCGAATTTACCATCGAGATCAAAAGTAAAACCGAATCTGTTGAGTCTTCAGAAAAATTGCTCAAAGAACGGGAGGAAGATCTCGTGAGAAAAAGAAAAGAGTTGCAGGAAATCACTGCCGAAACTGCTGTTGAGGAAGAAAAACTCAAAAGCAAGGTGACCAAGATTGAAAGCATGATTGAGGAAAGGCTGGTAATGGCTTTTAACCGTATCCGGAAAAACGCGCGCAATGGCCTCTCTGTCGTAACGGTACAGCGTGATGCCTGCGGCGGATGTTTCAATAAAATTCCCCCACAGCGTCAGTTGGATATTGCCTCCAGGAAGAAAATTATTGTCTGCGAATATTGCGGACGGATTCTTGTCGACAAGGACATAGCCACACCAATTGAAGAGAATGAATCTCCGGTTTAAGAAAGTTTGATTACCATCATCATAAATAGTTAAAAACCCGGTTCGGCATCTGACGAACCGGGTTTTCTATTAACCTATCCGATTTAACCATTAATATTCGCTTATATCCGATTTAAACGAATCCACACGTTTATAATTCGCTTTATTCCAGTAAATTGTATTAACTTTAGTCAATACATTTCTTATTTATTAATTTTAAAAACTAAAATTATGAATGCGCTAAGAAACAGTGTAAGGCTGATCGGTTACCTGGGTGATAATCCCAAAATGAGAAGGTTGGACGGCGATAAATCAGTAGCCAATTTCTCCGTGGCCACCAATGAAACCTATCGTGATCATAAAGGCAATAAAATGTCAGAAACCACCTGGCATAAATTGGTTGCCTGGGGCAAGCAGGCTGAAGTGGCCGAAAAATACCTGAAAAAAGGTTCAGAAATAGCGGTCGAGGGAAAACTAACGAATCACTCTTATGAAGATAAAAACGGAGAGACTCATTTTATTTCCGAGATTATTGTCAATTCAATGCTGATTCTCGATAAAAAAGAAGAGAACTAACCTTTTGATCATTTTGTTTTGAGATTGCTGTCAACGAATAAAAATGTAAAAACTATTCGTTTGGAATCCAATTGGAAAAATTTAGGATTGGGGATTGAGGATTT
>JBBRGI010000109.1:0-10686 GCA_038240855.1 Bacteroidales bacterium | reverse complement strand
ATTGGAATAGTTAATATCGAAACCGATAAAGTAATTATTTTGTATTACAACAGGATTTACCAGATCAATATGCGTCATCTTTTTCTCACTGAATAAACTAAATGGCAAGTCCATCGAAATTACTTCGGTACCGGGAAGTCCGCTTTTTACATCTTCATTATATACCTTAAGGGTTATCTTACTATTCTGGTTGAAAACGACTGATGAAACTTTTGCCACGCCAATGGCAACTGATGTGAGCAGGGTCTGGTCTGTTTGAGTGAAACGTTCAGCAAAACTGCTGATGCCGGAAATATTATGACCCGACTTATAACCTTCTGATCTTCCACCTACCTTCTTTAAAATAAAAGTCTCACCTGGTTCGGCATTTGTGAAAATGGAGCATGATGTAGTATTGTCATAAGGATTAAGACCTGTTACTTCGGAAACACCGGTATTAGTTGGATCAAGCCATGCTTTAAGTTGTTTACTGCTGGCGCTGTAATGATCCCACTGCTTGCTAAACATTGCAAACAAGTCATTTGTCGGGTCTGCACATGTAGCAGTGCCACCGGTAAGTGAACCAATAAGCAGCCTGTTTTGATTAAACAATCCACAACCCGAAGATCCTGTTTCTGTTGTTCCTATTTCCCATCTGGCGATCCTCCAAAAACTATTGCTCAAAAAATCGCTGTTATAGTTGCCGATAGTAGGCGGATCATTATCCTTGCATAACTTTTTTACATCGCCTTTCGGATGATGTATTGATGCGGTTGATGAAGGAATAGTCCCTAGTCGGTTCCATCCTGCATAATAGGGCCGGTATTCGGCAGGAGGTGCGATTTCGAGTTGTACAAGTGCAAAATCCAGTGAGTCGGACCGTGCTTTAAGTATGGCACCGGTTAAGGTCTGATCCCCAAATCCATTGAGGCTGCTCGCCCCGTTACCGCATGCCGGGCTCTCGTAATTAAAACAAAATACTGTTGTTTGTGCTTCCCTCAGATTGTCGATACAATGTCCTGCAGTTATGACATATGGCGTTTTATCCTGCCGTGTATTATTTAGCAAAGTTCCGGTGCACAATTCTCTTCCATCAACAATTAAACTAACAACGGCCTGTTTTTCAAGTGCAAAAGAGGCTGCCCCGGGACAAATGACATCCATATTACAAAGTCCTGCTTCGCCAAGAGGCCTGGTGCCAAATACATTTTTAAAGTCGTGATTGACCGAAGCGATATGAAGTTGCCCGGGATATGCCGATGTAACCGGTTCATTATACTCAACTACAATTTCATCACCGGTAATAGGATACGTTGCGAAATAACCTGACGATTGTTCATTTTCCGAGGTAAAAGCACCCAAAACTTTTGAACGATCCTTCGGATATATAAACAAAGAGGCATCTTGCGGAATGAACATCTTGTCAAAAATCAGGTTTAACGAAAAGGCACCTTTTGAACGTATGCCAATCCGCCAGATTTTTACACCTTCGGCCACATCCCATCGTCCTGAAACCTCCGGGGAGATATCTACTTTAAAACTTTTGGCAAAGATGAAGGATTTTAGATTCTCAGGATTGGTCTGCTCATCGATCAATAATTGATTATTGTCAACCGGCTCCATTTCGATGACGGGAAATTCAAAAGCAGCTTTTTTCATCAGGGTGAAGGATGCCGGAATTCCCCCATGAGACAATTGTCCATAGGTGTTAACGGCCAGGATTGAAAACATCACAATAATCAATAAGTATCGCAGGTTCATTGTCTCGATTTTGATGTAAATGTAATGGTTCCTCACAATTATTCCGAGCGTCAGGACAATAATTCAGTAATTTCATTAAATTTAAAAACCTAATCAAATTTTTAGATATAGTTACTTGTGATCTATTGTACAGCGTTCTCAAACCATCCTGCTCTGAAGACATTACCCGACACTGAAGATATCACTTGGGCAAAACTTTTACCGATTTTATACAATTCACGAGAATTCAGATAAAAAAAGGAAAGCAAAATGCTCTCCTTTTTAATTGTTTTATAAAACCATTCACTGTCTGCGTTCAGACGTACCTTTAACCTGATTCGTTACAACTTTTTGAGATTTGGTTACATGATTCTACTACTAAGTCGCTCAGATTTTACAGTCATTAACCCTGCTTCATGGGTTAAACGAATTGTTATGGAGTGATCCACACATACATAATTAACTAATATTCAAAAAGATAATAGATAGACTTGGTTTTCCGGCCATCGAGTTCGAATGAATTAGTATCAGGAAGCAATTGCTTTAAGGTTTTTCTTCCTGAATGATCGAGAACAGTTACTTTAGGCGTTCCCGGACGATCGATTTTGATTGAAAGACTAACCGGTTCGAGCAATATCGGGGCTTCTCCCCTTTCGAGAAGATGAGTGCGTTCTGCATTAAACACCATTCCCGTGTTTTGAGCCCTTGCAATTGTTGTTACCAGGATTTTCTGTGATGTACCAATTCCTTTCTCTCTGTCGAGACTAGTGACCAAAACTACTGCAAACGCATTGTCTGTTTTAAGGGTAACCTCACCCAGTTCAAAGGTCTTCCTATTGGTAAAACCAACTAAACCTTTGGTTCCCGGAGTATTAATGGTGAAGTATCCTCTCCCCTTTTCGCTCCATGCGAGTTGACCGGTGGTGGAATACATGGTTGAATCTTTCCAAAGTGAAGAAAAATCTTTCATGAGTTCCGTTTTATTCTGATCCGTAAAACTAAGTACCACTTTGCCGGCTGCCATCAGTGGAAGCGGGAAGGAACCTTCGATCACTTTACGGTCAAAATCCTGCTTAACCTTTTCATTTATTGGAGTGGCTCCTTTCAGCAGCGATGCCAATTCAACATTCCGGTTGACCACGGTTTCTCCTTCTTTCACATCTCCCCTGTAAATCATCCTCGCGAGTGCCGGATATATTGCGAGTTGAGTTGGTGAGGTCGCATTGTATATCCCTCCTCCCCGGGAATGTATGGCTTGTGTATAACCGGGAATGTCGGTTGCAAACACATACGAAGCATCCCATCCCTGGAGCCCCAGTCCGTAAGCCGCTATAATTGGTGCACTTTCAGCGGTCCATTCATTTGGAATCAGGCTCATCCATTCTGAAAAGACAAATGGCCGGTTGCTGACCTGCTGTAAGCCTGTGCTAAATAATCCTGAACCAATTTTAGAAACCATGGCCGAGTTATCAAATTTACCCGCTACAAGGCTATGTCCCTGGCCTCCTCCAAAATAATTGTGACGATCGATCATTCCCACCTCTGCATCGGCATGAAGGTTAAGCAAGTGACTCAATCCCGTACCTGCCTGCCAGCAACTTCCCACGATCGGACCTTTGTAACCTGTTTTCCGAACTGCCGATTCAAAATTGCGGTAGAATTTGAGCTGTTCATCATAAAGGAAATTTGCCTTATCCAGAATATGCTGTTTGACCGGCCGGCCTTCCTTTAATGCCTGCTCATACTCCCAGGTGAAAAGGCCATGGTTCGGCTGCGGATAAATATTTTCTGATGCAAGGTTTTCTCCTGAAGTAAGACCCTCATTTTTCCAGGCTTTCGTAAGACCTGTATCCGATCCGTATTTCAATTTTAGCCATTGGCTGAATTTTCGGCAAAGCAACGCCCTGTAAGATGGTGTTTGTTTCAGTGTTTGCTCAATAGCTGCCCAGAATATATTGTCTTCATTCTGAAATTCGACAAAACTCAATGCAGGATCATCGGCATAACGTAATCCGGTGTGAGGGTTGACATGATTGAGCATATTAATGGTGAGCCCGATATTCAATTCCTGCAGATCGTCGGCGAAATTGACCAGTGCCGAAGTAGTTCCATTGAGATGCGACCATGGGAACTTAGTTGCTGCAAGTTCATTGTAGGCGATCATCCGGCTGCTGTCTCCCGGTAAAGGTCTGTGTCCATAGATATGCGACCAACCGTAGTAGATCCCTTTGATGCGCAGTTCATTACACAGAAAATCAAAATCCTTCCATTTCTCATTGGTGATTACCGTTGAATGGATTCCATCGGTTGCTTTCCAGGTAAATTTATGGAATCGTACACCATTAAATCCATACCGCGAAAGGAAGTGAGCCCATTTAACAGACTCTTCAGCCTTCATAAAAGAAAGATTTCCTGCCAAATTGGTTCCCCAGAATTTAACAGGTTTGCCGTCTTCAAATTCAAGATGATCACCTTTCATCAGGACGAATCCATGTTTACCAGCAGGTTTATCGAGCCACCCGGCCATATCTGTTTCTGCCACAGCAGATTCATTATCAGGATTAAACACAAACCAGTTTTTAATGTCCTGTGCCCCCGCTCCTGATGTGAGCAATACAAAAAGTGCAATCAAATAAAAATGTTTAGTCATTCGATTTGTCTAAAGAATTTCTGAATTTAGAATTATTGTTCTGTTGTCAGGCACGAACACTGAACGACAGAAAAAAATATTACCTTTATTAAAGGTTCTGCAGTTCAATGTTTGCCCACAAATTACTCACAGACAACTCTACGGCTTTCCGAAGATTTTCGTCCGATTTCCCTGAATCACCAAGTCCTTTGAAACCAAGACCCTTGAGTAAAAAGGCATTTGACAACTGCACATTTGTCGATTCCTTCTCCCCGAATTTGGCAAAGAAATCTACCTCTGAACCCTGTTTCATTTTTTTATCGCCCATTGGTTTGTTTTTAATATTAGCTTTGGCTGATAATAAGTTGCGAAACAATAGTGGCAACAAAGCAGGCAGTACTCAGAATAAACCCTTTTCCTTTTGTTTTTCCGGTATAATCTTACAAACATCTGCTTCTGCTTTCCTGTCATCAGCAAAAAGCAGGGAGTGTACAGAATCAATATTGCCTTTAATGTTCCGCTTATTTAAAATACTGTTTTGCAAAATCCATGTATGATTGCCAGTCGTATAAAGTCACATTATGTTTTCCGGGCCGAATATGATAGGCAATGGTACCTGTGACTGGCTGATTTAAGGCAGGCATATCTTTGGCCGGAAATCCTTTTTTACCCAGTAGTTCATAAACAGGTGAGGCATAGACACACGTTAAAAACTCTCCTTTGGGATCGGCCCATAAATCCTCGGCAGCACTGGCCACATAAACTGGCCGGGGGGCTATCAGTGCAAGAAGTTCATGCTGATCTACCGGCAATATCTCCTCCTTATTGTTGTATTTTTTGAAATTATCGCAAAACCAGTGCGGAAATGAAGTATTTATGACTCCGACAGTTTCTCCAAATTTTCTTCTTGAAATTGCGGCACCGCCACATCCCGAATTATTGGATACAGTCATTGCAAAACGCTGATCGGAAGCGCCTGCCCAGAGAGCAGCCTTCCCCAATCGTGAATGACCCATTACGATCACTTTTTTTGCATCAATATCTTTATCAGTTTCGATATAATCCATCACACGGGAAAGGCCCCAGGCCCATCCTGCGATTGATCCCCATGAGCTACTGTCTCTTTTTGAATTAAAAAGCTGGTGAACGCCGTTTGCAAACCCATCATCAAAATCAGGATCAACATCGCCATAGTATACTGTTGCCACACCGAATCCCTGTGAAACAATCTCCTTCATTGGCCACAAAGAAACGGATTCTCCCCTTCCGGCTTCGTTTGAACGGTTATTGGTTATTCCCGATGCCGCATTATTGGCCACCCACGAATCCGGAATCTGCACATCGGGTTCGGTGGTTGTTGAATGGTTACCTTTAAAATTATAACTCAGGAAAACAGGAGCATTTTTTGAATTTTGAGGTAAATAGATCAACACCATTACCGAAATCCGGCGATCACCATTTATAAGATCCAGACGTACCTCTTTCCGTTTCGCCAATCCATCGAGTGCATTTTCTTTATCCGAAACAATGGATGATTTCATGCCCCCTTTCCACCCGGGAGTTATTCCATAAACTTCCTTTTCAAAAATATGGTAGATTTCACTCCTCCGCTTGTTCCAGTCTTTTTTATTATTTACAGTTGAACCGTCATTGAAAACAAGCGGATCGGGTAATGTGTATACCGGAACCTTTGTTTCATCGGTAACTGTACCCGGTCGTTGAGCATTTAATAACACAGGAATCGCCAGAAAAAGCAGAAAGCCAACTATTTTATACATCGTTTGGAGGTTTTATTTCAGCTCAAATGTAAGGGTTCAAAGTTAACTTACAATTCTTTTCAGGAAAATTTTTATTACCGGTTAAATTGACTTGAAAATTCTGTGAATACAATGGTTGCAAGAGATAATCATCGGCTAAATCCCGGTTTTATCATACACAGATGCTTCAACTTCACCCCTGGCTACCATCAGCGCATTCATTGCCAATGATTTTAATTCATCCTGGCCGGGATAGACCGACACCGGTGCAATAAACTCAACCCTCTCACGAATCTGGGCCATAAGCCGACGGTCGTATGCTATTCCACCTGTTATTAATATTCCGTCAATTTTTCCTTTTAGTACCGTCGCCATTTCACCAATTGATTTGGAGATCTGGTAAGCCATTGCTTCGAGGTAAAAGGCCGCTTTCTGATCTCCATGGTTTACTGCAATCTCCACTTCGCGGGCATCATTGGTCCCCAGGTAAGCCACAAGACCACCCTGGCCCGATACCATTGAGTTGATTTCTTCCTGTGAATATTTTCCGCTGAAGCACAGTGAGATTAATGCTCCAACGGGTAACGAACCACTACGTTCGGGTGAAAACGGTCCCTCACCGTCAAGCCCGTTATTCACATCAATCACCCGGCCATTATGATGAGCACCTATTGTAATTCCTCCTCCAAGATGAACAACGATCAGATCAAGTTCCTCATATCGCTTGCCTATTTTAGAAGCGTGCTGACGTGCGACAGCTTTCTGATTTAACGCATGGAATATCGACACTCTTTTAAACAAGGGATGCCCGGCAACTCTTGCAATATCATCCATTTCATCCGTTACAACGGGATCAGCAATCAGAGCCATGGTTCCGGGATGCATATGCGCTATCTCATAGGCTATTAATGAACCAAGATTCGAAGCATGTTCTCCCATTACCCCTTTGAGACAATGCTCAACCATCAGGTCATTAATAAAATAGACTCCCGATTTGAGTGGATAGGTTAAACCTCCCCTGCCAATAACAATATTGATTGATTCAATATCAATGCGATCATGTTCCAATTCACTCAATATCACCCCTTTTCTAAATTCAAACTGTTGGCTGATCGTTTTATACGGGGCCAGATCGGCCATTGAATGGTGCAGGGTTTTCAACAACGAACACACGGTATTGTCATAAATGGCAATCTTAGTTGATGTTGATCCGGGATTGATAACCAGAATTCGGGTGTACTTCATAATTTATGATTTTTGGGATTTGAGATTTAAGATTTGGAATTTAAGATTTACGTGCCATCAGCACAGCTAATGCAATAGAAAGCAATTTGACACGGGTGCTGTCACCTCGTGATGCCAGAACCACCGGGACTCTTGCGCCAACCATAATAGCTGCCGATTCTGAAAGAGCCAGCTTTGTATTAACCTTATAAAATACATTTCCTGCTTCCAGGTTAGGAAACAACAGGCAGTCAGCATCGCCAGCAACCGATGAGTTTAGTCCTTTAAGCGCAGCGGCTTCACTGTCAAGCGCAACATCCAACGCAAGCGGACCATCAACTATACACCCCTTAATCTGACCCCGATCATTCATTTTTGCCAATAATGCCGCTTCAACAGAGGAGGGAATTGACGGCATAACCTGTTCGCTCGGAGCAATAACCGCAATTTTTGGAAGGTTAATCCCCAAACAGGTGGCAACTTCAACGAAATAATTAATAATCTGAATCTTCTGATTCAAATCGGGCAATGGTATCACAGCCACATCACCTGCTATCAATAATTTATGATAATTTGCATTTTCAACGATTGTCACATGACTGACCACCTTCCCCGGATCTGTAATCCCCTTCTCCTTGTTAAGAATTGCCCGCATCAACTTCTCAGTACTGATTAAACCCTTCATAAGAATATCACCTTCATTGCGGTTAATCATATCGGTTGCCAGTCGGAGGGCAAGTTCTTCAACGGGTTGATGAATAATGGTAAACCGATTACTATCTATCCCGGATTCCTCACAGAAAATATCTATTAAAGCCTTATCCCCAATAAGTACTGCATTTACCAGGTTGCGATCCACTGCCTCACTTGCTGCGGCGATGGAGTGTAAATCGTTGGCGCATACCACTATCAAGGTTTTAAATTCTTGCCCTACAGGTCGATCAAACAGTTGTGTCAGTTTTCGAATAGCCATTTTTATAGATTTTGGAGTATGCAATATTACAAAAGTAATTTATGAAACGTCCCGGAAATATGATAAAAAACATGTGTAAATCAGACACTTACAAAATTGATAGATTAGAATAAAAAATCTGCCGGTTTGACACGAATAGAATAAATTTAGAAACAATTCCAAACAAATTGATTCAAAAACCTGAATATTTTTTCATGGAGCAAATACAACCAATTAATTGATTAAAATTACTGATTCAATACATTAGAATGATAACAGGAGGATTAATAATTTGTTGTGATCAGAATCAATAAAAAATCTTATTTTAAATATTAAAGTGTATTTACAAAAAACCGGAGCTGGTTAATCAACTCCGGTTCACAATTTGAATTAATACAGGATTACTTTGGCATGACAACGGTATCGATCACATGAACAACCCCATTCGACGCCTCTAAGTCGGTTGCAGTAACAGTTGCAACACCTCCTTTTTCGTCAGACAGGACAACTTTTTTTCCGCTGAGCGAAGCTGTAAGTTTACCTCCGTTCACAGTAGTCAAAACAACTTTGCCGTTTCCTTTCTCAATCGCAGCCAGAACTGCTTCCGCATCCAGTTTTCCCGCTACCACATGATAAGTCAAAATGGAAGCAAGGGCTGCCTTGTTTTCAGGTTTCAGAAGGTTTTCAACAGTACCGGCCGGCAATTTATTGAATGCAGCATTTGTCGGGGCGAAAACGGTAAACGGGCCTTTACCCTGGAGGGTAATTACAAGATCGGCAGCTTTGATCGCAGCCACTAAAGTTGTATGATCTTTCGAACCGGCCGCAACACTAATAATATCGCCTTGCGCATTTGCATTTATGGATGCAACTGCAAGAACTAAAACAATAACTGATTTTAAAAATGTACTTTTCATCGTTAATTGACTTTTAAATTAATACTATTACTAAAACAACGATACATGCACAATGTTCTGTATATTAATAAATAAAAGTAATTTTTAACATTTTTGTTTAATATTTTCTATAAACAATTAAACACTTTAAACTTCAATTATAATGACTTAACCTTTCTCAAAGTCTAAAAATACAGTAATTAATAAAAAGCAAAAAACAAGGGTCAAAAGTGAAAATCACCTTTGACCCTTGTTAAAATCTTTCTTCTAAAGCAAAAAATTTATTGCCTGTTTTGCATTCTTTTGGCACGTTCTTCTGCTTGTTTTTTGCGATAAGCATCAAGTTTAACACCTTGGGCTGCGGTTATAACAGCCTTTAATTTTTTGTCAGTTTCGGCATTCATTTTAGCTCTCTCTTCACCCATTTTTGCACGGTCAACATCAGCTCCGCCTTCGCGCATTTTTGCAAATGCTTCAGCCTGTTTTTTCTGTGCATCGGTAAGAATTGGAGTTACCTTTGCAACCTGATCTTTTGTCAGCGTCAATTCGGTAGTAAGACCATCAATATCTGCTTTAAGTCTGGCAGCAGGATCACCACCTCTTTGCTGAGCCATACTTATACCCATCGAAAAAACCAACACCACAACAATCAATAGTAATTTTTTCATAATCATAAATTTTAAATTCATGCGTTGGACTAAAGAACTAATAATTGGTTTAATGAGATTATAAAAATTTTGTAAAAAATAATTAGAAGCGTATTCAACTTTCAGCTATCAACCGGATTCCCTCGGGGCTGATTGTTATTACCCGTTTCTTATATAATGCCCCAATGGCTTGTTTGAATGTTTTTTTACTGATACCGAAAACGCTGTAAACCTTTTCAGCTTCACTTTTATCAGAAACAGCAATAAATCCACCCTCTTTTTTAAGCTGATCAATTATCATCTGGGCTATCGGATCGACCTTTTCGTATCCTAATGGCTGCAAGGAAAGATCAATCTTGTTATCTGTTCTGATTTTTTTAATATAACCTTTGATGGCAAGTCCCTTTTCGAGTTGTTCAAACACCTCATTTTCATAGAGAATTCCCCAATGCTGATTATTCACAATCGCCTTGTAACCAAGGTCCGTTTCACTTTCAATAATCAGATCAACCTCCTGGCCAATAACATATTCAGGAAGAGTATTATTCAGAAATTTGTTCAATTTGGCTGAAGCAACAATCCTCCGGGTCTCCTCGTCAACATAGATATAAACCAGATAAGAGCGCCCCTCAGTCATGGTCACCTTTTGTTCACGAAACGGGCAAAGCAGGTCCTTCATAATGCCCCAGTCCAGAAAAGTGCCAATTTTATTGACCGATTGTACCCTGAGCATCGTGAATTCACCCACCAGGGCATACGGTTTTTCGGTTGTTGCCACAGGCCTGTCTTCAGAGTCAAGATACAGAAAGATATCGACATAATCGCCTACCTTGCAGTCCTTTGGAACATACCGTATCGGCAT
>JBBRGI010000108.1:0-10709 GCA_038240855.1 Bacteroidales bacterium | reverse complement strand
CGTAAAACACTTTAACCAGATCGCCTGGTTTGATCAGTACGGTATCGGTCGGAGCGACTTTTGTCTCCATAAAATAAAGCCCTGAAGGTTTAGGAGTTACAGTTGAATGATATTTGGCAATATATTTTTTGAGCAATTCCTGTTCAAGATCACGTTGAGCCTGGCCGGTTGGCTTTTTACAGGAAGATGTTACAAACGCCAGAATGGCAACTACCATAAACAAATTGAATAACCTGATTCTCATATTTTACTAATTTAGCGCAAAATTAACCCAAATTTATCCCTCTCCAAGTGAATGAAACGAAAAGGGAGATTAATAATTAATATTCTTTCAGTAATCTCTCCGAATACTGAGGTAATAACTCCCTGAAGAGCGCAAGTGCCTCCGTCATGGAACGTTTCGTTTCTCCCCCCGATGCATTGCGATGCCCGCCTCCACTGAAGTGTTGACCTGAAAAATCGTTTGTTGCGAAGCTTCCTTTCGACCGGAAGGATATTTTGACAATATCGTGTTTTTCCATAAAAAAGGCGGAGAAAACAATTCCACGGATTGAAAGCGGATAATTAACAAATCCCTCTGTATCACCAGGATGAAAATCGAATCGTTTTAAGTCATCGGCTGATAGCCAGATAATTGCTGTTTTGTATTGCGGAAAAACCTCCATTTTTTCAGAAAGGCAGTAACCGAGCAGACGCATTCTTTTTTCCGAAAAATCATTGAAAAGTGCATCATTAATTTTCTCTTTGTCTGCACCCCGTTTGATTAAATCACCAACAATGGGATACATAGGCGGACGGGAAGCATTGTGACTGAATGAACCAGTATCCGCAATAATTCCTGTAAGTAAGGAATTGGCCCCTGCCTGTCCGAGATGTTCGAGCATGTCGATTCCCGAAATAAAATCGTAAACAAGCTCCGCCGTTGAGCTTACATTAGTATCCGAAAACGAGTAATCTGCCTTGATTTGAGGATCGGGATGATGATCAATCAAAACCACTGGTTTGGTATTCGACCGCATATATTCCTCGAGTTTCCCCAATCTTTTGACATCATTGAAATCGAGAAAAAACAAGGTATCAGCACTATCTATTAATTGATGACAACGACTACTGTTTTGCTCATAGATCAATGGAGTTCCTTCACTGCCAAGCCAATTCAGATAAGACGGAAAATCATTCGGCACAATCACACTTGATTCAAAACCGGCATTATTGAATACATCATTTAAACCTAATGCAGAACCTATTGCATCACCATCAGGGTTGACATGAGGAATAATCACAATCCTCTTCACCTCGTTCCGAAGCCATTTACCTACCTTTTTACAGGTGTTATTATCAAATCTTTCCAACCAAAGTAATTTTAATCAAGATGCAAAGATATGATTATTATTTTCTAAATTTATGGTCATAATTATTCAGGAATAATTCACTGACAAACTACCTCTATATGACTGGAAATATCACATTTACAATGATTAAGCCGTGCGCCGTCAGAAACAATTATATCGGCCCGATTTTAAAAATGATCAATGAGAATGGCTTCAGTATTAAGGCTATGAAAATGACCCGTTTTACCCGTGAACGCGCAGAAGCTTTTTATAAAGTTCATGCCGGCAAGTTCTTTTTTGACGAATTGGTTGATTTTATGTCATCCGGACCATTAGTAGCAGTCATCCTCGAAAAGGAGAATGCAGTGGATGATTTTCGCGAATTAATTGGCAACACCAATCCCGAAAAAGCAGATGAAGGAACCATCCGAAAACTATTTGCTGAATCACTTACCGCGAACGCCATTCATGGCGCCGACAGCGATGACAATGCGCTTCGCGAGGGAATGTTTTTCTTTTCAGAAATGGAGCAATATTAAGTCTTGTAACTGGCTGCTGACAAGTGCAACAACCAGTTATTTTTAAGGATAAATTATTTTCTGAAAAGCAGGCAAACAGGCTTAAACGCTTTTACCTGATCGGTATATTGAAGTTTTCCTGTTTTTACCTCACGACGAAAGGCTACAATATTCTGCGTATTTTGGTTGGCTACCAGTAAATAATCATTGTCGGGAGATAATGTAAAATTCCGGGGAGATTCTCCGAGTGTTGGTTCCTGACCGATCTGCACTATTTTTCCGGTTTGAGGATCAACTGAAAAAATTGCGATCGAATTGAGACCGCGATTAGATGCATATAAAAACCGACCATCTTTCGAAATATGAATATCGGCACAGGTATTCGGCTTATTATATCCCGGGGGAAGAGCAGAAATGGTCTCAACGGTTGTAAAACTGCCATCTTTATTTAAATTGACTACCGATACATCGCTGGTAAGTTCATTAACCACGTATAAGACTTTCATTTTAGGATGAAAGGCGAGGTGACGCGGACCACTGCCAGGAGTTATATTTATTGATGAAACGGCTGCCTCTCTCAATTTCGTTTCATTACTGTCAAGATTATAAACGGAAACTTTGTCTGTTCCAAGGTCTGCGACAAATATTCGATCGGAACCCGGCTCAAAAAATGCACTGTGCACATGTGGTTCTGCCTGACGGGCCTTATTGGGTCCGCTTCCATAATGTTGCTGTACATCGGGTGTATCGCTCAACTTTCCATTTGAGTCCAGCCGCATAAGTCCCACATTTCCACCTGTATAATTGGCGGCCAGAACATATCCGTCTTTATTTACAGACACATAGCAAGGATGTGCCCCACCGCTTGTGACCTTGCTCAGTGAGGTTATCCGAAGCTCATCCTTACTGACTGCGAACGATTCAATAAATCCCATACTGCTTCCGTTTTCACCCTTGGTTTCGTGAACGGCCAATAAGAATTTTCCATTGACGGTCAGCGCCAGGAAAGAGGGATTATTGGTTTTGGCAGCTAATCCATGATCAGTTAGTTTTCCCGTAACCGGATCAAGACTAAAGTTGTAAATACCGTCGCTCCCACCGTCGGTATAAGTACCGACAAAGAAATACTGAAGTACATTTTTATTACCCGAAGCAGCACCTGTGTAATTAGTAATAAATAACATACCAATAATAATTAATACAATCGTCTTTACTTTCATGAACGTTTTTTTTAGGTTAATAGTACTTTATTCCAATACGGTGTAAAGTTGTTAATTTCCACTTAAAAAATTCGAATCTTCGGGTTTAAGTTCAGGATTTCCGGTTATTTTTATCGGCACTCCTGGAACAGCGAAATCCATGAAAAGCTCCTTGTGAGTCGGAGCACGGAAACCACGCCCATAGACACCGCCAAGGCTAAATGCACCGGAACGGTAATTTACAGCAAGTTGCCAGGTCGCATTGACCTCGTATTCCGAATGAAAGATCATCCTCCCCCCAAAGTTAACAGTCGAAAATGTCAATTGTTTACGGACAAATTCATGACAAAACTTAGTTTCTGAATAAACCGAAATTTCTATCTTTATGCAAAAAAAATTATGAATCGAATTATGATACTATTATTTGCAGGATTTTCAGCCTGTTTCGGACCTGCTCCAAAAGAGGATAAACCCGCACACGGTTTTTCAGTTCCTGAAGCAACTGTTATGCAGATAATTGACAGTCTGAAACCTCATACTGATGATGCCACAAGGCTTGAAAAGGGGGTCAGACACACCGCTTCGCTATGGCGGGAAGAAGACGGAAGTTCTGACGATTTTGCTGCTTTTTGTAAATCAAACTATACGGGTAATGCAGTGGAAAGGTCGTTGCTATTTGAAAAAGTAAGCAAAAATTTCGAGTCAATCTTCGGTCATTTCAACAAGATATCGCTTGACATGAGAGAAAATGTTGACCTCAATAATGGGCCGATGCTCGAAATTGACAAGGCATTTAGTGCTTATTCAGTAGGGGCGCATCTCAATTCCGATCTCTTTGCGGGCAAAATTGCATTTATTATTGCCCTTAATTTTCCGTATTACACACTCGAAGAGAAGGAAAAGCTCAATCAGACACATTCGCGTAAGGATTGGGCGATGGTACGCCTGGGTGATATCTTCGTTTCGCGTGTGCCCGCTGAACTTCATCAGGCAGCAGCCAAAGCAGGGGCCGATGCCGACCTCTACATTTCGGAATACAATATTGAGATGGGTAAACTACGGACCGATTCGGGAAAACATCTTTTCCCTGAAAGTATGGTGCTCCTCTCCCATTGGAATCTTCGTGACGAAATCAAGGCAAACTATGGCAACAACGCGACAGGACCAGAAAAACAGGAGATGATTTATAGGGTTATGGAAAGGATTATCAATCAGGAAATTCCGGAAAAGGTAATCAACAATCCAAATCTTCAATGGGCTCCATATTCAAATAAGGTTTTCGAAAACGGAAAAGAGATCAGTGCCGTTGCTGAACCTGATCGGCGGTACCAGCAGATTATCAATAATTTTAAGGCTGAAAAAGCCATCGATTCCTACAATCCTGAACTGAATACATTTATTCTCAGAAAGTTCTCAGGCGAGATGGAAATCCCACAGCAGGATGTTGAAACACTGTTCGACGCCTACCTGAGGTCACCGGAACTTGCAAAAATCGCTGCGATTATCGAACAACGGCTTGGCCGTAGCCTGCGTCCATACGACATCTGGTACGATGGTTTCAAGGCACGCAGCACCATGCCACAAGAAATGTTAAACTCAAAGACTACTTCAAAATATCCCAATCCGAAAGCATTTGAGGCCGATATGCAAAATATGCTGGTCAAATTGGGCTGGACCCGAGAAAGAGCAGCCTATCTGTCATCAAAAATAGCTGTCGACCCTGCAAGAGGTTCAGGGCATGCATGGGGAGCTGCCATGAAGGGAGAGAAAGCACATTTACGTACCCGTATTGCTGAAAGTGGAATGGATTACAAAGGCTATAACATTGCTGTTCACGAATTTGGTCATAATGTTGAACAAACAATTTCGCTTTACGACGTCGACCATTATATGCTGAACGGTGTCCCGAATACAGCTTTCACCGAAGCGCTCGCCTTTATTTTTCAAAGTCGTGACTTGCAATTACTTGAAATTAAAAATCCGAATCCGGACCAGGAGCAACTGAACACGTTGGATTCCGGATGGTCGCTTATGGAAATAATGGGAGTTGGAATGGTGGACATGAAAATCTGGAAATGGCTTTATGCGAATCCGGAAGCGACTGCCGCAGAGTTAAAGACTGCTGTTCAGACCATTACCAAAGAAGTATGGAATACCTATTTTTCTCCCGTATTCGGGATCAAAGATGCTCCGATTCTGGGTATTTATTCCCATATGATTTCTAATCCATTGTATCTCGCTGCCTATTCATACGGTCAGATTATTGAATTTCAGCTCGAGGAACACCTCGTTGGTAAGAGTTTTTCAAGCGAAACCGACCGTATTTATCAACAGGGCAGATTAATTCCACAACGGTGGATGGAAGGAGCAGTTGGTTCAAATATTTCGGTACAACCAATCCTGAATAAGCTGGGTAAAGCGATTAAGTAATCCCTAATTCAGGTAATAGACAAAACCAATAGAACCAGACAATAATTGAATTGGAATAGTGGAACTCCCCTGGCCCAGATTTTCAGTGGTAACCGTTTCTCCGACCTTGGTTACCCTGATCTGCTCATAGGGGACTTTCGCCTGTGATTGGTAATAGTCAATCCCGACGCGTAAATTCAACCGATCGGTAACCGGAAATCTTAACGCAGTACCAGCCTGAAGTCCATAAGAAAAACTCGTTGTCGATGTATTTCGGTCAAGATAGAACCAATTATTGGAAGGATTATTGTAAAGTAGCTTTTGCTGTGGCAGGTATCCCACATTGAGACCGCCAAGAAGCTGAAAATCCCAATAAATGCGATCAAAACTGATTGTATAAACCGGTCCGGCCATTATTGCATTCGACATCCATGAATTAACCCGTAGCGAAAGATATGTGCGCTGTTCATCGGTGACTATTATCGGCACTTCATTCATCCGTAACTCAAGCTTTGTTCCAAGCCAGCTTCGATCTATGGGACTTGTATTGAGCATTGCCATCCCTTTTATGCCCCAGTGTTCATTCAAAGGATAGGTGGCATCCAGCAAAAGGACAAAGCCTTTTTTTGCAAATCCCGATTCCAGGTCGTCAATATTTGTCTTTGAAAAGCTTCCCACGGGCAACGATCCACCCATTGACAAGGAGAAATACCAATTATCGGATTGAGCATACACACTGATTGACAGCCCAATAATTATTAAAAAAGTTACTATTTTTTTCATGTTGTTATTAATGTATTAAATTGCCATATTTACTAATAAGATGATTTTTGGTTTAGAAAAGTTGCAGGAAAGGAAGTATATTTCCCTGAATGATCTTACCGGTTTCCTGATCCAGCTCGCTTCCGTACAAACTGTGAGGAATTGTAAAAATAGCCATTGTAATGATTGAAGCTGCAATAATCCAAACTGCGGCATTCTTTTTACGGATCATAATCAGCGCGAGCAACCAGGCCAAAACAGCAATTAATGTTTTATTATCCGTAAGATCCCATCCGTACGGAACGCCGGTCCACCATTCATTAAAGGCATATTTCTGAACAATTGGTCCAAACACGAGTCCGCCGATGGCCAAAATGATAAAAGTTAATATTGCGAGACGCCTGTACGGTTTTATCCTGAAAATGGCATGTATACCTGCAACATTGCTGAAAAGCATGGCAAAAAACATCAGAAAGATATGAATTCCCAACACAACACCGGGAACATCACCTGTGAAGCGGATGATCACTGAAGCACCGTCATTTACGATCAGAGGCGCACCCTCCTTTTCAAGATCAACCTTATACTCAAGCTTCCCGGCAGGTGGTTGATTGGGTAGAACAGCCACGAGCTTATCACCCTGTCTTTTAAGTTCAACCTGTGTCATCTCATCCTGTGTAGGATACTTACGGTACAGAAGAAAACCTTTGACTGAAATATCCGGAATCTGAAGCGTTACCGGACAATCTGTCGTGCCTGAGTACGATCGTACAAACTCTGCTGGAAATTTTTGAATTCCGGTATTAACCTCTGTCTGATAGGGATTTGTCTGAACAGTAGTACATTGGTAATAGGCGGTTGCGATAGTAAGCAGCAGAGCAAATAACCAAATGAAGCTTTTCATAAGTATATAATTATATTGATCTTCCGTAGTTAGTTATCATCACAGATGAATTTTTGAGAAAAGCTGTACAATAATTCATCGTTAAATGATCCGTGAAAATAACATTAAATTACTATTTTTACAACTTAAACCATTTTCAAAACAGATAGCTTATGAAATTACACATGATTATTTTCGCCATGGCAGGTATGATCGCTTCCTTTTCCGGGAATGCTGAATCAAAAAAAGACACGGGACTTAAAATAAATTTTATTGTCAAAGAGGCTGATAAAAAGGTAGATGTAATGGTTGGTGGAAAATTGTTCACCTCCTATTGCTGGCCCGACAATGTGATGAAGCCAATTTTATACCCGGTAATGACTTCGGAAGGAACCGAAATAACCCGCGGATACCCGATTAAACCAAGGGGAGGCGAACGTGTAGACCACCCGCATCATGTTGGGATCTGGTTTAATTACGGCGATGTTGACGGACTTGATTTCTGGAATAACTCCGAGGCTATCGCTGCTGATAAAAAAAGCAGTTATGGCACCATAAGACACGTGAAGATAAATCAATTAAAAGAAGGAACCGGAGAAGCGCTGATGGTAACCACCGAAAGCTGGATCGATCCTTCAGGTAAAGAATTATTATCCGAAAAAACAGAATATCATTTTATTGCAAAGGGTACAACCAGGATCATCGACCGGGTGGCAACACTTACAGCCACCGGTAATACCGTTTCAATGAAAGACAACAAAGAGGGCATGATTGCCATCCGAATGGCCCGCCAGCTCGAACTGCCATCGAAAGACCAGGTGATCATGACCGATGCACAGGGAAACCCGACCACAGTCAAAAAAATGACCAATGAAGGAGTTACAGGAAGCTACCGAAGCAGCGAAGGAATTAAAGACGACGCTGTTTGGAGCACCCGTGCCAAATGGATGGATCTTAACGGCACCATCGGCAACGAAAAAATTGCGGTTGTAATGGTCGATCATCCAAAAAACCAAAGCTATCCTACTTACTGGCATTCAAGAGGTTATGGACTTTTCGCCGCTAACCCTTTGGGATGGAGTGTATTCACCAACGGAAAGGAGACTTTGAATTATTCAATTCCTGCCGGCAAATCTTCTGTTTTCAGATACCGGTTCATTATCCATTCGGGTGCTGATCTTTCTGACAGTCAGATTAATGAATATGCTGATGACTTTGCCAAAAAATATTAACATAAATGGACTTTAATAAATCCGGGTTCATCCCCGGATTTTTTTATTTTTATACGTCTGACCGGATGCTCTCTTAAGCGATGGCTGTTATTTAAAATCCCTTTATTTCATGGCGCTCAATTACATCTGGATATTCTTCTTTTTGATTGCTTTTGTAATCGGACTCGTGAAAATGATTTTTTTCGGCAATCTTGAAGTATTTCCCGAAATGGTCAATTCGACATTTGAGATGGCAAAGACCGGTTTTGAGATTTCGCTTGGGCTAACCGGTGTTCTCACCTTATGGTCCGGAATCATGAAAATTGGTGAAAAAGGAGGCATTGTCAGCATTATTTCCCGGTTAATCGGTCCATTTTTCAATAAACTCTTTCCCGAACTGGGGAAGAATCATCCGGCTTATGGACCCATGATGATGAACTTTGCTGCAAATATGCTGGGTCTCGACAATGCTGCCACGCCAATGGGATTGCAGGCAATGAATGAGATGCAGAAGTCCAATTTAAGCAAAGACACTGCCTCCAACGCGCAAATAATGTTTCTTGTTTTGAACGCATCGGGCCTCACGATCATACCTATCTCGATTATGGTTTACCGGGCACAACTGGGAGCCGCCGATCCTTCCGATGTATTTATCCCGATTTTAATCTCGACATTTTTCTCAACGCTCACCGGATTGATTGCAGTATCGGTTTACCAGCGCATAAATTTGTGGGATCGCACAATCATTGCTTACCTGGCAGGAATGTTTATTTTTGTTTCAGCGTTAATCTACTGGACCAACACACTACCGCAGGAGAGCATCGCACTTTACTCAAAAGTTTTCAGCAACCTGATTCTTTTTTCAATTATCATTGCCTTCCTGCTTCTTGGTCTCCGGAGAAAGATAAATGTTTATGAGACGTTTATTGATGGGGCAAAAGAAGGATTTACAACTGCGGTAAAAATAATTCCATACCTGGTGGCAATCCTTGTCGGGATTGGCGTTTTCCGCGCTTCGGGTGCAATGAATTACATGATTGAAGGGATTAAATGGAGCATTGAAACAGCAGGTATAAACAGCGATTTCGTGGGTGCCCTGCCTACTGCGTTGATGAAGCCTTTAAGTGGCAGCGGTTCGCGCGGAATGATGATAGATGCGATGAAAACCTTTGGTGCCGATTCGTTTGTCGGCCGAATATCATGCATCGTGCAGGGAGCTGCAGATACTACCTTCTTTATCCTGGCCGTTTACTTTGGATCGGTTGGAATTAAAAAAACCAGGCATGCCCTGGCCTGCGCTCTTATTGCCGACTTTAGTGGTTTAATTGCCGCAATTTTGGTTGGCTATCTGTTTTTCCATTAATAAAATCCCCGGTCAGACAAAAATGTCCGGCCGGGGATAGTGATACTTAATTAAGGGATAATTAATTGACAGATTTTGAATCTTTCGCATCTGAAGCCGTAGCGACTGCTTTTGACTTGCAGCAGGCTCCTGTTGCTTTGTTATTTACATTCTGACTTGTTGCACTTGCATCTTTGTTAGCGCAGGCAGCAGCAGTTTCCTTCTTATCGCATTTTGCAGCAGAAGCTGTTTCACCACTTTTACTACATGCAGCCGTGGCTTCTTTTCTAACCGGCGCTTTAGGATCCTGTGCATTCGCATCTGCTGCGGCAAGGCTCATACCGGCGACCATTACAAATAAATAAAGTAATTTCCTCATTTTTAATAATTTTAAATTAATAATAATAATAGCATTTGAAAAAGACTGGCGAAAAAACAAACCTGATAGCCTGCCTTAACCTAAATGGTTAACGTTTCCGCACAGTACAAAGTTGCATAAAAAAAGTTCTTTGCCTAATTTGTATCCGAAAAATTCTTATTTATTAAATTTTAGTTTTAAAAATTCACTACTCATAAGCGGCAATCCATAAAGGATTATGGGTCCCGTTTTGTTCAGGTATATTAAGATTGGTGATTTTTACAGGTGATTTATGATATTATACCGATTGAATGCTTATTATTGTGTGAAATCTGCGAGGTAGGTTTTCATCTTTAGCAGGGTTTTGAATGGCCATATCTCCTATTGAATAATATTGATTTTAAACGTGGAAATAGCCCATTCAATTATAAAGTTATTGCCAATATACACGATGCTCATTTCAAACTAATTTTACAGTTATGGATTCACACAAAATTGTGTCGGATGTTGAAAAGGTATTCCGGGAACTGGATGAACATATTTCGGAGATGACCAATCATTCAGGAATGAAGTGTGTGCATTTGTGTAATGCATGTTGCCGGAAAACTGATATTGAAGCCAGCCCGATTGAATTTATTCCATTGGCTGCCTGGCTTTATGAATCCGGAAAAGTAGATGAATTTCTGGCCCGGCTCG
>JBBRGI010000107.1:0-10771 GCA_038240855.1 Bacteroidales bacterium | reverse complement strand
CGGTAAAGTATTGTCACAACAATATTAAATCAAAAGAGGTCTCCGAATTCGGAGACCTCTTTTTTTACAAATAAATTAATCGATGATCAAATGAAACTTGCAGTAATTGGACTTGGGCTGATCGGTGGTTCGATGGCAAAGGATTTACGAAGAACCAGATTTGCCACCGAAATTATTGGTGTTGACAGTAACCCTGTAAATGCGCGGATTGCCCTGGAAATTGGGCTGGCCGACAGAATCGAAAGTCTTGAAATTGCGGTCAGGGAAGCTGACATCGTCATCGTTGCGATTCCTGTCGATATGATTGTCATATTGCTTCCGTATATTCTGGATCATATCTCCGCCTCAACTACTGTAACGGATGTCGGATCAACAAAGCGTGAGATTACAGAGGCCATAAAAGATCATCCCCTGCGCGGTAATTTTATACCCTCACATCCCATGTCGGGTACCGAAAATTTTGGTCCCCTTGCAGCCATTGAGCATCTTTTCGACCATAAGATCTGTATTATTTGCGATCATCAGAAGAGCAGGCCGCAACATCTGGCACTTGTCGAAAAAATGTACCAGTCGCTCGGCATGCCGATAGCTTACATGACCAGTGATGAACAGGACCATACCACTGCATTTATCTCTCACCTTCCCCACGCCACCTCATTTGCACTGGCCAATGCAGTACTGGCGATCGAAGACCGCAATATTATCTTCGACCTGGCATCCGGTGGATTTCAATCTACGGTTCGCCTGGCAAAAAGCTCGCCCGAAATGTGGGCACCAATATTCTGGCAAAACCGTGATTACATTTATGAAGCACTTGAAGTTTATATAAAACATCTCGAAGCATTTAAAGAAAGCCTCAAAAACAACGATCACAAGCGGTTATGCGAATTAATTTTAAATGCCAATAAAATAAGGGCCGTACTCGACGGTGAAAATTCATCACTGACAAAAAACGAAGAAACAATTATTAAATTTTATACAAAATAAAAATCATGGGTTCACAATTAGACATTAATCCGATCAGCCACTGGCTGCCTACAATAAACAATCCACTGTTAATCAGTGGACCATGCAGCCTTGAGTCGGAAGAACAGACGATGGCCACAGCCCGGGAACTAGCTAAAGACAAACGTGTTTTTGTATTCCGCGGAGGAATCTGGAAACCCCGAACCCGTCCGGGCTCATTCGAAGGAATGGGGAGCATTGCACTGCAATGGCTTAAACAGGTTAAGGAAGAAACAGGGTTACTGACAGGTACTGAGGTAGCGAATGCGCAGCATGTCGAAGAGTGCCTAAAGGCCGGCGTAGACGTGCTTTGGATCGGTGCAAGATCGACCGCCTCCCCTTTTGTGGTGCAGGAAATTGCCGATGTTCTGAAAGGAACAAACCAGGTCGTGATGGTGAAAAACCCTGTTAATCCCGATGTGCAATTATGGATGGGTGCCCTTGAAAGGCTCAGCCAGGCAGGATTGAAAAATCTTGTCGCGATCCACCGTGGCTTTACTCCTTTCGGCGAATCGAAATACCGCAATTACCCCAACTGGAAAACAGTGATCGAATTAAGGCAGTTGATGCCTAATCTACCAATTATTTGTGACCCGAGCCATATTTCAGGTAAGCGCGAATATCTTTTTGAGATTTCTCAAAAAGCATTTGACCTTGGTCTGGATGGATTGATGCTTGAATCGCATATTGATCCGTCCTGTGCACTAAGCGACAAGGACCAACAGGTCACGCCTGCCGAACTTGGTAAAATTCTGGATAAGCTGGTTATTAAATATACAAGTTCAAATGATCCACTTTTCGAAAATATGCTCGACACACTAAGGTCAAGGATTGATGGCATCGACCACGAAATCATTGAGATCTTGGCATCCAGGATGGAAATTGTCAGGCAAATTGCCATGTATAAAAAACAAAATAAAGTTACCGCTCTCCAGATAAGCCGCTGGACACAGCTTCTTGAGGATCGGATTTTCACAGCACGCAAACTTAATCTGGATGAAACGTTTATCAAAATAATCTTCCAGCTTATCCACGAAGATTCTGTACGTCAACAGACGGATATTATGGACAGCGATATGTAATTGGTCGCAATATTTTCTGCCTTTACAACTTTTTAAAACGAAAAAAGAGACTTATTAATGTCTCTTTTTTATTGTTGGGGATTAAGCTTTTTCTTAAATTTCGTGATTACCTTATTCATTGCAGATTCAATTTGACCGAACTCAACTTTTTCTTTAGCGATATAGACAATCATGAGCGCTATTTTCCGGTCGTAACCTTCAAGCACGTGGTAGAACTCATTTTTCCGGTAACGGTACACTTCACGCAATTGGCGTTTGAGTAAATTCCGGTCATGTGCTTTTTTGAAGAGTCGTTTAGGAACGCTAAACACTACCTGGGCATGAAACGGGGTCTGAGGTTCTTCATCTTTCCATACCACCTTAAGCGGATAGCACAAAAAAGAGGTACCCGAAAGGAAGAGCTCTCCGATAACCTTCTGGCTGCATAATCTTTCCTCTTTATAAAATGTATTGGCTGTCATAATCTTTAAAGAAAACAACGCAGAAAGGTATAACGCATTTTTGTTTGGTATTAGTATAGAAACTTACCAAAGCTGCGAAGCTCCGGAAATTGAAACCACGAACAGGTTAAAATTTATATGACAACAATCAGTGCCTAAAGATACTTTATTTATTATTTTTATTGAATTCGGAAATAAATCGCTCAAGTGCCGCAGTCATCGAAGGTGCCTCAGGTACAGGAGCCTCCACATCAAGACGCAAACCTGCATCCCTGACAGCCTGTGCTGTTGCAGGACCGAAAGTTGCTATTTTGGTATCATTTTGTTTAAAATCGGGGAAATTATGCGTCAGTGATTTGATCCCACTCGGACTAAAAAAGACAAGAATATCATAATTCACATCTTTAAGATCGGATAAATCGCTGCTAACCGTTCGATACATGATCGCCTCTGTAACAGGAATCTTGGCTTTTTCGAGTAAAACCGGAATCTCGTCTTTATGTATATCAGATAACGGGATCATAAATTTTTCTTCCTTGTGTTTCAAAAGAATGTCAACCAGATCGGTAAATTTACTGTTGGCGTAAAATATTTTCCGCTTCCTGTAAACGATATATTTTTGAAGGTAAAAAGCAGTGGCCTCCGAAATACAGAAGTACTTCATAGAATCCGGAATCGCTAAACGCAATTCCAGTGCTATCCTGAAAAAGTGGTCGATAGCTGTCCGGCTCGTAAAAATAACTGCGGTATGATCCAGAATTTGGATCCTGTCTTTGCGAAAATCTTTCGCAGGAACCCCTTCAACCTGAATAAACTGACGAAAATCGATCTTCAAATTGTATTTGACGGCCAAATCATTATAAGGCGAACTCGCATTGTTCGGCTCAGGTTGCGATACCAATATTTTTCTGATTTTCAACTTTTTAACTTTTTAATATTCGCATTTCTAAAAATTCCTCTATTCTGAACTCATGAGTTTAAAAATCAAAAGCAACGGTAGAATTTCAAGGGTACAAAGGTACAAAATCAAATAGAAAATCGAAACGTCTTTCCGAATTCCCAGATAAATACTTCGGATAACAGCAGCAACATACATAATAATAATGAGTCCTGTCATGATCCATATTGTGATTAAATGAGATTCGGTACTGATACCATGGATGGTAACAACCGGCAGCAGAAATAACCCTAAAGCTTTGTAATACAACTTTATATTAAAAACTGATTCTTCTGTTTGTGACTTAAGCATCATTACGGAACCACCCAGCCGGAAGAGCAGAATTTTAGTAAAAATATATCCGTTAATAACCAATAATAACACTAAAAAAAAGACAGACTCAGGATATCCGGGCAGCAGTATATTATAATAACGGGCAATCTGATAGACGGAAAGTGGTAGAATGGCATGGAAAATAAAGTCTAAACGGACAGCCCCATACATTGTTTTATAACCCCGCTCATGGTATAACCGAGAAGCCGTATTTAAGTTGACAAGGCTTTCGATAAGTTGTCCCAGGTATTTGACGAATCCGACTCTTACAGAGGCAAATATCATCCATAAGACAAGGATAATAATCAAAATCCAGTCCTGATTTGGAACAATCCGCTCTTTACCGATGAATCCGTAAGGTTTTATCGTTTTTGGTACGACGGTATGTTGTGCATGGAGAAAAGCAGAATCCGACAACGTGGTAACCGTTCCAAAATTGAGATTATCTCCTTCCGTGACATAGAATCCAGGATTACCTGTATAAATATTCCACAACTGGTCCTTCACAACCGGTTCTTCTGCAAATGCCTTCGTAAGGGGAATAGCTCTGCCGGATTGAGGGTTGGTGAGTGTACTGTTTGAAATTTTTTTTGAAGTATCCTTTATCGTGTTCCGGTTTCCGGAGTTCACCTGATTTTGCTGAATTGTTTTCCCTACTGGCTGCTGACCAGTCTGTGCAGTGGCATCAGCAAGCACCGCATTCGAAAACTCTTTTTCAATCATTGGGAAAACAAACATAAAAACATAATTATTCGGCGCTGCAAAGATAAAAAATAAAGGGATGAATCCGTCCGTTTTTAGCCCTCGAGAAAAGGGATAATCCATCTTCGGTCGCTTACATCGGGTGAATGACAACCGGGAGTCCTCCCAAATCAGTACCCGGGCCTGACCTTCTGCGGGGTTGATCCGGATCAAAGTAAAAAGTAGATTCTGCACTAAAAATGACACGGGATCACTATTTTTGCAACCATGGAGAAAAACCCAGCTTTCAGCATTTATTTTGCTCCGTTGCAGGAATCAACCGATAACATTTACCGGAGTGCACATGCGAAATATTTTGGGTGCGTGGATAAATACTTTGCACCTTATATTGTCCGACAAAACGACGGCACTGTTAAAACATCACATATGCGTGATATCAGACCGGAAAACAATCAAAATTATCCACTTGTACCTCAGATACTTGCTGGAAATTCTGCTGATTTTGTCATTCTTGCCGGGATATTACAGGATTTTGGATACAACGAAATCAACTGGAATCTTGGCTGCCCGTATCCAATGGTCACCAATAAAGGACTTGGTTCAGGATTGCTCCCTTTCCCCGAACGGATTCAATCGATTCTTGAGGAGTCAATACCCAGGATTAATTGCTCCGTCTCGGTAAAAATGCGTACAGGTCTGCAATCGTCTGATGATATCTTTAAAATTATCGGTATACTGAATGATTTCCCGTTGAAAGAAGTCATTCTTCATCCACGGTATGGCAAACAAATTTACCGTGGTACTCCTGACGAGGAAGTTTTTGCAGAAGTTCACAAATTAATAAAACACCGGCTCGTCTATAACGGGGATATCGAATCGACAGAAACCATTGATCGCCTCAACCCCCTCCTGGCCGATATTTCAACTTTGATGATTGGCCGTGGAATCCTGAAAAATCCATTTTTTCCGGTACTTCTTAAAAATGGCATTCTTCCGGGCAAAGAAAAGAGAGCTGAAATATTACGGAATTTCCATGATGAGATATTTCTCCACTATTCAAATTTGCTTAGCGGAAAAAGCCACCAGCTAATGAGAATGGAAAAATTCTGGAGTTATTTTTGTTTTTCATTCCCCGATCCACATAAGACATTCAAAGGGATTAAGAAATCATCCAACATTATCAAATACGAAGCGGCGGTGAACGCAAACTTTCAAAGCCTGAAAAATCATGAAGAAGACGAATGCAGCCCGCATTCTTGACCGGTTGAAGATTGGTTATGAATTAATTAAATCTGACTTCACGATTTCCTGCGGAATCCTGCCCCGCCACCAGGTTGCCAGAGCAGAGCCGGTTACATTCATTAACGGACCGAAAATAGCCGGAGCAAGTCCAACAGTGGCAAGCTTCCCCATTTGCAACGCAAGGCCGGAAGCAAGGCCCCCATTTTGCATACCCACTTCGAACGCAACTGTCCGACGGTCCTTCTCGGGCAGACCGAAAAGCCACGAAATGGAATAGCCCAATGAATAACCTGTGAAATTATGCAGCAAACTGGTAAAAATCAACAATACCCCCACTTTTAACAGGCTATCACGTCCGGCGGCAGTGATGATCGTAATAATAATAGCAATTCCGAGCATTGAAATAAATGAGAGTACCTTCCCCATCCATTGATTATCTCCTTTAGTGAGATAACGGAGCACTAATGCGCCGACCATCGGAAGCAGGTAGAACCATCCCATCGATTTAAAAAAAGCCACAAAAAATTCGGTAAGATCAGCATTTTTTGACTTCATATAAACCAGGTTAGTCAGCAGGATGACAACAAAATAGGAAATCAACTGAATTATCCTGGACCCTTTGCTTGTTTCCTTGCCGACAGAGAAAAGGTTGAAAATAAATCCTGCAACAATAGGAAGGATAATCATATTAAGAATGTCAAGCATCATACTCCAGAAGTTCACTTCAATATATTGTCCGGCAAGCCATTTCATCAAAAATGGAGTAATTAATGGTGATAATAAAGTCGAAATTGCACCAATTGTAACGGCCAGCGCAAGATTGGCACGCGAAATATACGACATCACATTGGAGGCCAATCCGCTGGGGACGCATCCAATCAGAATAATTCCGGCTGAAATCTCGGGTGGAAAATTAAAGATATGTGCAATTGCGAATCCGGCCAGCGGCATCACCAGGAATTGTGCCCCGACCCCGATTAAAACCCCCTTTGGCATTTTAATCACCCCTGTAAAATCGTCAAAACTCATCTGCGATCCCATCCCAAACATGATGATTTGCAACAGAGGAATGATCAATAATTTAAGTTGAAAATCACCAACCGAAACAAAAAACTGCGGATAAAACATCGAAGCAGCTACTGCTGTAAAAATCCATATGGTATAAGAAAATCCTTTGGTTGACGGAAAACCCCTGACTCCAAGGGCTAATGCAATAAAACAGGCAATCAGTAAGGGTCCACCTGTTGAAACCTCACCTGACGCAAGCAAGTATAAAGAACCCGCGAACGCAATCGCGTAAACAGCTAAAATTATGAAGATTAATCTTTTATTCATAATAATCACCTCTGTAGTTAGTATTACAAGTGAAATTTATTTGCTTAGTTTTCCAGAAATCTCTTAACTAAATACTCTGTCATGTGAACGTTTATCGTTCCACTCCGGTGTTGGAGCAAAATAACTTTTGTCGCGGGGATGCAAATGCTTTTTCACCTCTTCATCATTTAGTTCAATTCCCAATCCCGGTGCCGTAAGCGGAACATTAGCAAATCCTTTTGTGATCAACTGCCGGCCGTCGGTGGTTTTTACCAGACTTTCCCACCAGGGAAGATCAACTGAATGATGTTCAAGTGCCAGGAAATTTTGGGTTGCTGCGGCACAATGAACGCTTGCCATAAACGAAACCGGTGTGCCTGCCTGGTGCATAGCCATTGCTATTCCGTGCTCCTCGGCATAATCACCAATTCTTTTTGTCTCCAAAAGTCCGCCCGAAGAAGACAAATCAGGGTGAATAATATCAACCGCATGTATATCTATCAGGGGTTTAAAGTTTTTTAGCAAATAAATATCCTCGCCCGTGAGCAGCGGTGTTTCCAACGCATCAGACATTGTTTTCCATTGATCTGTTAGTTCCCATGAAACAATATCTTCCAGCCAGGCTAGCCGGTATTTTTCAAGTGCACGGCCCAGTCTTATACCATTATTCAGGTCAAAATGGCCATAGTGATCGGTCGACAATGGAATTTCATAACCTATCAAACTCCGGGCGTGTTCAGCCAGTTTAGCCAGCTCCTCAAATCCCTTTTCGGTAATCTGAATCTGAGTGAAGGGATGAAGCGTATTTCCGTACGACATGTAATTTGACTGATCGCCCCATTGTGCCAGGTCCCCTTTGTCGTTTTCCCAGAATTTTGAATTTACCACCGTACCCGGGATTCCTTTTAATTTTGAAACAGACAAATCCATTTTTAACCAGGTATATCCCTGTTCTTCTGTACGGTACTTAATCAGTTTTAATTGTTCTTCGGGGGAGCGGCTCTCGGGCGTATCGGCATACAATCTTATTTTATCGCGATATCTTCCACCCAATAACTGCCATGCCGGTACGCTATACGCTTTACCGCATAAATCCCAAAGTGCCATTTCCACGGCACACACGCCACCTGCCTGCCGCGAAGGACCACCAAACTGTTTGATGCTTTTAAATATCATTTCCACATTGCAGGGATTCATTCCAAGAATACGGCTTTTCAGCATTAATGCATACCGAACGTCGGCGCCATCTCTTACCTCCCCCAAACCATATATTCCCTGATTGGTGTCAATACGGATTATGGCTGTATTACCAAGAACGCCTGTTAATGCATACCGCATGTCAGTTATTTTAAGATCCGAGGGACTCGATGCCCTGCTGACATTCGAAGTAGTAAGGGCAATTGTATCTTCGGTTGATAATGACATCAGACCACCAAGGGCAATTCCGCCAAACATGGTCTTCCTGAGAAAATTCCTCCGGTTATTATCCGTTTTTGGATTATTAATTTCTGTCTGGATGACAGCAGCTTCCTTTTGTTCCCTGCATTTGTTCTGTTCTATAATTTGTTGTAGAATACGTTTCATAGGCTTTAATTTGCTGGTCGTTAATATTCAAGCGGTTGGTTATCTATATCCTTTTAGGCGGTTAAGGTCAGTAGTTTCTTTCTTTAAGGTAATTATCCAGTTCCTGCTTCGGCATAGGCAATTTGCCAGGAAAATTGTTGATCCAGTTTAGAAAGTCCTTTTTAATTGCTTCAGACCATTCACTGTCTATTTCACCGGGAGTGTATTTGCCTTCGCGCAGACGCTGATGACCAAACTGGTCACGTAAGCCTGTAAATTCGGAAGTGATTACGAGCTCTTCAACCAAATGAGCGGGGATGAAGATGACCCCGTATTTTTTTGCCAGCACTACATCGCCCGGAACGACAATTGCCTTTCCAATTCGTATGGGGGCGTTGATGGAAGTGAGCATCATCTGATCGATGTATGATGGATCCTGTCCTTTGATCCAACCATTAAACCCTTTGATTTCACTGATTCCCTCCTGATCGCGGACAGATCCGTAAAATATAACACCCCTTTTGGACTTTGCATAGATCGAATTACCAAGGTTATCGCCAATCAGTGTTCCATCCTCTATTTTTCCATAACCATCAGCAACATATACATCACCATCAACCAAAACGTCAATTGGCCAGGAATTGGTTCCTCCTTTTGGTGAGCGTTTTTCAACAATTCCCTGATCTTTAATTTGTTTCTGAAGATCGGGGCGCAGGGGCATATATTGTGCAGTGACGACCCGACCTGTCATTGCACTGTCAGGGTTGATTACAATCCAGTTGTTTTCGAACTGATTCCTGTAACCTTTGTTCCGGAGCACCCCCCAGGCTTCTTCAACAGATATTTTCTTCAGTCGGGCTAAAATATTATCCGCCACTTTTGGACGTCCATCCGCGAAACGTTCCCCTTTCCACTCTGAGGTTATCGACTTTAGGTATTCGGCCGAAGATCCGACTCGCTGTGCTTCGGCAAAGACAAAATTTAAGGCAAATGCAATAAATAACAGTGTTTTTTTCATTTTAAGAATTTGTTTTTAGGTGAAATAAGAAAGAAAATTATTTAAGTTATGCAATAAATATCAATGCTTTACCGGCTGTTTTTCAGGAATAGCATAGTTGGCCCGGGTGAAACATAGCTGCACAGCCAGAAAAATTGAAATATTCTCCAGTCAAAGATAATATGCTTAACTATAAATCTGACCATGTTTTTTACACAGTTCGATAAACCGTAGCACTCGTTCGGGAGAAACATCATTCTGGATAATGTGTGCCGGTGAAATCATATATCCACCGTCTTTTCCAAGAATTTCAATCTTTTCAATGATATCGCGTTCCAGTTCTTCATCGGTTCCATTCGGCAAAAGATCCTGCTGATCGATAGCTCCCCAGAAAGCAAAATTACCGCCAAAACGATCTTTCATGTCCCGGGGAAGATGTCCGGGAACACCCGGCTGCACAGGATTAAAAACTTCAAAACCGATTTCGCGGATATCGTCAAGCAGCTCGGCCACTGCACCATCGCAATGCAAAATAGGAATTATGTCGGGCTTTGCATATTTAAACCGGTCAACCATTCGTTTATAAATAGGTTTCAATTGTTCCCTGAATGTTTCAGGAGCCATGATCAGACTGACCTGGGTTCCGAAATCGTCGCCAAACCAGATGGCATCCACTCCTTTTTCGATAAGCCGTAATCCGATCTGAGTCTGATATTCGGCACAGGCTTCAAATAATGGCACCACATATTCGGTTTCCATCATCATATCAACCAATAATTTTTCCATCCCGGCCAATTGATGAGCAAGTGAAAAAACAGTGACCTCAATATCTCCGATAATCAGGTAGTCGTTTTTGTATTTTTTTACCAATGCCTCCGCATCCCTGAAACGACCCGGCGCATCAGGATCAGGAAACCGGAAAGCATCAACATCCGCTTTTGTTTCTGCTCTTGCCAATGGATATTCGAGGACTTCAACATAAATATCGCCTTGCCTCATCTTCATTCCATATTCATTCAGCCACGTTCCATCAGTATCTTTCTCAATTTTATAATCATCCGAAACTGAGGCACCTGTAACTACCACATCGCTGCCCATAGCAACTCGCAATTCATTGGCACTAATGCGATAGGTGACATCCTCATAAGGATTTTCA
>JBBRGI010000106.1:0-11040 GCA_038240855.1 Bacteroidales bacterium | reverse complement strand
TCCATATCGTGCGAATAATTGGCCACCTTTATCACCGTAATTTTACATTTCGCTTTATTGGCCAGCCATCCTTCGCCATTATACATGCCGGCAAGTTCGCCAATGGTCATTCCATGGGCAATAGGAATAGGAAACATTCCTATTCCCGATTTCAGTTTCATATCGAGAATTGGTCCGTCAACACAACAGCCGTTAGGATTTGGCCGGTCCAGGATAAGCAGTTCCCTGTTATTTTCAGCACACGCTTCCATCACCCGGGCGAGAAGATTGATGTAAGTGTAAAACCGTGCGCCAACATCCTGAATATCAAAAATCATAAGGTCTACATCAGCAAGATCTTCTTTCGATGGCTTACTTTTTTTTCCATAGAGAGATATTTCGGGAATTCCTGTTTTGCTGTCAATGGTATCACCCACCACTGCACCTGCACTTGCAGTTCCTCTGAAACCATGCTCAGGCCCGAATACTTTTACAATGTTGACTCCCAACTGCTTCAAACTATCGATTAGCGAGATTTTACCGATTACCGAGGTAGGATTGGCAACGACTCCGATCCTTTTCCCCTGAAGTAGCGGAAGGTAGTTATCAATTAATTCGGCGCCCGGCCTGATGGCAGTTGCTGATGCAGAAACAGTTCCAGCTTTTGGCTTTTGCAGGCCACACGAGGTAAATGCAGCAAAAACAAGCGGAAAAACCATCAGGATGAGGTAAAATGTTTTTTTTATCATTGGATAGTTTAAGAAACAAACGGAATATCTTTTTATTAATTATTTTTTTAAAGAAATTATTTTCCCTTCCGAAAGGGTGACAAAAATCATTTCCTTACCATTGTCAACCAACTTATTGATCGAAGAAGTTCCGGCTTTATATTTCCAATTGACTTTCCTGTCAAGAGGATCGATGGAAATAACCACTCCTTCGCGTGTGCCGATGTAAACCTGGTTGTCCACCGCAAGTACGGCGCAAGGGTTGTGTTCGTAACCAAAACCTGCATTCACCGACCAGTTAAGCTTAAATTCATCCGTGACTGTGGAAACCGAAATTAACGAATCGTTCATCAATTTGGCGTATACCTCGCTCTTGTCAGGACTAATTCCCATCGATTCACGCACCTGGTGAGTACATTCCCTCCATAGTTGTTTTCCGGTGGTCAGATCGAGCGCTGTCATACATCTGTCGGGTGCAACCAGAAAAACCTTTCCGTTGGCGATGGCCGGCACAATATTTCCCGGAGAATAAAGCAGATGAGGTTTACTGTTATTCCATTTCCATAACAAATTGCCAGTTGTTTTATCAAGGCAATAAAGATGACGATCCCAGGCGCCAAACACAACCTGTTGACCGGCCAAAGCGGGCTGACCCTGGACAAGACCCGCTATACCTTCAAACTTCCAGATCACCTTTCCGCTATTCATATCAATTTTATAGAAGGCGGTAGATCCTCCACCAATATAGAGCTGATCATCTTCGACGATACCTTCGGCTAAAACGGGTGTTCCGACTTCAACTTTCCATAACTCTTTACCATTTTTCAGATTATAACCGATGATTTTTCCATCCACCGTTCCCACGACAATGACTTTTTCACCCCTGACCGGTGTGGAATACGAAGGACCCTGAATATGCTGTTCCCAGTTTACCCTCCGCGATTTTATCCGAAGTGACTTTATCGTGCCGACCGAATTTGCATAAATCATCGATTTCCCGCCTGCAATACAAGGACCACAGAAAACAGAAGCAGTATCCTGGAGATTAAAACCAACTTCAACTGAAGGATATTCCTGATTCATTTTAAAATCCGGTTTTATGGATACAGGCAAGGAAGCAATTGATACAGGTTTTTGGTAATTCAGACTTATACCTCCCCCACTTTTATCTTTACCCAATTCTTTTTCAGCCACATATATGGAATCATTCCGTATTTCAACAATATTATAACCGGGAAGCTTACTGTTTCGCATCATCATTGCACGTCCCATGATTCCCGGTATGCCGTCGAAGTTAAAAAGAGCCAGCCGGTGACCATGGCCGCAGAAAGAGACGATGCAATTGTTTTCTTTCAGGATATCGGTTACCTCATTCCAGTTATTCAACCCTTCTGCTAACGGGTAGTGGGCAAATGCAACAAGAATTTCGTTAGCTGCTTTACTTTTTTTCAACTCCCGGCTTAACCACCGCAGATCCTCCTGCTTTACGAGCCCGTCGCCCATTTTCATAAACGGACCTGTGTTCATTCCAACCATTAAAAAGCCGTTCTTCCTGAATAAAAACCGGTCATTACCAAACAGACGGTTAAACTGCAGTCCGGCTGATTCCGACCAGTTTGTCTCGTGGTTCCCGGGAATAACGTAATAGGGCTTATTCAATTTTGAAAGCGCATTTTTTACGGCCTCAAGTTCAGCATTGGAACCCGCATTGGATATATCGCCACTTACGATCACAAAATCATATTCATCCTTGTTTATTTCGCTTACAATCTCATGCACAGCGGTGTCAGAGGCCGAGTTTGGATTAACATGCAAATCGGTGAGCAGTGCAAAGGTGAGTTTTTGCCCAAAGCCCGCCTGACCAATAAAAATCAGGAGTATCAGCGAAATAAATTTCTTCATTAGAATGATTAAATGTGATGGAAATAGAAAGTTTCGGATATTAAACTATTTCAGGATTTTGACTTCAAATAAATATTACTTTAACCTAATACCAATACCGGGTAAGTCCGATAAGATTACTTTCCCGTCAATTACTTTAACTCCTTCGTAAATATCGTTACTGATCAGTAAGTTTCCATCGAGGTCGGCCCAATCAGCCAGTGGCGATAATTGTGCTGCCGCTGAGATTGCACATGAAGTTTCGGTCATACATCCAATCATAACCTTCATTCCCAAAGCCTTGGCTATATTCGCCATTTTACTGGCATTGCGCATTCCGCCACACTTCATTAATTTAATATTTATACCTGAGTAGACCTTATCCAAGGAAGCCACATCGGCTACCGTCTGAACTGCTTCATCAGCAATAATTGGAAGCGGGCTATTTTGAGTGAGCCAGGCAAGGTCATCCACAGCAAGTTTACTCATCGGCTGTTCAACAAAAACGACACCTTGAGTCGCGAGCCAATGAATCATATCAAGTGCCATTTGCCTGTCATTCCAGCCCTGATTAACATCGACACAGATTGGTGTACCTGTAACCGACCGGATGGTCCGGATCATCTCCTTGTCATTTTCACGTCCAAGTTTGACTTTCAAGATTTTATAAATATCGGCTTCTTTAACTTTTGCTTTGACCACTTCGGGGGTATCGATTCCGATTGTAAAACTCGTGTTGGGTGTTTTGGCAGCATTCAGTCCCCAGAGCTTATGCCATGGTTGTTGCACGATTTTTCCTACCAGATCGTGTAATGCGATATCCACTGCAGCTTTTGCAGCGTAATTCCCCGCAGCCAGGCTGTCGATATACTCAACGATATCTTCAAGGTTAAAAGGATCGCTGAAAGATGAAAGGTCGACCTTTGCAAGGAATTCGGCTGCCGATTTATGACTCTCGCCGAGGTAAGGTGGCATACTCGCTTCACCATATCCGATAAGGCCATCGAATTCAATTTCGGTCAGCATTACAGGTGTGGTAGTTCTTGAGCTGTTGGCAATAGTAAATACATGCCTGAGCTGAAGATCATAAGGACGGAAACTAAGTTTCATTGCCCCGGGCTTCCCTCGCTTTTTTTTGAAAGATGGGATATTCTTCGTGGCGGAAGCAGAGGTTGCAAGAAGTAAGGAACCGGCAGTAAGTCCGCTGTATTTTAAAAAATTACGTCTGTTATTCATCTCTCAATTGTTAAGTTGAATTAATACCAATTGTGCAGCCTTATGGGCAGATAACCTCGTTCAGGCGCGAGTCCAATAATTCTTCGTGCTCCGATTAAAGTGGAACTAAGGTAGCTGCTGAAATTTTTCCTGTTCTTATCGAGACTGCCTGTCTGCACAGTGGATGAGGCATTTATAACCTCGCTGTCGCCAATATAAATGCCGGTATGGATAACACGATAAGGTTGTTTCGATCCAAAATAGAGTAAATCACCTGGCTGCAGACTGTCCCAACCCGAAGTCAAATCTATCTTAATACCATGGTTGATTTGTTGTGAGGCATCCCTTTCGAGTATTACACCATTCAGAAAGCAGACCGTTTTCACAAAACCGCTGCAATCCATTGCTTTTGAAGAAGTTCCTCCCCACATATAGGGAAATCCCATAAACCGTTCGCCTGTGAAAATTAAATTTTCACGAACAAGAGAAACCGTATCCTTCCACTGGTTAAAATTCAGCCAGTTTTTATTTGAAACATATCCCTCTCTCCCATCAGGAAGGCTGACAAAAAGTAGATTTTGTGTTTCCGATTTTTTAACAACTACAACACCTGCAACCAGATCGCTCATCACCCTGGATTGATTATTATCCTCATAAACGGTGCCGTAACTTTCGGTAAACATGATCCTGTCTGCCTTGCGCCAGTCACTGATCTCCGTTCGGCTCATCGGGTACACGGATGATTGATTCGTCCAGGAGATGTACATATCGGGTGATTGAATTAAAACCCATCCATGATTCTCCTTCAGGATACGAACCGGCGTACCCATGATTGCCTGGGAAACCAACTCTGCCGCATGGCCGGGCTTGCTTCTCAGATTGGCGACACTTACTGAGATCAACCCCCAGTTCTTTTCAAGCTGAAGAGTATCAGGAAGCATTACGACACTGTCAATAACAGTAATACCTTTACTTTCAAGCAATTTGAGTACCTCCTCTTTTGCTCCTGGAAATAGTGTTTCCCCTTTCAATACCATTTCCTTTCCACTCCCTTTTACCAGGGTGAGATTACTCATACCTACACGTTTATCGGGAACCCATTTTTGCGAGATGCCATAGATTTCTTTTTGCAACTGTTCAACCGTATTCGGGCGACAACCAAACAAAAATACCAGGGAAATAATTAAAAGCCGGCTGATAATTTTCATAAAAACGGAAAATTGTTTCTTGTATGACATCTTCATATGTACAAAAGTAGTATTTATTCAATTGAGATTAAATACCATTAAATGTTTTTATAACAGGCATTGATAATCCAATGTTCCCCAAATATATTAAATCCTGCGGATTCATTGGCAATTTGAGTAGAGTTCCCCTCTGGAAAAGTTCGGACAATAAACAATTTCAACCATCAAAACGATTAGAAATCAGTTAAGTGGCCGACGATTATTGATTTTGATAATCTACCTCCATATGATAATCCCATTGATTAAAATAGAGGTTACCGCCGCGCCACTCCACTTCTCCGCGCTGAAAATCATATGGTTCGCTCCGGGCAAATCTCTTTTCAGGCACAAACTGACTACTTATGGCATCATTTACAATCAACCGGTAGACATCAATCCCACTCACATAATATTCTTTTTCACGTCTGTCATCCGAATTCTGAAGATGGAACGACATATCAAGCGGTACCCATCCCGGACCTTCGTAGTAAACCTCGCACCAATCGTGGAGGTTGACTTCCCCGGGGTGCATCATAAAGCCACTCTGCCACTTGACCGGAATTCCCTGGTATCGGGCCATACTCATAAAAAGCAGAACTTGCATACCACAATCCCCGCGACGATTCTTCAAAACATATTCGGGTATCTGAGGCATAATTGAATACTCAAGCGCCCCCGTCCATATAATATGGTCGTTAATCCAGTAATAGAGTTTTCTCACAATTGCGGCAGGGTCAGTTTCACCCTCCACAATGCTGTCAGACAATTGTTTAATTTCTTTTGAAAATACGATTTGCGGATATTGTTCGGCTGTATATTTTTTATAGTTCACAGAGGTCGTGTCGTAGGATAAGATTTTGGATTGACTTAAATCAAAATATTGCGCCAGAGACAAGTAACTAATCTGCATTTCAAAAACAACTGGTTTCCCTTTTGAAGCTCTTTGCTCAAGATACACCGACCGCTGAGTGACAGTATCAGGGGCGATAAAATGGTTTTCCGGAATTGTATTCAGAAGAGTTACCTCTCTCTGACGATTATGTATTTCACGCGGATAGGGCAGCCAGCATCTCACAATTTCCCCATCAGGAACCGCATCGGCATCGACACTAAGCCTGTAGGTCAATTTTATTTTAACCGGAATTACTGGTTTTCCGTCTGATGCCGCAGCAATCACTTTCCTGGCATGCATTAAACGAAACAAATGGAAGGAGTCTGTTTCCTGTATCTCGTTTTGTTTACTCTTGAGTATGAGTTTCAGATTCGAAACTGCCCGTTTAAAATAACGCTTTTCACCGTCTATAATCCTGAATTCAAGCCAGTTAATTTTTTCCCACAATTCCTTGTCCGACTGAATTTTATCCCCAAATTCCTTCGCCAGCCTGGCTTGAATGGCTGATTCAGTCAGTGTAAAATCGGATATGATCCGCAAGGCCATATCCTTTAAATATACCAGTTTTGCAGTATTCAGCGAATCGGTTTTCCCATTTTGCAACACAGAGTCGGCCCATTGGGCGACATTGGTTAACTGACCCTGTTCAAAAGCTGATTCGATAGCATTGAGTGTCCGGGTTGCGGGCTTTCGCTGACAACTCAAAACAGCGAAAAAAAGAATCACTGATAAACACGCTGTAATTTGCTTCATATATTGAACTCTTTATTTACCTTTACGATTGTTGTAATACAAGTTTTAAAAGTAAACATTCCGATCCGATCTTAAACAATTTTAATCCATAAATCTTATGATTCTTAATCTTAAAAAAATTCTTCTGTTTATATCTATTTTCACTTTATTTACAACTTCTCTTTCAGCACGGAAAGTAAAAACAGGGTTGGAGGTATTAAAAGAGATGAATTTTGCTCCTATCAAAGGGAAACGTGTGGGATTAATCACCAATCCAACCGGAGTTGACCGGAATCTTCAGTCTACTGTCGATTTGTTTTTTCATTCCGATGCAATTAAACTGGTTGCCCTGTACGGTCCGGAACATGGTGTCAGAGGTGATTACACGGCGGGAGCGCTGGTTTCGAATTTTAAAGATCCTGAAACCGGATTAACCGTTTACAGCATCTATGGAAAAACCCGCAAACCAACGCCTGAAATGCTGAAGGATATTGATGTTCTTGTGTATGATATTCAGGACATAGGCTCACGATCGTACACCTACATCAGTTCAATGGGACTGGCCATGGAGGCAGCGGCCGAGAATAATATCGAATTCGTCGTTCTCGACAGACCAAATCCTGTCGGAGGTGAAAAGATGGAAGGTTGTCTGACTGAGCCGGCATTCATCTCATTTGTAAGCCAGTTTCCAATTCCCTATATCCATGGACTTACCGTAGGCGAACTTGCTACCTATTTAAATGATGAAGGTTTGCTTGCGAATAAGATCAAATGCAAACTTACGGTGATCGGGATGAAAGGATGGAAACGGAAAATGAGCTTCGATCAGACCGGGCTGCCCTGGGTTCCTTCGTCGCCACATATCCCACACGGATATTCTCCGGAATTTTATCCTGTCTCCGGAATTCTGGGTGAACTTTATGTGATGAATATCGGTGTTGGATATACCCTGCCGTTTCAACTCTTCGCTGCCGGATGGATTAATGCCGACAGTCTGGCAAATAATATGAACGCACTGAAGCTTCCCGGATTCCTGTTCCGCCCCATCCACTTTACCCCGTATTACAGTGTATCGAAGGATAGTGTTGTTCATGGTATCCAGGTATATATTACCGACTACAGGAAGGCAGAATTATCGATGGTTCAATTCTATGTTCTGCAGGAATGCCATAAACTCTGGCCTGCAAAAAATGTTTTTGAATTATGCGCAAAATCGCGGCTCAATATGTTTGACAAGGTATGCGGGACAGATAAAATCCGAATCGAATTCACAAAAACATTTGAGGTTGAGTCGATCCGCCAAATCTGGGATAAAGATATTGCGGCATTCAGATCAAAGGCAAAACGATATTATTTATATTAAATAATCAATATAAAATCACAGCTTCATATTAAGATTGAATTTAAATTATCGGGGCCTTGTACTACATCTATTGATACAAATAGATAATTACCTACATTCGACCCAAGGATTGTTTAAAAATCAGGTTAAATCTCCGGATGGGTAAGTTAAAATCATTAGTTAAATTCATTATCGTTTGTACGCCCATTTTCCAAAAAACAAAAAGTGAAATTAATGACAAGATTTGTACATCGGCTATATTTAACATTTTTTGCATTTGTGGTCTTTGCGGCGGGTATTATACTGGGTTTTACTGGGTTTTCATTTTACAACCTTCCGATAGAAGAGCGATATTTTCACCCTGACTATGCATTTCTGAAGCCCAGCGGGTTATTAGGACATGGTTTGGGAATTACAGGCACTTTGCTTATACTTTTCGGGGTGTTCTCATATATGGCGCGTAAAAGATTCCTTATCTTTTCACGTGTGGGGGTTTTGAAATACTGGCTCGAGTTTCATATTTTTTTGTGCACATTAGGTCCTGTTTTAATACTATACCACACCTCATTTAAATTTGGAGGAATAGTATCTATTAGTTTCTGGAGCCTTGTTATTGTAGTGGCAAGTGGTGTAATTGGCCGGTTTATTTATCTTCAGATACC
This sequence comes from Bacteroidales bacterium, assembly GCA_038240855.1. GTDB lineage: Bacteria > Bacteroidota > Bacteroidia > Bacteroidales > Prolixibacteraceae > JAAFHB01. Next base: position 2,383 of record JBBRGI010000106.1, on the reverse strand, counting down.
CCGGTCAATCGAAGGGCGCGAATTAAGTCTGCAGGAGGTGCAGGATATGAAAAATGAACTTGGCGCAGAGTTGAAGAATAAATACAACATTGATATTTCAGAATTCCAGATGGATCGTTCATCGAATATAGATTCGGGACTAAAGTCAAAACACCTCAATGTGCAAGAATATAAAAAGGTTAAACAATTGATTAAAAGTCAGAAAAGTTTAGTTAAACGCATCAAACGGCTGGCTATGATGCAAAATATATTCAAATTATGGCATGTTGCACATTTACCATTTGCACTAATCATGTTAATTGTGATGGTCATACATGTAACTGTTGCACTTACTTTTGGTTATAAATGGATATTTTAATATTATGGAAGTAATTATAGAAGAGATTGTCATTTATGGTGGAGCAATTCTCATCACGCTTGTAATTTTGTTTATTTACATTAGCAAGCAAAGACGGGAGTCAAAAGAAGTAGGTGAAAAAATACAGCAGGCAAAAGCAGACGGAGTGCATGAACCTGTGTCGTTGTATCCGATAGTAGACCAGAACAGATGCATCAAAAGTGGTGCTTGTATTAAGGCTTGCCCCGAGAAAGACATTTTGGGAATCAGGAATGGAAAGGCGACTATAATTAACGCATCACATTGCATTGGTCATAGTGCCTGCTTCAGGGCTTGCCCCGTAGAAGCAATTTCATTGTACATTGGCACCGAAAAACGAGGTGTCGATTTGCCTCATATCAACCCCAATTTCGAGACGAATGTACCAGGTATTTTTATTGCCGGTGAGTTGGGGGGAATGGGGTTGATCAGAAACGCTGTTACTCAGGGGCGTGAAGCCGTAGAAAATATTGCGAAGACCCTAATAAAAGAAGGTAAGTCTGATTATGATTTAATTGTTGTGGGTTCGGGTCCTGCCGGTATTTCAGCTACACTTACTGCCAAAGTACTCAATTTAAATGTTTTAACCTTGGATCAGGACACATTGGGAGGCGCTGTTTTTACTTATCCACGCGCCAAAATTGTGATGACCGCTCCAATGGAGTTGCCCCTTTATGGCAAGGTTAATTTGAAGGAAACCTCGAAGGCGGAATTGCTTGAATTATGGAATAACGTGCTGACAAAAAATGGTATTACCATCCAGGAGAATTCAAAAGTTGAGGCCATTACCCGTGAAGGTGATCTATTTAATGTCGAAACGCTGAAAGGTGATCATTATACTACCAAAGCTGTATTATTAGCCATTGGCAGAAATGGAACTCCACGTAAACTGAACGTCCCGGGCGAAAACTCCGGGAAAGTAGCGTACCGGCTTTTGGAACCCGAATTAATCACAAATAAAAATGTCGTTATTGTCGGTGGAGGAGATTCTGCCATAGAATCCGCTTTACTTTTGGCTGACCAGAACAAGGTAACCATTTCGTACCGAAGTAATGCTTTTAACAGGATTAAACCGATGAATGCACAAAGAATAAGTGACGCAATTAAAAGTGGGTTGGTTGATGTAAAACTAAGTTCAAATATTGTCTCAATCGAACCTGACGTGATATGCTATACTGAGAATAATTCTAAAGAGGTATTAAAAATGGCAAATGATTTAATCTACATTTTTGCCGGTGGAGAGCTTCCAACTCAGTTTTTAAAAAAAATCGGGATAGAGATTACTACCAAATACGGAGTAGCTATTTTAAAACACAGATAGAGGCTGTTTAGAACACAAACAGGCAGGTAATCACTTAAGTTAAGTATGTAATCACTTGTTATTAAAAGTATTTACATCAGCATATATGATTGATTTAAAGTATTCTTGATGAAATTGGCCCATTTATATATTTTATTTTTAATCTTCCTTTTTGGAGGGTACAATACATATGCCCAGATATCGCCGGGAGAACTAAGCAAAGCACATGGCAGTCTGGAGGGTTTGAGCAATTGCACCAAATGTCATGATGTGGGAAACAAAGTAACCAGGGCGAAATGCCTGAATTGCCACAAAGAGATCAATCTGCTTATTGTTAGCAAGAAAGGATTACACGCCTCATTTGAAGTTGCAGAAAGAGAATGTTATGTTTGTCATAATGACCACCACGGTCGTAATTTTCAGATTGTCAAATTCGACAAGACGACCTTTAATCATTCAAAAACAGGTTTTGAGTTAAAAGGAGCACATTTGCGCGAAGATTGTAAAGCATGCAATTGTAAAGCCTGTCACAAACCTTCCTTTATTAAAGATGCCGACTTAAAAAAGAGAACGACTACATATTTGGGATTGGATAAAGCATGTCTTTCGTGCCATGACGATTTTCACCAGGGGAAAATGTCACCAAATTGCAACACTTGCCATAGTTTTGATTCGTTTAAAAATGCAACCGGATTTGATCATAATAC
>JBBRGI010000105.1:0-11095 GCA_038240855.1 Bacteroidales bacterium | reverse complement strand
GGTAATTGTTTTGCAATAAAGGAAAAAAGACGTAGTTTTGCACTCCAAAATATAGAAGAAACAGTTTAATTAATAAAATATTTTTTCCGAGATGAAAAGAACATTTCAACCATCGAATAGAAAGAGGAGAAACAAACACGGATTCCGTGAAAGAATGTCTACCGCTAACGGTCGCAAGGTAATTAAAGCGCGTCGTGCCAAAGGACGTAAAAAACTTAGCGTCTCGGATGAACCGCAGCATAAGAGATAAATGATTGTTGTTCAACAATCTTAAGCAAAAGGTAAAGAACGGTGTTCTTTACCTTTTGTGTTTAACCGGATTACCTTAAATCCACTTTGATTTTGATATTGCGCTTACAGCATTTTTAAAACTATCCGGGTATGGAAAACTCTGTTTTGTCATTAATGCAACTGGCAGGGATCGCACCACCGCTGTTTCGCGTAGCAGAAAAAGTGATCTCAAACGAACGCATAACTCCTTCAGATGGAGTTTTGCTCTATAATGAAGCAACTTTGCCTTTATTATCTCTGCTGGCAGAAGCTGTTTCCCGGCGAACCAGCGATAACCATGTGTTTTTCAATCGTAATTTTCATATCGAACCCACCAATATCTGTGTCAACCATTGCGCTTTCTGTTCCTATCGCAGGCGTAAAGGTGAAGAGGGTTGCTGGGAGTTTAGCATTGAAGATATCATCGAAAAAGCATCATCATATAAAGAATCGGGTGCAACCGAAGTACATATCGTGGGAGGCGTTCATCCCGACAGGGATGTCTATTTTTATGCCGACATGATCAGCGCCGTCAGGGAATGTATTCCTGATATTCACATCAAAGCGTTTACAGCAGTTGAGATCGATTCGATGTGCCGCAAAGCCGGCTTAACAATCGATGCAGGGCTTCAGCTCCTCAAAGCTGCCGGCCTTGGTTCAATGCCGGGTGGGGGAGCAGAAATTTTTGACGAACAGGTCAGAAAGAAAATATGTCCGGATAAAACCAGCTCAGACGAATGGCTTCGGATTCACAAGATTGCTCACGAACTTTCGATTCCCACCAACGCCACGATGCTTTATGGTTTGCTCGAAAACTTTGATCACCGGATTGACCACATGGAACGCCTGCGTACATTACAGGACCAAACAAATGGATTTAATGCATTTATTCCGCTGAAATTCAAGCATTATAATAACTCATTTTCGTATATTACAGAGTCTTCAACTATCTCTGATTTAAGGAATTATGCGGTTTCCAGAATATTCCTTGACAATATTCCTCATCTGAAAGCTTACTGGCCCATGATCGGGAAACAGGTCTCCCAGCTTTCGCTCGCCTTTGGCGTAGATGATCTCGATGGTACCATTGACGATTCAACGAAGATATATTCCATGGCAGGTTCGGAGGAACAAAATCCATCGGCATCGACTGAGGAATTGATTGCCCTGATCAAAGGAGCAGGGAAAATACCAGCTGAGCGCGATACCATCTACAACATCATCAGAATTTACCCGTAAAATAAGTGCAGTACAATTTTTTGTTTGGCAGTTTAGGAGTAATTTTGTTCCCGTTGATAAAATATTGAAACAACTTATATGCCCCTGAAAGAATTTCTCACCAGTAAAATTTTCCTCAAACACGTTGGATTTGCTGTTTTACTGACAGTTTTATTGATTTGGATTACGATGCTTTTTCTCTCGTTTTACACCAACAAGGGAGAGAATTTTCCAACTCCTGATTTCAAGGGTTTAAGCCTCAGGCAAATTGAAGCCATGGCCAATGAACATGATCTCCGGTTCATTATAGAAGATTCAGTCTATCAGAAAGAAATTCAGCCTGGAACGGCTGTATTTCAAAAACCATCTGCCGGACATAAAATAAAACCTAACCGGGTAATATATATAACCCTTGCCTCCTTACTGCCAGAGCAGGTCGAAGTTCCAAAGCTTACTGATGTTTCAGTTCGCCAGGCCCGGGTGCTCCTTGAATCCAAAGGATTCGAGTTCGGGAGCATAGAGTATCGGCCTTCCGAATTTAATGATCTCGTCCTGGATCAGAAACACAATGGCCAGATGATTCCTCCGGGTTCACGATTAAATAACGGCTCGGTAATTGACCTGGTTGTTGGCAAAAATATGACTGGGGGCGAAACAACTATTCCTGATCTGTTCTCTCTCAGTTTGCAGGACGCACAAAATTCGTTGAAAAGCAAATCATTGAGCCTCGGCGCGATCATCTATGATCCGGCAATCATTTCAACGGAGGATACTTTGAATGCCTTAATATGGAAACAAATTCCGGCAGCTGATTCAACAAATTTTGTTACCCCCGGAGTTTCCGTGGATGTATGGTTAAAACTTTTGACTGAACCTTCCGATTCAATAATTAATTAAAAGTAACAGGTCCTTGAAGAACTTCAATACAACAGATGATGATCCGGATGAAACCGGTGAAGAAATCGAACAATTTGAGCATTACCGGTTTATCGCTGATCCTGGCCAGGGATTATTGCGAATTGATAAATTTTTGGCCAACCGGATTGAGGGAACTTCGAGGAACCGGATACAGATTGCAGCAGAGGCCGGAAGTATTTGTGTGCGCGGTGTCGCGGTAAAATCGAATTACAGGGTTAAGCCTGGCGAAGAGGTGACCATCATGCTCGACTATCCCCGACGCGAATTAAGAATAATTCCTGAGAATATTCCGCTGAATATCGCCTATGAAGATGAACAACTCATGATCATCAATAAACCCGCCGGACTGGTAGTTCATCCCGGACATGGAAATTATAGCGGAACTCTTGTGAACGGATTGGTATATAAATACCAGGATCTCGAATTGTACGGGGGGAATGACCCCAGGCCTGGTTTAGTACACCGCATCGACAAAAACACCTCCGGATTACTCGTTGTCGCTAAAACTGAATTGGCTAAACTGAATTTGGCGCTTCAATTCTTTAATAAAACAACAAAACGCAAGTATGTTGCCCTGGTGTGGGGTAATCTTGCATCAGATGAAGGCACAATCGAAGGGAACATAGGCCGAAGTATTAAAAATCGCCAGGTTTTTACCGTTTTTCCTGATGGCCTGAGCGGAAAACCGGCGGTTACACATTACAGGGTAATCGAACGACTGGGATATGTTAATCTTGTGGAATGCGTTCTGGAAACGGGACGAACTCATCAGATCAGGGTTCACATGAAACATATTGGTCATCCTCTTTTTAACGACGATGTTTACGGTGGCGACAAAATTCTGAAAGGGACAACTTTTGCGAAATACAAGCAGTTTGTCGAAAATTGCTTCTCAATGATTCCAGGACAAGCACTTCATGCCAAAATTCTTGGCTTTATTCATCCTGTGACAAAAGAAGAAATGATTTTTGATTCAGAGTTGCCCGAAAATCTGGGTAAGCTCGTTGATAAGTGGCGCAACTATATATCGAACAGAGATTTAGAATAATAAGAATACTTATGAATAAAAAAACAATTGCGATCGTCACGGGCGGTGATTCATCAGAATACGGTGTGTCGGTCAAAAGCGGAGCAAACGTATTAAAGGCTATAGACCTGGAATTATTCACTTCCTGGCTTGTTAGAATCAGGGGGGAAGAATGGATCGTTCTTGATGGGGAAAATAAATTGGCCGATATCGACAAGTCTGATTTTTCTTTCACGGTCAACGGCCTTAAATGCAAATTTGATTATGCCTATATTATCATTCACGGCACTCCCGGCGAAGATGGATTACTGCAAGGTTATTTCGAGATGTTGCAAATTCCTTATTCCTCTTGTGGTGTTCAATCATCGGCTCTGACTTTCAATAAATTTTTCTGCAATAATTTCCTGCGAAGCTTTGGTATTCCGATGGCCTTATCGGTACGCCTGTTTACCGGCGAAAAATACAGCTCAGCGCAGATTGTTGAATCATTAGGTCTTCCTTTATTTGTAAAACCAAGTGCCGGAGGTTCCAGTTTTGGCGTTACCAAAGTGAAAAAGGCTGAAGATCTTGTTGAGGCAGTGAATAAGGCACTGGATGAAAGTCCTGAAGCAATTATTGAACAATTTATCGAAGGGAAAGAATTTACCTGTGGTGTTGTAAAAACCGGCGAACGAAAATTAGTCTTACCGGTTACGGAGGTGATTCCGGTGAATGAGTTTTTTAATTACGAATCAAAATACGTGCCCGGAATGGCTGATGAAATCACCCCGGCCCGCATTTCTGACGAATTAACCCTGAAAGTTCAGACGCTCTCTTCCCGGATCTACGATCTGTGCAACTGTAAAGGGATTGTGCGCATCGATTATATCCTGAACGGAGAAACGTTTTACTTTCTCGAGGTAAATACTGTTCCGGGGATGACCGAAACCAGTTTTATCCCGCAGCAAATAAAAGCCATGGGATTGAATCTGACTGATTTATTGACAGATATAATCAATGCTGGCCTCGAAAATCACTAATTATCCCTGTTTCGGAGCAATCAATAGTTTAACACAATTGTGTGTAATCTCTGTTAATAAGGTGTTGACTAATTTTCCAAAACGGTCAAAGGGCTGATCCGGGAAATGATATCTGATACACACGGCTGATTCACTTTTTAAAATCCGAAATTGAATGTTACTTTTGAACCACGAATAATAAACCTTTTTTCGGGTTTAATTTCAGTGAACAGATCAAAAATATTGGGTGCAAACCCGCTGAGTATCTTTTATTAATATCAAACTTCGACAATTAATTATATCCGTATAATTAATCATATTCTGTTACTAATCAATTGTTATGCCTGCCGAAACAAATAATTTCCGAAACCGGACAAAATCAAAAATGTCTGTTGAACAGCTAAATGCTCAATACGGAAAGATCCCGCCACAAGCTCCTGAAGTTGAAGAAGCTGTTCTTGGGGCATTAATGCTCGAACGTGATGCCTACGTTATAGTGGCTGCCATTCTTAAGGCTGAAAGTTTTTACAAGGAAGAGCACCAAAAAATATTCAAGGTTATTCAGCACCTGGTTGCTAATGAAAAGCCTGTGGACCTGTTAATGGTTACCCAGGAATTGAAAAACAGGCAGGAACTCGATGAAGTTGGAGGTCCTATTTATATCACTCAGTTAACCAGTAGGGTAGCATCTGCTGCGCACATTGAATTTCATGCCCGGATTATTGCTCAGAAGTTTATTCAACGAGAGTTGATAAGGATTTCCTCCGATATTCAGGTGAAATCGTATGATGATTCCCTGGAACTGGACGATCTGATCGATTATGCAGAGGCATCACTTTTCAAGGTTACTGAAGGAAATATCTCGAAAGAGTCACAGCCCATAAAACCGCTGCTTCGCGAAGCAATCGAAAGGATTGAGGCAAATGCTAAAAAACCGGATGGACTGAGTGGAATTGCATCCGGATTTACCAAACTCGATAAGATCACTTCGGGTTGGCAAAATACTGATTTAATGATTGTTGCTGCACGTCCGGCAATGGGTAAGACTGCATTCGTTCTTTCAATGGCCCGAAACATGGCTGTCCTGAAAAATGTTTCGGTGGCCGTGTTTTCGCTTGAAATGTCCTCTTTGCAGTTGGTTAACAGGCTTATTTCGGCTGAGACAGAACTTGGATCTGAAAAAATCAAAAGCGGGAAACTCGAGGATTGGGAATGGGAACTCTTTAACCGCAGGATCAAAAATCTGGAAAATGCCCCCCTCTTTATTGATGATACACCGGCGTTGTCAGTTTTTGAATTCAGGGCTAAATGCCGGAGATTGAAAATGCAATATGACATTGGTATTGTGATTGTCGACTACCTTCAGCTAATGACAGCCGGATCGGATGTCAAAGGTAACCGTGAACAGGAGGTCAGTACCATTTCCCGAAATCTGAAAGCCATTGCCAAAGAGATTAACGTTCCGATTATTGCCCTGTCACAGCTTAACCGATCGGTTGAGTCACGCGATGGAAAACGACCCCAACTTTCTGACTTACGTGAATCGGGTGCAATTGAGCAGGATGCCGATATGGTAATGTTTATTCACCGCCCCGAATATTACGGCATAACCCAGGATGCAGATGGTAATTCGTTGCTTGGCATTGCTGAAATTATTATTGCGAAGCATCGGAATGGTTCAGTGGGTGATGTACAGCTCGCATTTAAAGCTTCCCTGGCCAGATTCAGCGACATTGAAGAGATTTCAATGGGTACTATGCCCGATGACTTTGGAGAAGGTAAGAAAGAGTCGATTTACCGCTCAAAAATGAATGATGAATTTGCCCTTGCCGGAGCAGGGAGTAAATTGCCTCCTTCAGGTTTTGGCAGACCGGGTAATCAAATAGATGAGGGTTCACCATTTTAAATTCCAGGATTTAAGGCAGAATATCAGAATTCTGATATTCTGCCTTAAAAATTACCGGGTTCCGTTAACTGTTTTAGTGATTGGTCCCTGCAATAACTTTACTGGTTTTGGTCTGGTCTGTTTTATTATCTGTGTAGTCTCCTTTAGTCTGTTTGACCTCTTTCGATTTTCCAAAATCGGGAATAAAAATTTCCGTTCTGCGGTTCTGCCGGTGTTCTTCCGGTAAACAATCAATACCATCAAAACAACTGTTCAGTAATTGCGATTCGCCATTGCCTTTTTCAGTTATACGGCTGGCTGCAATTCCTTTTGAGACCACATAATTCACCGCCGATTCGGCACGACGCTGCGATAACCGCATATTGTACTGTTTACTTGCCCGGCTATCGGTATGCGATCCCAATTCAACGGTCAGGTTCGGATTTTCATTCATAAACGAAACAAGCTGATTGAGTTCATACGCAGCCTCTGGTAATATATCCCATTTATCAAGATCATAATAGATATTGGACAACGTGATATCTTTATTGATACCGGGATTTAGCCAGACTGTATCACGTGGGATTTCCCCCACCGGAAATTCTTTTGTAAACACCTGCTTTTTTGTATCCGGGTACCCTATTTTGGAAGTTAATACTTCACAATTTTCGATGAATGCCAGTGACCCGATTTTCCCCGCTGTGTCAGTTAGAAAGTATTGAGTGTTGCAGTAAGTAACTTTTGCGCCGGATATTGGAAGCAGACTTCTCTGATTGAAAACATATAATTCTCTTAAAGGATTGGCCGGAGGTTTTGAAATTCGCCTGAACGTAAATTTGTAAATATCGTCATTACCCGTTCCCGGTCGATCGGAGGTTAGGTAACCAAACTCAGTGTGACGTGGTAAAACCATCGCATAATCATCATAAGAACTGTTCAATGGAGCTTCAAAATGCGACACCTGATTATCAGGGTTAATAGGAAACCTGGTGTAATATAAATCAAGTCCACCATTTCCCGGTCTGCCGGTTGATGAAAAAAGCAGGTTTGACCCGCCGGAATCAGCATCCGTAATGAATGGAAATTCCTCTTTCCCGGATGTATTTAAAGTTTGGCCGAGATTAACCGGAGTGTTCCATTTACCATTTTTCCGGATGGAGTAATAAAGATCGGTTTCTCCGTAACCTCCGGGCATGTTGCTTGTAAAAACTAATGTATCACCCGATTCTGTAATAGCAGGATGACCCACCGAATACAAAGGATTGTTAAATGGAAATTCAGTGATTGAATCCCATCTGCCATTGTTTCCCTGAGCAATAACGATCCGCAATCTTACGGTATCTGTTCGCCATGTTTGTAAAAACGGTAATGCGCTGAGATTTTCAGATTGTGTTACAAATAATTCTCCCGTCTTTGTACACCAGGATACCTGGCCATCGTGATATCGTGTGATAAACTCTTTGATGGGTTCTCGGGTGCTTATTGTATTGCCGTTAGAGTCAATATGTGCTTTGTACAAATCATAGAACGCCTTTTTTCTTAGCTTCTTGTCTGTTTTCTCCATCACTTTGTCACGGTAAGTGGTAAAATACAGGCTGCCACCTACTACTGAAGGGCCAAAATCACTGCGGATTGTATTTGTCCCAATTTCGGAAATCCTGATTGTTGTATCATTAAAGATACGTGAATCTGTCTCCTGTGAATATCCCGTCAGGCTTAAAACAAGAAGGATAAGGTATGTGGCAGTTAATATTTTCATAATCATAGGTTAGTGAGGAGATTAAATTATTTAAACCTGTTCAGAAATACCGTGGGGAAATAAAAAGACGCTTTATTGTTACAAACTCATACGATAACATGATCTCATGTACACCCTGATGATAGTTTTTTAAGTCGGTTGTAGTAAAATCGTGGGCGTAACCTATTCTGAGGTTTCTGTTTATAATCCACTGGGCCATAGCGCTTATTGCGTCACCGGAACGATACATTCCACCCAGCCAGAGTCTCTCGAAAAACAGGAAGTTGGCCGAAAGATCGTACAGGAAAGGCGCGCCGGTTACAGTTTGAGTCATAAAGGTGGGTTTGAATTTTACCGATTCGGAAAGATTAAAAATCAGTCCTCCGGCAAAGAAAAAATGCCGTAATTCAGATTTTGTACAGAAGTTGTTGACATTCGACTGAAAGCTGTTTTCAATGATTTTGGGCAATGAAAGACTTAAAAAATAGCGTGGCGAATTCAGGTACAGGCCCACTCCGATATTTGGCATGAATTTGTTGTCGATAGATGTCTGAAAGATCGGATCTGAAATTCCGTCAGGGTATTGGATATAGTCAGGAAGATTGTTACTGAAATTGGTAAACCCTCCCTTTATACCAAAACGTAAAGAAGTCTGATCTGATAAGGATATCTGGTATGCGTAATCGAAATTAGCTGAAATTGTGCTGGTTAGTCCAACCTGATCATGTACGATATTAAACCCGATTCCGACATTTTGAGATTTTAAGGGAGACTGAACAGAAAAAGTCTGTGTAGAAGGATGGCCGGCTATACCTACCCACTGGTGACGAATGATACCCATAAATCCGATGGTCTTCCAGGTGCCGGCATAGGCAGGATTAACGGTTTGAAGATTAAAAATATATTGACTATGCATTGGATCCTGCTGGCCACTGGCAATAAGTGCCGTGAGTACCATCAGGGTGACAAGTGCCGAACGTTTTATTATTTTCATCATGTGCCGCTCTTTTAATATCATTTATTCAGAAATACAAAGCCGGTAAGTACTTTATTATCATTCAATTTTAGAATATAGTAATAGGTTCCAACAGGCAGATAATCATTTGAAACATCCAGTTTATTGTTCGAATGTCCATCCCACCATGCATCCTGCTCGCCCCAATAGGCAATATCCCCGTAATGATCTTTGGCGTATATCAGATTTCCCCAGCGGTTGTAAATTTTGATTTCCGGATTGGCATAATTGTAAAGGCACCTTATTTTGAAATTTTCATGGATCCCGTCGCCGTTCGGTGAAAATGAATTGGGAACGTAAATCTCACACTGGTCATCTTTCTCAATAGTAAGAGATACAGTTGCTGTTGTACATTTGGAAGGTATCCCATTATCGCACAATTCATAAACAAACGAGTCACTGCCAATATAATCAATCAGAGGTTTATACTTAAATTTCCCATCGGGCATCAAAATAACCGATCCGTGAAGAGGTGGTACCAACGCAATAGGGGTTACCTGAATAATATCTCCATCAGGATCGCTATCGTTGGCGATTAAATCTCCTTGAAATTCAGTATTTTCAGGTAAATTGAATGCATCATTTGCAGCTATTGGCGGATCATTTAAAGGTGTGACTGAAATGTGTACCGTTGCTGAAGTCATCCCTCCTTCGCTGTCCGTAATTGTATAAGTTATAATAGGTACTACTCCGTTATAATTAATTGCCGGAATAAAGACATAAAGTCCATTACTGTCAATCTTTATTGTTCCTACATTAACTATGACTGCGGTATTGCCTGCAGCGTATGCCATTGCATCCCCTTGAATCATAAGCCGGGTTACTGATAAGGTATTATTTTCAACATCACTATCATTTAGTAAGACATTTCCATTAGCCTGGGTATCTTCAATAATTGTAATATGATCATCGTTTGCAACAGGCGGATCATTAACGGATAAAACAGAAATATTGACTATCGCTGTATCGGATTTTAATCCATTGGATATTATGTAATAAGTAGTAGGTACAGATCCGTGAAAATTAGCTGCCGGAATAAAGGTGCAAATACCGGCTGTGGTAATAGTCAGTGAGCCAATACCAGATATCAGGGAAGTTGTTCCTGAAGAACAGGGCGATCCTGCGATAACGAACTGTGATACAGATAGTGGCATGCCGGACGGCTCAATATCATTTGTTATTACATTCCGGATTACGAGAGTATTTTCAGGAGTTGATATAGTGTCATTTACAGCAGTCGGATAACAGTCAAAACCGGAGATTGTGACACTGATTCCTTTATTTGAAGGGCATCCGTTGGCTGAAAGCTGCAAATTAGTATAGTTCCCTTCGGGTATTGGCATCGTTGCTCTTCCCGAAGCAATCACAACTCCTGAAAAACTACCTGTACTATGGAAAACAGAATAACTGCCATCCGGTACATTAGTAAAGTTCAGTACAATACTTCCATTACCGCCGCATCTCGCAGGATTGGTAATTGCCCCCAGGGTTATGACCGGTGTGGCAGGATCAGTCAGACTTGCATTGATTCCTAAATCAGAGGTACATCCGTTTGCGGTAACTAGAAGATCAGTATATGTGCCTGCCGGAGCCGTTATCGTTGCTCTTCCCGACGCAATTGCAACTCCTGAAAAACTACCTGTACTATGAGAAACAGAATAATTACCATCCGTAACATTGGTTACATTCAGCACAATACTTCCATTACCGCCGCATGTAGTCGGATTGGTAATTGCTCCTAAAGTTATAACCGGTGTGGCAGGCTGTGGGTTGATCACTACGTTGTCAGACGCCAAAGACGTACAACCTGCCCCAGAGGTTACTGTAAAATTATAGTTGGCAGAACCCAGCCCACTAAATGTTGCTGTTGGTCCGGTTCCGGTAATTGTTGACAAACCGACAGATTCAATTACGGTCCATTCGCCCGAAGCGGGTAAGCCGCCAAGGGCAACACTTCCGGTTGAAGTATCACAATCAGGCTGGATAATTGTACCGATTGTGGGGGCATTCGGGATGGGATTTACTG
>JBBRGI010000104.1:0-11157 GCA_038240855.1 Bacteroidales bacterium | reverse complement strand
CCACAACAACGATGAATCAGGTTCTCCACGTAGAGCTGGTTCTATCAATTTGGCAAGTTCCTTTTTTATTTCCGGCAATTTTGTTGTAGCCTTCTTTCTTCCACCACCTTGTTTTCTAATTCTAGTTGTGTCAATACTATCAGCCTTTTGTAACTCTTTTAGGCCGGCAGATATGGTGGTTCGTGAAACTCCGGTTGCTTTGGCCACAATTGCGATACCGCCGCGTCCAATTACTTTTGATTCTGCTGCAGCATAAAGCCTTCTTGATTTTTCATCCAACAGGGGCGATAATAATTTGTTGCGCTCGGATATTAATTTTATATTTTCCATGAGGTAAAGATAATAATATATTTTGAAATAAACAAGTTATATTATTACAGTCCCTTTGTCATCCATTGAAATTTCACTACACCGAGATTATCGGGTTTTGATTTTTCAGCTTTTGAAACAGTGCCATTCAATGCGCCATCTTTTCCGGCAACAATTTTTATTTCACGCCATGAAAAATCACCTTTCTCATAATCAAACGTTTCACCGTCGTCATCATACAATTTATAGCTGGCTTCTTTTTTATTTCCGTAATAGCGGATGACCAGGTTGTTCTTCTCCCCTGCTTTAATTGAAGCCTGGGCCGATTCGTACATTGGGATAATTCCGCCATCTTTCACATAAACAGGAATAATATCCAGACCCGGTGATACATTGATTACTTCGGCCTCGCCTGCAAGTTTGCCTGTGTAAAAATCGTACCATTTTTCTTTCGGAAGAATAATCTTTCGGGTTGTTTCTCCGGCAAATATGGGTGCCACCAATATATTGTCGCCCACCATAAACTGATCCTTCATCTCCTTTCTTGTCGCCTGAGCATACGGATTTTCTGTGGAGCTAAGCTGACCCTCAATTTTTTCATCAGTTGTATTGAACCCTTCCACGAGATTCATTGCACGCATGGGTGGTCTTCCATAAAATGCATATTCGGCAAAGCAGGTATAGATATAAGGTATAAGTTGCATGCGAAGGTTGGCCACGTCAGAGACCTGTTTTTCAACTTCAGGAAATGACCATGGTTTGGTGCCGTCCGACCATGCATTAAGCATAGCCAGCGGTGAAAAGCAAACGGTCTGCATCCGCCGCAACCACTCCTCAGCAGTTTTCGAACCCCTTACTTCGGGGGTCCACAACACTCCAATGAACGAACTATTAATCAAAGCTGTAATAAAATCGCGGTGGCTGTAATAGTCGTTATAAATAACATAAGGGAAAGAAACACTTCCTGCATTTGAAGCACGTACCAAACCGTAAGTCCGCCGGTTTTGTTCGCGGTAAAGCTTGGCTGTCATTTTCTGCATCATCACACCATAAAGCTGGCGCATCTGTTCGGCAGGAATTTTCGAAGGGAAAAGTGTTACATCGGGCCAGAGCCATTTATCGTAACCATCATTTTCATCCATTTTGAAACCACTCACACCCAGGTCGAGCTGGTATTTTTTCATATGATCGCCAATGATGGTGTTAACCTGGGGTAACCCGTAATCGGGAACAAAACCATTCCAGACCGTATGTGATGCGGTGTACGGCTTTAGTTTTTTAATCAATTGAGATTCGGGCGAGATGTAAGGGTTAATCCACAGATTAGTCTGAATACCTTGTGCTTTCAACTGCGCGATAAATTTCGCCGGTTCAGGGAAACGACCCGGATCCCATTCATAAGTACAGGGATAGGATTTGCTTTGCCATCCCGGTTCCAGTCCGATTACTGACAGCGGAAACTGATGTTTCTTAAACTCAGCGATCTCATCCAAAACTTTCTGATCACTGTACAGCGTGGGCGTCCGGTGCCAGAAACCAAGTCCCCATCTCGGAGGCAAACAACCGCCGCCATTAAAAAGATTAAAACGACTCACGGCATCAAGGGCCGTCGGTCCGCCAAAGATCATGATCTCAACGCCTTCGGCAGGAATGAGAAAAGATACATTGTCTGAATAAGGTTGTGAAGTCCACTTTTTATCGGTATTCCGGTCACGGGCAATCATGGGTACTTTGCTGTCTTTTGGAATGGCAGTGCCGGCCCAAACATCAATATACCGGGCTGAGTTGATGAAGACGCCATATCCTTTTGATGAAACATAAAATGGAACCGGCGCATGAGTTCGCCCATTGTCTTCACCGCCGTAATGATCGACATGCAGCCGCAGAATCCGGCCGCGTTGCTCCACCGTTTTAAAATTTAGACCGAGACCAAACACTTTTTCAAGTGTGTCGAGCGGAAACTGAAGATAAGTTTTCCCGTCAAATACTATTGCCTTGATTTCATTCTCTGCAAGCGGGAACCCCACATCCTTCATCGCATTGAGGGCATTCAACTTTGGACTCACGCCCGAAATAGTTGTGAAATTTACTGCTTCCGGATTTCCGGCCTTCGCCCGCCAAACTCCGGCTGCCTGTTTTGTCCAGGTAAGATGCTGATCCTGGGACTTCAATTGATTAGCATTAACCGAAACCAGAACAATCAACAACAGCGATTTCCTTAGGATTTTAAGCGATTTTTTTAACATTTGCCTTGATTTTAATGTCGTTATAAAGATTGCATCTATTTTATATTGGTATTTCGCATTGATTCTCTAAGCAGTTCTTCATTTTCACCGGTCCAGTATTTGCAATCGAGCTGCAGGAATACGGAAGAATAAGGAATTACCTGATCTGTTTTTAACACAACTACCCTGAATAACTCCGATGCCTTTGCGATCCGGACAAAAACTGAATCATGCAGCATCGTCTGTGTCTGTTCCTTTGGTATTATCCCGAATAAATCAGTTTTAAATTTTTCAATTTCCGGAACCTGCTTTTCCGTGATAAAATTTAGCTCAGCATCCGTAAAAATAATAGGTTTTACATGTGATGACTGATTAATTTGCTTTATCGTGTGCTGCAAAACAGGCAATAATGCTTCGCCCGTATTGATGGTAACAATACCTGCGGCATTTTGCTGCGGGAAGGCTTTATCGACAACTAAAATCCAATTACGGTGGCCCATCAACTGGAGTTGATTATCGAGCTGTGTTTTCCAGTCCGGGACAAAATCGGCTTTTGGCCGGTTATCCATTTGTTGGCTGCAGGAGGTACTTAACAATACGATCAGAAAAATAACTAAAAAGTTTGTTGTCTTCATTTTGACAGGAATTAAAAGGTCTGACGATTTGCTTATTTCACAGTTGAAAATTAATCTTTTTCTTTAACATCATCAATAGGACAACTCCCCCGTTATAAAAATACAAAAATCATCCTGACTCCTTGGCTTATCCGTGTGTTTTCAACTGAAATATGTAACTTTAAGTAAATATATTCCATGTTATTAAGAATGAATCCACATTTAAAACAATGACTTTATACACGTTTATTCGTTATATTTGGCCCCCAAAGAACTAATATATTTTAATTTTACGGTTTCCCTTTTTTTATGAGCAAAAAGTTTAAATTCCCCCGATGGTCCTGGCTTGTATTTTTTTCAGGATTGATAATTTTCACCAGCTTACTGATTTTGAGTAACAAGGCCTTGCATTACACATCAACCGACGAGTATTGTCAATCGTGTCATATACACCCCGAGGCAGATGCTGCATGGAAAAAATCGACTCATTATTACAATGCAAGCGGGGTTAGAGTACATTGCGTAGATTGCCATTTACCGCCCAAAGAAGATAATTCTTATTTATTTGTAAAAGCAAAAACCGGTCTTAAGGATGTTTACGGATATTATTTTAAGGATAGCGCATCCTTCAACTGGGAAAACAGACGTACGCTTGAATATGCTGTTAAGATCGTCTATAATGAATCGTGCTTAAAATGCCATCAGAATTTATTCTCAAAGGGACTTTCCACCGAAGGAGGAACTGCCCATCTTTACTACGAAAAAAATGCTGAGGCACTTAATCTTCAATGCATCAACTGTCACCTTGATGTTGGTCACTTTTTGCCGAATTACATTCATGGTCAAATGACCGGCGTACCGGTAACCAGTACTGCATCGAAGGTTATATATCCAGCTCCTGCAACGGTAACCAAATTTGAAAACTTTGAGGAATTTATTCCCAACAGTGCGGTTTCGTTTAATATGATTGCCATTAAAGGCGGAACCTATAAAATGGGAAGTCCCGAAGACGAGGCTTACCGCAAAAATGATGAAGGACCTGTTCGTAATGTAACTGTTTCCCCCTTCTTTATGGGAGAAGTTGAAGTGACTTGGGATGAATTCTGGACTTACTTTGCCTCCACAATGTCGGAAGGACGTGCTGATCCCGAAGTTACCATCGCACACAATGCCAGTGCTCCTGACGCAGTGACCGGCCCGACTCCACCTTTCGGAATACCGGACCAGGGATGGGGAAGCGGAAAACGACCCGCGATTACAATGACACACTACTCTGCAAGCATCTATTGCCAGTGGTTGTCAAAAGTAACCGGAAAGCATTACCGGTTGCCGACAGAAGCAGAATGGGAATATGCCTGCAGAGCCGGTAGTGAGACCCCGTATTTCTTCCCGGGTGATCCAAAACGTTTATCAAAACAAGGATTACGCAGCAAAATTATGGGAGCAGATACCTCCGTAATCAGCAGTTATGTGGTGTACGAGTTAAATTCGATGGGAAAAACACAGGAGTCATCATTCGTAAGAACAAATCCTTTCGGATTAAAAAATACAACAGGAAATGTACTCGAGTATTGCTCCGATTTTTATACTGAAGACGCCTATTCGAAAACCGGGACAACCGTTACCGATCCCACAGGGCCCGAATCAGGTGAGGAACACGTCATTCGTGGAGGAAATTACTCGTACGATGCCAAAGATCTTCGGTCGGCTGCCAGGGGATTTACCCGGACGGCAGACTGGTTGAAGACAGATCCGCAGCAACCCAAGAGTATCTGGTGGTATTCCGATATTAAAGGGATTGGATTCCGGGTTGTTTGTGAACCCGATAGTTCTGTAATTATTAATTAAATTTGAGTTTGATACTAATCCATTAAGACACAGAAATCATGACTAAAAAAAATTCGTTTAACAGGAGAGATTTTTTCAAGACTTCAGCAGTTGTTGGTGCTGTTGGGACTATGGGCGCGGGAGCCATTATGACATCCTGCACCTCTTCAGGACCGGCCAAATTAGTGCCGGTACAATCATTAGCCGGAGCCTATATTCCTGATTTGGTAGATAAAGCCAATGATGGTAAAATTTTAAGAGCCGGTGTGATCGGTTGCGGCGGAAGAGGTTCAGGTGCCGTTCAGAATTTCCTTGATTCAGCGCCTAATCTTCAGGTCGTAGCACTGGGAGACCTTTTCATGGATCGCATTAACGATTGCCGCAAAGGACTTAAAGAAAAATATCAGGTAGAAGTTCCTGACAATATGTGCTTTACAGGTTTCGACAATTATAAAAACGTAATTGCCGCCGGAGTTGACCTGGTCATCATTGCCACTCCACCGGTATTTCGTCCTACCCATTTTGAAGCAGCCGTAGAGGCAGGGAAACACGTATTTATGGAAAAACCCATTTGTGTTGACCCGGTTGGTGCCCGTTCAATTATGGCAACAGCAAAAAAAGCGGAATCACAGGGACTTTGCGTAGTTACAGGAACGCAACGTCATCATCAGAGAAGCTATGTTGAAAGTTTCAAACAGATTCAAAGCGGTCTGATCGGTGAAATTGTATCAGGAAATGTTTACTGGAACCAGTCGATGTTATGGTACAGGGACCGTAAACCGGAATGGACAGATATGGAATTCATGGTTCGCGACTGGGTAAACTGGAAATGGCTTTCAGGTGATCATATTGTTGAACAGCATGTTCATAACCTCGACGTATTCAACTGGTTCTTTGGTAAAAAACCGGTGAAAGCAGTCGGATTTGGTGCAAAACAACGCAGGTTATCAGGCGACCAGTACGATATGTTCAGTGTTGACTTTGAATATGAAGGCGGAGTTCATTTACACAGCATGTGCCGCCAGATTGACGGATGCGCAAACAACGTTTCGGAACATATCCAGGGAACAAAAGGTGCCTGGAGCAGCAATACAATGGAAATCACAGATCTTCAGGGAACAGTGCTCTGGAGTTTTGATAAGGAAAAAGAAAAAGCCGACTTCAAACAGCTTAATCCTTACGTGCTTGAGCATGTTGACTTCGTAAACCATATCAGGTCGAACACCCCTATTAACCAGGCCGAAGAAACAGCCATTTCATGTCTTACAGGAATTATGGGGCGTGAATCAGCTTATTCAGGTAAGTCAGTAACATGGGAAGAGATCAGCAATTCAACGTTGACTTATCTTCCTGAAAACCTGCAAATCGGTGCAGTTGATATGAGCAGTTATGTAGTTTATGTTCCCGGCAAGGCTAAAGAGCCCAAAAAAGAAGATAAAAAGATAGCTAAAGCGTAATATCACGCTCAGTTAATATTAAAATATGCAGAGACGTTGCATGCAACGTCTCTGCATATTTTAATTGATCTCGAAATGAACCGGATCATGATAATTCCGGTATAATCCACCCCATAAAAGCTGATGTCGTTTTGCGATATCTGTAACACCAGTTCTTCGCCACGAAGCTACTGAGCTACTCTTTTTCAACCACACAATACCAAGACCTTCACGCTTATACAGATTAATATCAACAGCACGCCCCAATACATGACGGCTTTTGCTGACTGCAGCATTGCGCGGATTATCGCGTTTTAACTGAATTTGTTCCTCCTTCGTACGTAAGCCACTAATGATTAAAACCTTCCACTCTGTTTTCTTTTCAATTTCGTCAACAAACTCCTCAAAGCGAACTGCATACTTTTTATTTATGCCAGCAAGATTGCTCAGTTCAGAATTGTTGATAAAACGTACCCGCAAATCATATATAATTGTATAAGAAATATAAACACCCGAAATAATTATCGTCAAAATAAGGGTATTGATCAATTGTCTGATTAATGGTTTTCGTTTTTTAGAGGCCATTATTTTTTCATTTTTAGAGATTTTAATCACAGGCACCGCACAATTAAACGCCAATACTCTTTTAGCCGGACGGTGTACTCCGGCTATTATGGTCTACTGGCGTTCTTCCAGCCGCGAAAATAACACCATTATGTCGGATTTTCTGACCATTCATAACAAAATGTGTTTATTCCTTTGTAAAAAATGAGTTGTTAAACCAATTCATTAAAGTTTGTTTGTAACTTTATTGCCAAATAAAAACACTTAACTATAATAAATTCAAAATCATGAATAGAAAATTGCGAATGGGAATGGTAGGTGGAGGAAGCGACGCCTTTATAGGTGCAATTCATCGTCTTGCAGCCCTTATGGACAACCAGATCGAACTGGTTTGCGGGTGTTTTAGCATTAACCCTGATGTATCAATCTCATCAGGAAAATCGTATTTCCTGCCCGACAACCGCGTATATACTACGTTCAAAGAGATGTTTGAGAACGAGGTGAAACTTCCTGAAGGCGAACGGATGGATTTCGTAACCATAGTTACGCCCAACTTTGCACACTTCGAACCGGCCATGATGGCACTTGAAAACGGGTTCAACGTGGTGATCGATAAACCCATCACATTTACCCTCGGTGAAGCCAAACAATTAAAGGCAAAAGTGGAGGAGACGGGTCTGACTCTTGCGCTTACGCATACCTATTCCGGTTATCCTGCAGTTAAGGAAGCGCGCGAGCGTGTACGTCGGGGTGATTTTGGGAAAATACGTAAGGTGCTTGTCGAATATCCGCAGGGATGGCTCTCTTCCAAACTCGAAGATTCGGGAAACCCGCAAGCTTCGTGGCGTACAGACCCAAAACGTTCCGGTAAGGCAGGTTGTATGGGCGATATCGGTACTCATGCTCATCATCTGGCAGAATATGTAACAGGACTGAAAACAGTCGAAGTTTGTGCTGAACTCAACGTATTCGTACCAGGCCGTTTGCTTGATGATGACGGGACAGCTTTGCTCCGTTTCAACAATGGCGCAAAAGGTGTACTGGTTGCCACACAGATTGCTGCAGGCGAAGAAAATGCAATCCGGCTAAGGGTTTACGGTGATAAAGGCGGCCTCGACTGGTTGCAGCACGAGCCCAATACCTTAATGATCAAATGGAGTGATAAACCAGCAGAAGTTGTCCGTGTGGGATCGGGCTATATGAGTGACATTGCGAAACACAATACCCGTACTCCTGGTGGACATCCCGAAGGCTACCTTGAAGCATTTGCCAATATTTACCGTAATTTCTCATTCACAGTTCGCGCGAAAATGAATGGTGAAACACCAAAAGCCGAATGGCTCGATTTCCCCACCGTCGAAGATGGTATCCGCGGAATGCAGTTTATCGATACCGTTGTGGAAGCAGGTTACAACGACCAGCAGAAATGGGTAAAATTTGCCGAATAACTAAGCAGGACAAATAAAACTAATGATAATGAAAAGAGCAGTAACACTTTTTACCGGCCAATGGGCCGATCTGACGCTTGAAACAGTAGCACAAAAAGCCAAATCATTCGGATACGATGGTCTTGAACTGGCCTGCTGGGGCGACCATATCGAAGTTGATAAAGCAGATCAGGCGTATTGCGACGCCAAACTTGCATTGCTGAAAAAGTATGATCTTCAATTGTTGTCGATCTCGACTCACCTTGTAGGACAAGCTGTCTGCGACAATCCCGATATGCGCCATAAAGGAATGCTCTCGGAAGCAATCTGGGGAGATGGCGACGCGGAGGGAATCCGTCAAAGGGCTGCAGCCGAAGTTATCGAAACAGGACGTGTAGCCAAGCGTCTTGGTTTGAAGGTAGTGAATGGTTTTACGGGAAGTTCCATCTGGCCATATCTCTACTCCTTCCCTTCTGTTTCACAGGAAACCCTCGAAGATGGATATAAGGACTTTGCTAAACGCTGGATCCCGATTCTTGATGCTTACCAGGAAATGGGAATTAAATATGCGCTCGAGGTTCATCCTACCGAGATTGCCTTTGATATCGAAACGGCCAAAAGGGCTCTGAAAGCAGTAAATAATCACCCTGCTTTTGGTTTTAATTTCGATCCCAGCCACTTCGGTTACCAGGGCGTTGATTACGTACGGTTTATATACGAATTCAGCGACCGGATCTTCCACGTTCATATGAAAGATGTAACCTGGAACGATCAGCCCGGCACAATTGGCGTGTTTGGTGGTCATACTGATTTTGGTGATAACCGCCGCTTCTGGAATTTCCGCAGCGTAGGTCGCGGAAAGATCGATTTTGAGAAAATCATCCGGGCACTGAATGATATACAGTACACCGGCCCTCTTTCTGTTGAATGGGAAGACAGCGGTATGGACCGTGAACTGGGTGCCGCAGAATCGTGCGAATACGTTAAAAAGAAAGATTTCTCTCCAAGTACACTGGCATTCGATGCCGCTTTCAGTAAGGAGTAATATAAACCTGTCTTAGACCCTCAAGGTTTTAAAAACCTTGAGGGTCTTTAAATGTGGGGAAGTTCATTGAGGCGTCCGAATTCGATGAAAACAAACTTAATACGTATCTTCGTAAAAAATTCATCCTTTCCATCATAAAATGCGCGTTAGCGGTAAAAATCAGCATACTATCCGGGTTCATCCTGAAAATAATGAGGTTATTCAGGTCATTGACCAACGTAAATTACCTTTCGAATTTCATCTCCTCGATCTTAAAACCCCGGCCGATGCTTTTGAAGCCATCCGTAATATGACCGTTCGCGGAGCACCGCTGATTGGGGTTACAGGCGTCTATGGAATTTACCTTGGCTTGATCAGTGCAAAAGATCATGACTGGAAAACCGACCTTCAAAACTCCGCTGAATACCTCAAATCAGCACGTCCGACTGCTGTTAACCTGGCTACTTTAATCGATGAGATAGTCGGTATATTAACCACTTGTTCTACGCGGTTACAGGCTTGCGAAAAAGCGTTTCATGAAGCCAATCGCATGAAACGGAGGGAAATTATCTGGTCAGAGGCGATCGGTAACCTGGGATGCGATTTAATCGAAGCGATCAGCAAAACAAAGAATGGTGAGCCGGTCAATATTCTGACGCATTGTAATGCAGGATGGCTGGCCTGTATCGACTGGGGAACAGCAACGGCACCCATCTACAAAGCTTTTCATAAAAAGATTCCCGTTCATGTATGGGTTGATGAGACACGACCACGAAACCAGGGCGCACGACTAACGGCATGGGAACTCTCGCAGGAAGGTGTGCCACACACAGTGATCCCTGATAACGCCGGAGGGCACCTGATGCAACATGGAATGATCGATTTATGCATTGTGGGAAGCGACCGCACAACTTCGACGGGTGATGTAGCAAATAAGATTGGTACCTATCTCAAAGCGCTTGCCGCATACGACAACACGATTCCATTTTATGTAGCACTACCCTCCACTACAATCGATTTTACGATGAGAGATGGAATCCGGGAAATTCCTATTGAACAACGCGACTCAGAGGAAGTCAGTTGGATGGAAGGAAGACTTGAAAACGGGCAGATCGGGAAAGTCAGAATCGTGAATGAAGGGTCTCCAGTAGCCAATTACGGCTTTGATGTGACGCCCGCAAAATATATCACCGGGCTGATTACCGAACGGGGAATCTGCAAGGCGACAAAAGACGACATCCTAAAACTATTCCCTGAAAGAATATACCAGCTTTGAAAACAATGAACAATGATCAATTAACATTGAATATTACACATTAATCACCGGTCATCATCTTTGACCTACCTTTAACCATCATTAAGAACCCTGTTCAACCAAACGAAGGATACGTTAAATTTGATTATCGCCTTGATATCGAAATACTTGTGATTCCATCCGAACTTTTTATCCCGCTGAATCACTGGAGAAATGAACTCTTTTTATAAATTAAATTCCCTTCCTATTTACCCGGATGCAACACGAGCCGAACAAGATTGTCACCGTTGAGGTATTTGTTGGCGGCAACCTTTAATGCCTCGGGCGTGATTTTCTTTAATGACTCCTGGTACGAAAGAATCTGCTCGGGACTTTCATCGTTCTGAAACTGACTTGTCAGGTAGCTCAGCCAGAAACCGTTTTCTTTCATCTGTACTTCGGTAGCCCGACGATCTTCGGCTACTACTTTTTCCACA
>JBBRGI010000103.1:0-11231 GCA_038240855.1 Bacteroidales bacterium | reverse complement strand
ATCAGTAAGGGGCGCATCGGACATACACCCAAATGGCTTCAGTCGACTTTTGAATTCCTTTCCTTCAACTGGCGCCACACACCCAAACAATATCAGATACTTCTTAAACTGATCAGGATACTATTAATACTTGTCATTCCGACCGCATTTGCCATACATACGGTCACCTCCTGGCTCCTTGCCGTTAATCCGCGTCCCGGGTGGGACAGTACAATTTTTGGCCCCTATTTTCTTTCCGGTGCTTTTGTGGCTGGTTCGGCGGCTGTTATTATCGTGATGTATTTTGTCCGGAATAATTACAAACTGGATAAGTACCTGACTTCCTTTCATTTTGATAAGATGGGAAAGCTCTTGTTTCTTGTATCAATTGTTTATCTCTATTTTAATATTAACGAATACCTGGTGCCGGGGTATAAACTTGAAACGCTTGATGCACTTCATCTTCATGATCTTTTTATAGGTAAATATGCTGTAATGTTCTGGAGTGTTCAGCTACTGGGGCTTGTTCTTCCCATCATCCTGTTACTTTTCAGGTTTTTCAGGAGACCGGTTCCGCTGTTTGGCATCGCAATAGTAATGCTCGTTGCCGCTTGGTTTAAACGCTATATCATCGTTGTTCCAGTTCAGCTTAATCCTTACCTTCCGATGCAATACGTGCCCGATGAATGGGTGGTTTACCAGCCAACATTAATTGAATCAGCCATTACCATGGGATCAATTCTGCTTGTAATAATCATCATTACCATCCTGGTGAAATTATTCCCGGTCATTTCAATATGGGAGATGGCAGAGGAGGAGCATAATGAAGAAACTAATCATACTAAAGTATAACCTGTAATATTGAATCTATGAAGAAAAAATATTTTTCAATATTATTTATCGTGCTGATATCCTGGCGTTTGACGGCACAGGAATGGGTAGTTCCGGCTGAAAACAATGCCAGATTAAGCCCGTTTGCCTTTTCTGACTCAACCCAACAGGCTGGTGCGATTTTGTATAGTGTTAACTGCAAGTCATGTCACGGTGATCCCGGAAAAAATAACGTGATTAATCTGGTGCCTCCACCGGTAGATCCGGCTTCCGAAAAGATGCAGAGCAATCCTGATGGTGCGCTGTTTTTTAAAATATTTGCAGGACATGGACAGATGCCCTCCTTCAAAAATATTTTGTCATCGGCTGAAATCTGGAAGGTTGTTTCCTATATACGTAGTTTTAACCAGCAATATGTTCAGAAAATTGCCACTGCGAACGGCAAAGCGCTGGCCGCTGAAAACGTAAAAATATTGATTACCTGGCTCAAAGATAAGAACCAGGTTCAAACAGTAACCTCCGGAAAGAAAAATAATGCGGTACAGCCTATCGGAGATGCAGAAATAAAACTGTTTGCCAAAAGATATTTTGGAAACCTGATTATAGACGAGGTCCGAAATACTGACTCCCAGGGAAAAGCGCTGTTTAATCTTCCGGTCAATCTGCCGGGTGATTCGGCAGGAATGGTTCAGCTTGTGGCACAACTGTCGGATGAAGAAGCTTTCGGAGACGCAAAAACCGATACCGTACTTGCCGTTGGTATTCCAACATACCGTCTGCCGTTGAATGAGCCCCGTTCGATGTGGAATGTCGTTTGGAAGGCGCCTATCTGGTTGCTATTCAGCTATTTTTTCTCCGTTATCCTTGTCTGGGGATTCATCATTTATGTTTTGCTGCAAATCAGGAATATTTATAAGGCAGGAATCAGCCGGGAAAATGATCACAAAGTTTGAGGAATCTGATAATAACTAATAAATCAAAGTTGTATGAAAAATTTGTCTATGATCGGGAGAATTCTTTATGGAGTTCCGTTTGCAATATTCGGATTAAACCATTTTCTGTTTCTCAATTTTTACATTGGATCAGTTTCTTCATTTATTCCGCTTGGACCCTATACCATTATTCTGACCGGAATTTTCCTGATCATGGCAAGTATCAGCATTATCTTTAACAAGTATGTTAAGGTATCTACAATACTTCTTGCAATTATGTTGTTGATCTTTATCTTAACCATTCATATTCCAGGCTTATTTAATCCCGACAACTGGCAATTTGCATTGATTGAATTATTGAAAGACACTTCCTTAATGGGTGGATCATTGATGATTGCAGGAATGGTGTATGAAGGAGAAGTAGTTGGCCACAAAAGATGAAATCAATTTTAATATGGATAGTGTACTTTAACGTTTAAAGGGACAGGTTTGTAAGGTTTAACTAATATTAATATCTAAAAAAATGAAACAATTGGTAATATTGCTCTTCACCGGATTGGCAATTACTGCCGCGGCACAGTTACCGGTTGACCGAGAGCTGGAAATTGGAATTATAGAAAAACTGGATCAGACCATACCGCTTGATCTGGAATTTTACAATGAAAAAAGCGATACAGTATCCCTGCGTAGTTTAATCAATAAACCCACGATTCTTTCGTTCGTGTATTTCGATTGTCCGGGACTTTGCAGCCCGTTTCTTGATGGAATTGCCGATGTAATCAGTAAAATGGATGCAACATTGGGAAAAGATTACAACATCATTACCATTAGCTTTAATACCACGGATACTCCCGAAAAAGCCCGTCAAAAAAAAGTCAATTTTGTTCAGAAAATACAGGAGAAGGATCGGGCCAGCTGGGTTTACCTGACAGGTGATCTGGGGAATATACAAAAAATCACAGAAGCTGTAGGCTACAGGTATAAACCAACCGGAGTAGATTTTGTCCATCCCGCTGCACTTATAATGCTTAGCCCTGAGGGAAAGATAACCCGTTACCTGTATGGTCTTACTTTTCTGCCGTTTGATTTGAAAATGGCAATTGTTGAGGCTCAAAAGGGGTTAGCAAGACCTGCACGAACCAAATTACTCGATTACTGCTTTTCCTACGACATCCAAACCAAATCTTATACTTTACAGTTTACACGGGTAATTGGTGCCTTTATTCTTATTGTTGCACTATTTTTTGGGGCCTACCTTTTAATTTCGGCCAGGAGAAAATCATCTAAATCTATTACTACATGAACGATCAAACCATTACTCCCCAAAACTATCTTAATCATCAGACCGGCCTCTGGTCGTGGCTGACCTCCACTGATCATAAGCGGATAGGGCTGCTTTATCTCTATTCTTTTCTTGTCTTTTTTTCAACAGCAGCGATTCTTGGGCTTTTGATGAAGATTGAAAAAATTGCACCAGGCCAGACCATTATGACGGCCCAGACTTATAACGCACTTTTTACAATTCATGGCATTATAATGATTTTTGTAATTGTAATACCCGGTATGGCGGTTGTGTTCGGTAATTTTTTTCTTCCTATTATGATTGGCGCCAAAGATGTTGCGTTTCCAAAACTTAACCTCTTTTCGTGGTATATTTATATTACTGGAGCTTTCCTTGGACTTTATTCGCAATTTGCCTATGGTCATTCACCCGATGCGGGCTGGACTTTTTATGTGCCATACAGTTCAAGTGCAGAGTCAAATATGACAATTGCGCTGACAGCGGCTGTAGTCCTGGGATTTTCCTCTATCCTTACCGGGATGAATTTCATTGTCACTATTCATCGTATGCGGGCTCCCGGGATGACTTATTTTAGGATGCCCCTTTTCGTGTGGTCATTGTATGCCACCGCATGGATTCAATTACTGGCAACACCTATTATTGGAATTACCTTAATCATGGTAATTGCGGAACGTACCTTTCATATCGGGTTTTTCGATCCCGCGCTTGGAGGCGATCCACTTTTATACCAGCATCTTTTCTGGACCTATTCTCATCCGGCAGTTTATGTGATGATCTTACCGGCAATGGGAGTGGTTACCGAAATATTCCCGACCTTTAGTCAGAAACCTGTTTTTGGTTATACAGCCATCGCATTTTCAAGCCTGGCAATTGCTCTGGTTGGATATTTTGTTTGGGGTCACCATATGTTCACCTCCGGGATGAGTTATGAATCGCGACTAGCCTTTTCACTGCTTACTTTTATTGTTGCGATACCTAGTGCAATCAAGGTGTTTAACTGGCTTTCAACAATGTATGGAGGTTCTATTGACCTGAAAACCCCACTGTTGTATGCTGTATCTTTTATATTTCTGTTTACAATCGGTGGATTTACGGGCTTGCTGCAAGGTGCTTTAGCCGCGAATGTTCAGGTTCATCATACCGATTTTATTGTTGCTCATTTTCATTATATCATTTTCGGAGGAATGGGATTTGGCTTTTTTGCAGGCATTCATTATTGGTTCCCAAAAATTTATGGCCGGATGTATAATGAAACCTGGGCCAATATTGCGTGGGGTTTTGCATTTGTCGGTTTTAACCTGCTCTATTTCCCGATGTTTATTATGGGAATGCAGGGGATGCCACGCCGTTATTATGATTTCGACCCTAAATTCGCAACCGGGCATCTGATCTCATCAATCGGAGCATTTATTCTGATTGCTGGTTTAATACTGATTTTCTCCAATCTGATCTATCATAGCCGGCGTGGGGCAATAGCTTCTGCGAATCCATGGCATGGTGTTACCCTTGAGTGGCAGATTCCTTCTCCGCCTCCTCATGAAAATTTTGATGAGATACCCGTAATTACACGTGGTCCTTATGTTTTTGATAATCCTTATACCAAATAAAAAACTGCGAAATGTCAACAAATGTGCACAGTGAGTATATCGATCGCGACACAGGTAAAATGGGTATGTGGTTATTCCTTTTCACTGAACTCTATCTGTTTGGCGGGCTCTTTATCGTGTATGCGGTAATGCGCTCGAAATATTCCGCCGATTTCCATCTTGCGGCTCTCGAACTAAATACAATGATTGGAACAATCAACACAGTGGTATTGCTTGTTAGTAGTATGACCGTGGCTATGTCGCTTACTGCCATTCAGAGAAATCAGGCGGGCCTGGCAATGGGACTTGTATTTGTTACATTGCTGCTGGCCGGTATATTTATCGTCAATAAATACTTCGAATGGGGACATGAAATTAGTCTTCAGCTTTATCCCGGTACTGAGGTGATGAAGACACTGCCTCATGGGGGAATTATATTCTACAGCCTGTATTACATGATGACGGGATTGCATGTTTTGCATGTCATTATCGGGGGCGTTATTCTGACCATTGTATTATTCAAGTTAAAATCGGGCACAATTAACCGGGAACATTTCCTGTTACACGAAAATGGTGCACTTTACTGGCACCTGGTCGACTTGATTTGGATATTCCTGTTTCCGTTATTGTACCTGATCTCTTAACCTTTAGTCTAATCAAAAAAATTGGCCATATGGAAAATCACGATAATCATATTGCGAGTTACTCGCTGAATTGGACAGTGTTATTGGGTCTTTTGATATTGACCACTTTATCTGTCCTGGCTGTTGAAATACACCTTGGAGCTTTTACTGTTGCACTGGCTCTTTTAATCGCCTCGGTTAAGGTGACCATTGTTATGACCTATTTTATGCATCTTAAATACGAGGGTATTATGCTGCGCCTGATGGCAGGAGGTGTGTTCCTGCTTTTCGCGGCAGTGATCGTAGTGACTTTTTCTGATTATTATTTCAGGTAATTACCCAAATTATGGAAACATATTTTTACGGAGCATCAAATTTAGCGCAGGGTGTCGATAATGCGTTCATTTTCATTATAGCGGTCTCCCTACTGTTCACCGTCGCAATAGTGGCGTTCATGATCTATATGCTGGTTCATTTTTCGCGGAAAAAAGTGAAAAATCCACAGCAGTTTACCGGCAATAACACATTGGAAGTTGTCTGGACAGTAATCCCACTGATCATTGTGCTGGTTATGTTTTATGTGGGATGGGTAGGATTCAAACCTATGCGTGAGGTGCCTCCCAATGCAATGGAAATTAAGGCCATCGGTAGAATGTGGGCCTGGGAATTCGATTACGGAAACGGAAAAATATCAAATGACCTTGTGGTTCCTTATCAAAAGAATATAAAGTTAAATCTTATTTCGGAAGATGTCAATCATAGTTTGTTTATTCCTGCCTTCAGAGTAAAGGAAGATGTAATTAAAGGATACGATAATTACATGTGGTTCAGGCCAATAGTAATAGGTGAATTTGATATTTTATGTACCGAATACTGCGGTTTGGCACATTCCGCCATGTTGGCAAAGGTAAGGGTAATTGATAGCCTTGAATTTAAAATATGGCTGGCTGATTTAAAGGCCACAGGAAATTTGCCTGATCATCCGGGTCTTACTGTTATAAAAGCTAATGGTTGCCTGACTTGTCACTCACTAAATAACACAAAGGGAGTAGGACCTACATTCACTGGACTCTATGGTTCCACTGGAACAGTCATCACCGACCAGGGGGAAAAACAGATTGTTGCCAATGATGATTATTTAAAAAGATCGATTTTGGATCCTAATGCCGAAATCGTTAAAGGTTTTAACAAAGGGCTGATGCAATCATACAAAAATGTCATTTCTTCTGAGGATATTGATAAAATCATTGACTATTTCAAAACTGCAAGTGAGAATAAATAATCTGAATCATCGTTTCACTTGTTGGGTCAGGTTGATCAGGCTCCGACTGTCTCTGCTGGTAACCTTTTCGGCCGTGACAGGCTATTTTTTAACCGGAACATCAACCGTTGAATCATTTTTTTTTATGTTAGCCGGTGTTTTTGTACTGTCTTCCGGCACCTCCGTTTTAAACCAGGTTCAGGAATGCAAACGTGATGCAGTGATGCAAAGGACATGCCGCAGACCTATCCCGCAAGGAAAGGTTTCCTGTAGCCATGCTTCAATACTTGCCGGAGTGCTGATCATTTGCGGTACCTTATTTTTGAGTGCAAATGGTTGGATACCAATGGTGCTTGGACTTTTGAATGTTGTATTTTACAACCTCGTATATACACCATTAAAAATACGCACCTGGCTGGCGATAATTCCGGGTGCAGTGGTAGGAGCCGTTCCCCCGTTAATCGGCTGGACATCTGCCGGATTTTATGTATTTCATCCCAATGCCCTCTTCCTCTCTATCTTTGTCTTTCTATGGCAGATCCCCCATTTCTGGTTATTGATGATTCAATATGGCAAGGAATACGAATTGGCCGGATTCAGGTCTATTACCGGAGTTCTTAACGAGCATCAAATGAAATTGGTCATTTTTATATGGGGCCTGATCACCTCCCTTTTTCTTATGCTGTTTCCACTGTTCGGATTCAGGCTCGACCCCCTGTTAATAGTCGTGGGAGTTTTAGTAAACATCTTTTTTATCAGCCAGTTCTATCGTTTCCTGTTTCAAAAAATGAATTCAAACATGGTGCGCTATGCCTTTATCCTGATTAACTCCTATGCATTTGTCGTCTTTCTTCTGCTTATGATCAATGCAGTGATTGCCTGATGCATTAATACGGAGGAGGAATATATTCTTCCCTGACTATTGCTTCATCATCTTTGGGAGACAACTGTTGAACAATTTTAAACTCTGACAAAAACTCCGCTGCGATCACCCTGATCACCGTATAAACAGGGATAGCAAGGATCATTCCCGGGATCCCCCCGATACCGCCGGCCATCAGAATCACAAGAAATATTTCGAGCGGATGAGCCTTCACGCTGTTCGAGTAGATAACTGTCTGAAATATCGTATTGTCTATAAACTGAACGATCATCACGACAACAAGTACCCAAAACATCAGCGGTAGTGTCACCTCAGTAAAACTGGAATTCAGATTATTCGCCACCGCAACCACCAGGCCGAATAATCCACCAATCCATGGCCCGATATAAGGGATGACATTTAGTATTCCCGCAAAAACGCCCACGACCACAGCCTGGCCAAATCCCAATCCGGCAATTGAAAACCCGATGATCGACAGTACCATTACCCCGAAGACCTGGATTAACATTCCGGTTAAGTATCTTTTTAGCAGATTCCCGACATTATCCATCACCCTCGAAACACGCGATTCGAATTTTACAGGAGCCAGGACGAGTATCCAATTTCCGAACAACTCCTCTTTCTTCAGGAAAAAAAACAGGATAAACGAAACAGAGAAGATTGCCATAAAAACATTGCCCACCAGTGCAGCTACTGATCCGAACAAGCGACTCACTTCGTCTACATTCAGAAATCCCTTTAGTTGCGCTTCAAGGTAAGTCTGAAGATTTACATCTCCGGGGATATTGGGGGTAAACTGGGGAAAATTGATTTCCATCTGATTCAGTGCATTGTCAAGATACGTGATTACCTCCGAGACATTGATCGTTGAAAGTAGGTTAACCTCCGATACGACCAAAGGAATCAGAATTCCCAGGAAACTGATCAGTAAAAACCACAGTGAGAACAGCGTGAGGAAGGCCGCAGCCGTCTTTCCAATGTGAAACCTTCGGTACCTGATCTGCTGGAATTTCCATGCAAGAGGTCGTCCAATCAGCGCCAGAACCGCCGCGATCAGAATATAGGTGACGACATAGCTGAAATAGTACACCATAAATCCGAAGAGTACGATTGCCAAAATTACAATGATGTTCTTAACCCGCTGATTCATATTACTGACGATTTAGGCTATCAAACATACACTTTTTTGGGATGAAATCAAGGGGTAAACATTATATAGAATTTTAATTATTAGGATGCCAAAGGGAGGGCTTGACTTCGGGCTACCCAATAACCAGTCTTTCATAACCTGTTGTACAAATCTTTCAGAAATTCAAGATTTTTCAACTCGTACCTGCGAATTTTGATTACCGCAACGAAGGAAATCAAAAGGCCGATGATAGTTCCGGCAATCAGACCGCTTATTGAATCTTCTGTATGAAGTACTTCGATAAATGGCTTATTTTCAAAATAAACATGAATCGATAAAATGGTCAAAACGTATATAACAGGGATTAATACTATATACAATTTATTGAATTTTCCTGTTAATAATTTGGATAAAATGCTGATTCTTAATTTTAACCAGTTTTTTAATGACTGATTATACTTGTTGTTGGACAATTTATACCATGATATTAATCCCGAAAAAAGTGATATTACAGCAATAATCCGAACATTACCAAAATACGAATAGTCTTCAGCCTTCCGGCTAAAAGACCTGTATTTACCCGATTCTTTTTAAATTTGCATTTATGACAGTTCAGAAAAACAATCAACTGATTGCCGAACGGCTTGGCATCAGTATCAGGCAAATAGTCAATACAATTACTTTACTCGACGAAGGGGCTACTGTTCCATTTATTTCGCGATACCGGAAAGAAATGACCGGCAGTCTTGATGAGGTAGCAATTGGGAATATTAAGGAAGTGAAAGAACAGCTTGATGAGCTCGACAAACGCAAAGTGACCATACTGAAAACGATCGCAGAGCAGGATTTGCTAACAGCCGAACTTCAATCCAAAATTGATCAGTGTTACGATCTGAACGAACTCGAAGATATCTACCTTCCCTATAAACCGAAACGTCGTACGCGTGCTACAATGGCCCGGGAAAAGGGACTTGAACCGCTTGCAAAGATCATCATGAAACAGTATGAGACTGATCCGGCGAACAAGGCGATTAATTTTTTGAACGATTCAGTCCCTGATGTTGACGAGGCTCTCGCAGGGGCAAGAGATATTATTGCCGAATGGATAAATGAAGATCAAAACGCACGAATTATCGTCCGTAACCAGTTTGCACGTGAGGCGGTAATCACTTCGCATGTCGCGAAAGGGAAAGAGGAGGAAGGCCTTAAATACCGCGATTATTTCGATTCTTCGGAGCCGCTTAAGCGTTGTCCTTCACACCGTTTACTGGCTATGCGCCGTGGTGAGAAAGAAGGTTTCCTGAAATTGAATATTTCACCTGACGAGGAGAAAGCCATTGGTCTGCTTGAACGTCATTTAATAAAAAGCCGGAACGAATGCGGTATGCATATGTCCCTGGCGGTGAAAGACAGCTACAAACGATTACTTGCGCCTGCTATTGAAACCGAGTTTACCGGTTCTTCGAAAATTCAGGCCGATGCAGAGTCAATCAGGGTATTTGCCGAAAACCTCCGGCAACTGCTTCTTGCGGCACCCCTCGGACAAAAGCGTGTGCTGGCACTTGACCCCGGTTACAAATCGGGTTGTAAATTGGTTTGTCTCGATGCTCAGGGGAACCTGGTGCATAACGAAACAATTTATCCTCACCAGCCGCAGTCGGAGGTGAGTCAGTCGATCCGTAAGGTTGCGTCGCTTGTGAGTATGTACAAAATTGATGCGATCGCCATTGGCGACGGTACAGCCAGTCGCGAGACGGAGGCTTTTATCAAAAAAATTAACTTTGACAGAACGTTGCAGGTTTTTGTCGTGAGTGAGGATGGCGCTTCGATCTATTCGGCATCGAAGGTGGCGCGCGATGAATTTCCGCAATATGATGTCACTGTGCGTGGCGCTGTCTCAATCGGTCGTCGGCTGATGGATCCCCTGGCTGAACTGGTTAAGATAGAAGCACAATCTATCGGTGTAGGACAATATCAGCACGATGTCGATCAGAAATTATTGCAGAGAGGGCTCGATACGGTTGTTGAATCGTGTGTGAACCTGGTAGGAGTTAATGTAAATACCGCGAGTAGTCATCTGCTGAATTTTGTTTCGGGTCTTGGACCTTTACTGGCACAAAATATAGTAGGGTACCGCAAGGAGAATGGTCCCTTTACTTCACGGACCGATCTGAAGAAAGTCCCCCGTATGGGTCCCAAAGCGTTCGAACAATGTGCCGGATTTCTAAGGATTCCGGGTGGTGTCAATCCGCTCGATAACTCGGCTGTCCATCCGGAAAGGTATTCGCTGGTGAGTAAAATCGCAGCAGACAGGAAATGTAAAGTAGAGGAACTGATTGGAATGGAAAAACTGCGATCGGAAGTCGTTGCCGAAAAATACCTGAATGAAGAAGTGGGCCTTCCTACTTTGAATGACATCCTCGCTGAACTGGCCAAGCCCGGACTTGACCCGCGTTCGGGGATAAAAGTTTTTGAATTTGCCGATGGTATTTTTTCGGTGAAGGACCTGTACATTGGCATGATACTTCCGGGCATTGTTACGAATATCACCCGTTTTGGTGTCTTCGTCGATGTAGGAGTAAAGCAGGACGGATTGGTGCATATCAGTGAACTGGCCAATCGTTACGTGAGCGATCCGGCCGAAATTGTCAAGCTGCATCAGCATGTGAAGGTAAAGGTACTTGAGGTGGATATTCCCCGGAAA
>JBBRGI010000102.1:0-11419 GCA_038240855.1 Bacteroidales bacterium | reverse complement strand
TACAAAACGGCCATCGGGCAGATAGGTGGCATCGAAAAACTCAAGGTCAGGTTCGTCAGAATTGATCACCTTATGGAATCCTGTTCCATCGGTCTTTACTTCGAAGACATTCCATCTTTTCTTTTCGTCGGTAGCACTGAACAAAATCTTATCCGCATCCCAATGCAGCAGCAGGTCGGCAACTGACGATCCGTTCATTGGTTTATAGATGGTCCTGCTCTTAATTTCACCACGCAGGTTACTCAATTCGGCAATCTCGGCATTGAATCCGCCACGGGGCGCCGAAGTCTGATTGGACCAGTTATTGGTTTGAGTTCCCAATGCGCCTGTATTTACTTTGCGTGCGTCACCATTGATCTTATAGCGGCCAACGATGATCTGATCGCCATCCAGCAATGGATTGGACATTAATATTTCACGCTTTAAGGCGAGCGCTTTTTCGGCAAGTGACAGTGCATCCTTATTACCTGTGTCGATTCCGGCAAATCCACGGCTGCAGAGTGCTTCAAGTTCCTTTACTTTAGGCTCATATTTAGCAGCATCGTATTCCTTGATTTTACGCATATCTTCAAATGCCATGCGGACGTTGGCTGCGTTGAGCCACGCTACGTCGCTGCTTACACGTTGATCGGATTGAGCAATGACACCGATAAATGCGGTCAAAAGAACTATTGTACTTAATAGTTTTTTCATGGGAATATTGGTTTTTTTCACATGAAACCTTCCGTCCGAATCGTTGGGAGAGGTCTCATGTGATTTTTTGGTTATGATCTTAAATCATTGTATAGTTCAAGAGCTTGTGATGGTGTAAGATTGTCATGAACGACACCACGAACGGCCTGTATCATTGCCACCGGATGCTCAGCCTGGAACACATTACGACCCATATCAACACCTGAAGCTCCATCGTTAATGGCATTGTAGCAAAGCTCAAGTGCTTCAATCTCGGGGAGTTTTTTGCCACCTGCAATAACTATGGGCACGGGACAGCCATTGACTACCCGTTCAAAATTTTCACAATAGTAAGTTTTCACAAAGGTTGCCCCATTTTCGGCACAGATCCGTGTTGCGGTTCCAAAATAGCGTGAATCGCGAACCATGTCTTTGCCTACCGCTGTAACACCCAGTGTTGGAATGCCGTATTTGTTGCCATAATCCGCGGTTTTCACAAGGTTTTCAATTGTCTTTGCCTCGTAGAGCGGGTCACCAACGGCAACCATCACCGCCATAGCAGAGGCATTTATGCGGATGGCGTCTTCAACATCAATGGTACATTCATTGTTGAGGTAAGTCAATACACTGCTGCCAGCCGAAAAGCGCAAACAAATTGGTTTGGTGGAGGTTGGAGGAACAACTGAGCGTAATACTCCACGTGTGCACATCAGTGAATCTGCATACTCGATCAATGGATTTATTGACAAGTCTAGACGCTCCAATCCTGAAGTTGGCCCCATGATATAGCCATGATCAAATGCCAGCATTACGGTGCGTCCCGTTTTCGGGTTATAAATTCGTGACATGCGGTTTTTAATTCCCCAATCACAATTGTTTAAGCCTTTGAGGAAAAACCCTGTTGATTCTACAGGGATTCCAATTCCGTAATCTTTGTCTAAATTTTCCTTTACTGCGTCTGCGTCTGCCATTTTGTTATTTATGATTTATGATTTATGATTTTTTTTAGATAAGCCTTAGCCGGAGCATCTGTTTTTCAACTTTTCGGAGTGGACTCAATTAATTAAAATTCTTTGAAAATGCGTCGAACATTGTAGCCCACGATGATGCTCCGGCATCGGTCGAACCTACCGATCGTTCTCCATAATTACGAGCCCTGCCGAAATTAGCCTTCATCAGTGTTGTGGAAGCTGCACCCGCAAGTGCAGCGTTAGCTCCGGCTGAAAGGATCTCTTTTATTTCAACGGAATTGCATGCGGCAATTGCCTCAACAGCCGGTATAAGAGCATCCATCATGGTCTTGTCGCCGATGGTTGCTTTCGTGTTTTTTGCAACTCCGGCAAGTCCTGAGCTGAACATTGTTTTAAGCTGACCAGCGTCAATTGCTGTCCCCTCTGATCCGTCGGCCATGCCAAGGAAAAACCCACCAAGTAAGGTGCTGGTCGATCCGCTGGTATTGAGCATGATGCCAAATCCAATGTCATTAAACATGGCTTTGAAATCGGATGCCCCGCGAGAAGCCTCTACCGCAACATTCATGGCCGCAACGATAGCTGTGCCGTGGTCGCCATCACCGGTAATCGCATCGAGCTGTGAAAAATAGTCAGCTTTCTCCCTGATTGAAGATAATGCAGCATCCAGCATCCGGCGAAACTGGTCGATAGATAATTTATTCATATTCACCACCTCTGTTAAAGACTATTGACCTATATTTACCCAATAAGGGGCATTTGAAGGTGAATTTACAAGTAGTTCAACATGATCTGCATCAAGTTTACCAAGAATCATCTGGAAACCGGCCTGCTCCTGAACGGTGAGAAGTTCAGTAATTTTTGCGTCCACCACCGTTATGCCGGCTTCGGCAAGAATCATTGCCGCTTTTCGGAATACTATGCTCATTTCCATGTGAGTAGTTGCACCAACGCCGTTGATGTACAGCAATACTTTATCACCACTTACCGGATTAAGCTTGCGCATCAGTAATGAAATCATCTGCGTTGCAACATCATCGGCTGAAGTCAGTTGTTGACGGCCTCCGCCACCTTCGCCATGCTGGCCCATGCCAATCTCAATTTCTCCTTCAGGAAGTTCAGCAATGATTGCACCGTTCTGAGGATGGGTACACGAACGCATAGCCACAGCAAGGGTTGCTACCTGTTTGTTGAACCGTTCACCAATTTCCTGAATTTCCGCTATACTTTTGCCTTGTTCGGCAGCAGCACCTATAATTTTGTAAAGTGGAATACAACCGGCCAATCCGCGACGATCATCATCCACGGCATTAAGCCCTGCGGAAATATCATCATGGGTCAGCAATTTTACAACTTTAATTCCGGCGCGTTCGGCAAGCTGGCTGGCCATATTGGCACTCATCACATCACCCGAATGGTTAAGAACAACCAGTAAAATACCGGCATCGCGTTTAAAAAGCTGCAGTGCCTGAAATAGCCGCTGTGCACCGGGAGCTGCGAAAATATCACCGACGACGGAGCAATCGAGCATGCCTTCGCCCACAAAGCCGCTTAACGCCGGTTCGTGACCCGAGCCACCAAGGGTTACAATGGCAACTTTGTCTTCACTCTTAGGTTTTGCGCGCACAATAATATTTTCTGCGCCCAGTTTAACCTTTCCCGGGAATGCCATTACATAGCCTTCAAGTGTCTCACGTGTAATCGCGTCTGTTGAATTGATAAATTTTGTAATCATGATATGATTTATTTATTTTCGAAACACATTAATTCAATGGCAATACCCTCCTCCTCGATAAAGGCACACATAAGTCCTTCACCACCCTGGAATGGTTCGAGAACCACTTTTTTACCCTCCATGGCGCTTTCAAGATTCGCAACTTCATAGGCAATGTGGGCGTGAGTCTTCAAAATCCCGGGCATCGCGGAGTCTTCCTCAAATCGTAAAAACTCGATTTTGTTGGCGCTGTTGTTAAAGTCTGTGAGAAACAACTTCATTCCTTCGGCATATACTTCGCCCTCCTGAGGCGTGTTTGTGGGAATACCCACATGATTAAATTTTCTCATAGTAACATTAGTTTGAATAAGTAATAAATAATCTATTTTTGTGAAAGCATATCAACAAAGACAACATTCGGATTGGCAAAACGTAAGCCGGCCCCATCGTGATAGGTAGCGTATTCGGCAACGATAGCTCCGTTATCACCAGCCAAAAGGAAGTGAGGTGATTCAATTTTTTTCAATGCAACCACTTCATCGACTTCCTGACGGACAAAGTTGAGTGCAGTGATATAATCTTTCTGGCTTGCAGGTAACGTCGGCAGGTTTACCGAAGGATCACCAATTCCGAAATTATAACACCAGCCGTGGACTACTCTCCAGGATTCGAATTTCGCAGGCAGAGTTGTTGCAACATGCGCATGCTGGGGAATCATCTGATTAGGCAGCAGATAGATTTCGTGAGCAAAATAACCATGCGTGGAATCATTCATCCAGAAAATACCGGCCATACCAACATTTTCAAAATCGCCAAGGTTAAAATCGGTGATCCAGATTCCTGCTGCCAGTGTCTTGCTAAAAGGCACTCCATAGGATTCGAGCATTTCGAGGTATGCTTTTTTAGCAATCTCAGGTTGAATTTTGCCATCTTTATAAAAGTCGGCATTCGTGTACTTTTTCATGTACGGTTTCATAACTGTTTTTTCTTCTTTTTTAGTACCACATGCTGCAAGCACAGTTAATGCCAATGCAACTAAAATCAATTTTGATGTTTTCATTGTAATAATATCAATTAAATTATAATTATCTGCGTTTTTCATAAGCCACCCGAAGCGTAATGGTTACGTAACCAAACAAAAGTCCAATAACACAATAAACCATTTCTGTAATGGCTGCATTCGTAAATGTTGCGCCCGGAACATAATTCATAAATGCAAAAAATGCGCCTGCTCCGATAAAAAGTGCAGGAATTAAACTTAACCATTCAACTTTTTCAAAAAAGATGACCGCAAATGCAATGAGTCCGACTGCGACAGGGACTGCCCAGAAAGCCAATACGGGAGTAAGCGCCCCGCCTAATATCATGATCAGGATAGACGCCCCGATTCCCACGGCATAGGCAAGGAATGCTTTGATACCACCTTTAACGCTGCACCCGGCTAAAAAATATACTGCCCATGACTGGAAACTGATCCAACTGAAACCAGTGTTACCTGCGGGTTGCATCATTGGACTTAACCATTGATCGATGGCCTGAATCAGAAAGGCCAATATTCCAATCATTACCGGAATCATAACAAATTTTCGTAGTTCTTTCATTTGAATTATTTAGTAAAGTTAAATATTTTCTATTATTTAAGATTTGGATAAAGAGGCGATACCTTCTATCTCAAGCAGTAATTCCTCCCGGCACACATCAGCACAGATATAAATCTTAATGGCATTTGGATAATGTATTGACATATAACTACCTACAGCTTCCATATCGGAACAATTCTTTACATATATCCGCAACAATTTATAGGACCTGGAAGCTGCCTTCAGCGGATAGTTCTCAGGAGAGATAAGACGGTCAATATTCTCCATTGTAATACGGGCCTGTTCTTTCACATCATCAATATTGAGACTCGACTCGCCCCGGATTGCCGCGGTTCCTGAAATAAAAATAGTCTGACTGTCAGGTAAACCTACAACCCTTGCACGTTCAAATTTCGGTGTTCCATGATTTTTTAGTACGGGATCATCTGCCCCCAGCAGTACTTTCTGAGAATATCTGTGTGCCGCTATCTGCAGCGGATTGTTCAATGCGCAGTTAATCAGCCCGTCTCCTGAAAAAGCAATAATCTCAACCATAACGCCACCTTGTTGTGTGCCGATTCCGGTTGCTGCCGGATAACCGTCACGCCAGTCAACCTTGGCGTAAAAGTGGCTTCGCGAATCGTTAAAATCCTGGTAATGCTGATGGTCTCCCTCAAACATTGTGATGTTCTCAATATAGTTCCATTGGCGCACGATGCAATTTATCGGAAAATTCTCTTTTATAAGGATTGCTTCAACCTGCGAAAAAACGGCATTTGACTGAATAGAAAAAGGGGCAGAAATGTCGGGTGGAAGGATACCTCCGGTGATTAGCTCACGACAGATTCCATTGTCCAGCACCATATAATTTTCACTGACGGAGACTTTAATATTACTGGTCATTTCGATACTCACCACCTCAGCATTCAACATCCCGAGGAATGGTTTTTGTGATACATAGCTGATCAGTGGAGACCTCTCCGGAAAGTGTGCTTTGGTGCAAATGCTTAAAGTATGAAGCTGATCCAAGTACTCTTCATTATTTTGGGGCGAACCAAAGAATACGATTTTAATGATATTGCTTTTGCTGCCAATCAGCAAAAGCAATGATTGACACATCTTTTCAAATGGATATTCGTGGATCGTGTATATTGAATAGTTCTTTGGGATCATTATCTCCTTGTTTTATCTTGTTATATTTTACAATGAATTCACATACTCAACCAAATCGTCAATATCTTTTTCGGATACCTTTTCTGAGATGCCATGTTTGTACACCGTGAAGACCTCCTTCATTGATGCAGCCCTCCCGTTGAATAAATAAGGAGCTGTGCGCCATACTTCAATCAGCGTAGGGGTATCCCATCCCGCTTCCGATTCGAGGTTCACTCCTATCGTATGCCTTTTCATGTCAGTAAAATACTGACCGGCATGACAATAATCACAACGCAATTTTTCAAATACTTTACGTCCGCTGACCGCTTTTTCAGCCGGTGCTCCATTTACGAGCCACGGACTCGGCAAAGGGCGCAGCCCCTTTAAATAAGCGTCAACACATTCGAGAAGATAGGGCGGTATATCGCTAAACTGTATAAATTTAAATCCGGCATGTACGGCCAGTTCAGCGGAAGCACGTATGCCTGAAATCATACTGGGAGGAGTCACATGTGAATAGAGCAGGCTCTTGCAATTCTTCGGATTACCAATGCCGTCATTCATCAGGTCCCAGTTCATCGCATCGGTTCTGGCATCTCCCGGATGACATCCGTTACAGGATTGCCAGTTCTGATAACACCAGGTGGCATCGTTGAAGGCTTTCTCTCCAATATTTTCGGCACTCATTATACGTTTGGGATTATACGCAACAGAGGTAATTTCTTCCGAGGCAATATCAACGATATTCAGCGTATCCGAAAAATAGCTCGGAATGTATAGTTTTCCATCAGCTATCGAAAGATTACGGGGGCCGTTTCCTGGTAGAGGGACTCGTTTACGAAGATCATACATAAAGCGTAAATCGTACGAGAGGTTACTCTTGTTCGGGTATTTTTCAAGACGTTCGCGCAGAATATTTTGATCGATAATGCTGAGATCATGTGTGCCTGAATGAGTTACAAAAAGCTTTCCGTCAGTACAGGCAACTCCCCATATTCCGGCTGCACCCCTGTCAGGTTCGTCTAAAAGAAGCGAACCTTCGAAACTCAGCGTTGGTACATTAATTATACTCACAGCATTTGTGTTCATCCAACCCTGGTTCAGTTGAGAGGTCGGTACCTGGAAACGTCCAAGGTTATGGGAGACGAAGACAAACTGGCCATCAGGTGTAATGCAGATTCCACGTAACGCGTTGCTGCCGTTTTCAAGCTTAATATTCTGTACAACCTTAAAATCAGGGAGAGCGATAACAGACACTTCGGCGGTAACAAAGTCGACATCTGCGCGTTGCATTGGTAATGAGTTAATTACAAACATATACCTGCCATCCGGAGTCAAAACACCTCCAACCGGTTCACGCAAAACTTTTGTCTGCCGCAGCACCTTCCCTGATGAGACATCCAACTCACTTACCGAAGCCAGATACTGATTAAAAACGTAAACGCGCGAGCCGTCATTATTCATCAATGGAGCGCAGGCCCCCATTCCGGTTTCCGTTTTAAATCCGGTCTTACCCGTGATCATGTCGATGGCAGTAAGCCAACCCTTACCATATGAACTTGTAACATACACCGTTTGCTTGTTCATGCAAATACCGGTGACCGGTTCTTCGAATGCCCATTGTTTTACTGTTAATCCCGATTTATCGATAACAATCACATTTTTCGTTCCTTTATTTGAAAGAACGAAGCGGTCTCCGCCAATAGCCAATGCATCTGTTGTAAACATTGGTTGTTGTGCCGAAACAGTAATCGAAAATGCAGCTAAGAATAACAGTAAAACATTTTTCATAAGTTTCTGTTGATGATGCAATTTATCTTTGTTTGATGAACCCCAGTTTTTCGGAAATCTCGTTTGCACAGGCAACAACCTCGATGCTATTCGCTTCAAGAGATTCGTCCGAGAGTCGTTCTGCAGGTCCGGAAATCCAAACTGAGGCGGCAATCTTACCCGCCATATTGAAAACAGGAGCTCCGATACACCTGACACCTGAAAGTTCTTCTCCCATGTCGACGCCGTAATTACATGCCTTCACGCGTTCGAGTTCCAGTAAAAAATCAGGAATATTGGTAATGGTCCTGTTCGTATATTTAGTAAATTCAATTTTAGAAAGAATATCATCTCTTTCAACTTCCTCAATATTGGCGAGGAACACCTTTCCGGGTGCCGATGCATGGACACCAACGCCCATTCCCGGCTTTAAAATAAATGAAAAGTGATGCGATCCAATAACTTGCTCAAGAATGATAATTTTTGTTCGCATCAATGTGCCAAGAACCACTGTTTCACGCAATTTATCACGAAGGCGGCGCATCGGGTCGTAGGAGTGCTCGATGATTGTCGTTGTACCTAATGTCGAGAGACCGATTTTAAACATCTTCCGCGTTAGCGAAAATGAACCTGTTTGCTGGTCTTTGCGCAAATAACCCATTTCCTCCAATGAACAAACGATCCGGTAGATCGAAGTTTTGGAATGCCCCATGATATTGACCATCTCCTGAATAGTCAATCCCTGCGGATGTTGTGCGATCAATTCAATCAGTTCCATTCCTTTTGCAAGAATGGGTATATTGTATTTATTGGTAGATGAAATTTCCATTTTTTTGTTTGAACTTTGATTCGGTTTCGAATATGAAACTTTGTTCCATATTTGAACTTTCGTCACAAACATACAGAATAGATTATCAATTTCCAAATTCAGGTTGACCATTTATTTTGAGTATAAATTATTTTGGAATTGGTGGCCCGTTCCCGGGATTTTTTCAAAGCG
This sequence comes from Bacteroidales bacterium, assembly GCA_038240855.1. GTDB lineage: Bacteria > Bacteroidota > Bacteroidia > Bacteroidales > Prolixibacteraceae > JAAFHB01. Next base: position 2,557 of record JBBRGI010000102.1, on the reverse strand, counting down.
CCAGATAAAACGAAACATCTTTTTGAGGGGTTCGTATCATTGCCAAACGTCATGCTGATGAAACGACCATGCTTCAGGGAATAGTTTTCTGTGACAGCACAATCCGTCGGCTGACGAATAAGGGATGAATTCCGTGCAGGGGAGTTCCATACGAACGATCAATGAATCAATTAATAACGATATATTAACATGAATAAGACCATTCTTGAATTAAACCTTTCAAAAAAAATTTTAACCTAATTATATTTTACCTATGAACATTCCACCTAAAATTCTTTTAATTGATGATGACCAGCGAACAGGAAAAACAATCAGGAACTTTCTGACGTCTAAGGGTTATAATGTGATCTACGCCGATAATGGGGCTTTGGGTATCCAGCAGGCTTTTGAACACAATCCGGACCTGGTTTTGTGTGCCAATAGAATGGAGCATATTGACGGACATCAGGTATTTAATGCATTGAAAAATAATTCATTGATAAATCCTGCACCTTTTATTTTTTTATCAGACAATTTTGTATTGGATGATTTTCGGTGTGGCATGAACCTGGGGGCTGATGATTTTTTTTGCAAGCCATTTAAGAATGAAGATCTGTTAAGGTCGATAGAAAACAGGCTTGGAAAATTCAGGGCCTTAAAAGATTCCGCGAGACGGGAATTCAACGCATTGTTTAAACTTTCACCAAATGGCATTTTTTTATTCAATAGTCAGACCATCATCGATGCCAATCCCGTTTTACTGCAAAATCTTGAACTAAACAGGGAGGAAATAAGTAAACTCTGCATTGGGGATATTTTTGAGCCGGTTTGTATGCAGCGGTTGAATGAAAAGCTTCAGCGAAGTTTCACAGGGTTCGGAGTTAATTTCAGTGAAAATGCCACCTTAAAATCGAAAAGTGGAAATTTGACTGACGTCACCTTGTGTGTTTCGGTCTATGAAGATACATCAAAATATCCTATGATGATCGGGTTGATTATCCCGCGGGGAGGCAAGATGCATCATGGTAACAATGAGGAGACAACGACAGAAGTCATAAAGATGCTGAAAAAGGAGAATATCACTATTTCGAACTCACTGGGCAAGAAAATAACCGAAGTTTTCAGTTACCAGAATGATACCATCGGGCAACAAAATATTGATTTATTTTCAAAACGTGAAAACCAGGTGCTGAATCTTTCCATAGAGGGTCTTCCTATGAAACTGATCGCGAACCGGTTATCCATATCTGACCGCACTGTTGAAAAGCACCGGGCAAAACTTATGGAAAAGACAGGGTCGAATAATATTGTTGAGGTGATTGTGTACGCGCTGCGGAATAATCTGGTCGCGATTTAAGTAGTACGAATTACATGAATTAAAACGAATAACACGAATTAAAACCGCCTGTCCCGAGAATCGGGGAATGTACACGTCCGTCAGGTGACGGATACGAAGTTTAGGTGCTGTTCCTAACGAACATAAGATGATGGGAAGGTAAGAGGATCAAGTGCGGAACACCGGTAATATCCAGAAATCCTTAGGTGCAGTGCACCGATAATATGATCTGTTGGCCAGATTGTTAGCTTGACTTTTGAAAAAACCGGAATATTGCATTAACTCCATTTTGTAAGCATTGGCAAATTGACAAATTAGCCCATTTTCTCATTTTCTCTTCCTTTCTCCGCCTTCTCCCCTTCGCCACACGATGCTGGATTTTACCCAATAATCAGATGGTAATTTATCGTGAATTTACGTATTGCAGCGCGTGATTGAATAGATGAACTTTGACAGTATGATGTCACATTTATCTTTTTGAGACAGATTTGAATTTAACAAAGGAAATCATTCAAACAAAGGCCATGCATGCTCAGACAATCAAACGATTTTTTTATTTACTGGTGATTATCCTGGTATGGGGATCGTGTATTTCGCAGAAGCAGGCAAATTCACCCGAAATGTATGCCCGGCGAAAAGCATTTACAGCCGAACATGGACGTGTGATGAATCACCTTTTCGACAGACCCAGACCAATGATATTCAGGTAAGGAATTTCACGGATTATTCGTGCCTGCAACACTTGTCAGAGCCGTAGGTCCGGGTCATGCTGAAAGGCTTCCATACTTTACCGTCCTGGCAGTAATATGTGCTGCATTCATCATCTATAAGTGAGATTTAAACTTTATTTACTGCCACAACAGTAAATAACTGGAATATACTTGTTTTATTTAGATATTTCTAATATATTTACCGCTATAAAAGTAAAAAAATGGTAAATCATCAGGAATTAGCCCACTTAATAAAGATGCATCGTAATGCTGCAAAATTAAGCCGTGTACAATTAGCAGAAATGGCAGGTGTTGGTAAAACTGTGATTTACGATATTGAGATGGGAAAGGAAACTGTTCAGCTAAATACATTGCGCAAAATTCTCAAAGCTTTAAACATAAAAATTGAATTGGTAAGTCCATTAATAAATAACTCAGATAACAGTAATCATGAAAAAGGCTAAAGTATTTGTCAAAGGAGTGGAAGCAGGGACATTAACTGAACTGAAGCGAAGTGCTGATTATCAATTTG
>JBBRGI010000101.1:0-11460 GCA_038240855.1 Bacteroidales bacterium | reverse complement strand
TGATACACAACTTGACAATAAGATATTTAATTCGTTGTTTTCATATATCTACTTTATCATCCAGGAATTATATATGCGCTTATCTAAAATACAGAGGAGTATTACTTTTGTTCTTTTCCTTTTTGGCACATAATGCACTTGCCCAGGAATATAATTTTCGAAATTTCAGTGTTGAGGAAGGATTAGCACGACCTTATGTTTATTCAATCGTACAGGATTATCAGGGTTATTTATGGGTTGGTACCGACAATGGATTATCAAAATACAATGGATTTAATTTTGAGAACTTCACAACCAGAGACTCTCTGGCAGATAATTTTATCACTTGCAGTATTCGGGATGGGAAGAATGTTTGGTTTGGTCATTCCAACGGTCGTTTATCTTTTTACGATGGAAAAAGTTTTCACAACGTAAGTTTTCCTGGAAGATCGCTAAGTCCAATTACCCATTTAGTAAAAAGCCCGGATGGGCAGGTCTGGATAAGTACACTAACAAGTGGTTTATTTAAACTTGAAAAGAATAAAATTGTCTTTGTAAGAAAAGTATTAAGTGATCAGCAGCCCATTCACTCGTTTGACTTTCTCAGTAAAAATGAATTACTCATTGGCACCGGATCTGGTCTGAAATATTGCAAAGTAAGAAATACTCATGAAATTGAGATTATTCGTCCTGTAATTGAAATTCCTGAATCAAAAGTAACCTGCATAGCCAGAATGAAGAATGGGTCGGGATTTTATATCACAACGGAAAATGATGGCATATTCAGACTAACCTATGATAACACCTTACTTAATGTTACAAAAATTAATATTGATCAGGCTTTAGATTTATCCGGTATACAAGATTTGCATGAGGACAGTCAGTCAAATGTATGGTTAGCTACTTTTGGGAATGGGCTCATTAAAATGGTTCCTGTGGAAACAGGAGTGATGAAAATATCAATTTATAATAAGGCAAATAAATTTGCAACAGATAATGTCAAAACAGTTTACGAAGACCTTGAAGGAAATATCTGGATTGGAACCTACGGCGACGGATTGACGCAAATTACCTCCAAAACTTTTTCTCTCAATAGATTTGATAAAACTATCTATGGTAATTCTATTTTTTCAATTTATTTAGACCGGCATTACAAATGGATAGGAACTGAAAATGGTCTGTCTAAAATAGACCAGATGACTAACAAAGTTATCAGGTTTTACAGCCAGGAGGATGGGTTACCAAAAGACACAATAACTTCAATTTATTCCGTCAATGGGAAAGAGCTGTGGATAGGCACATACAAAAATGGTGTATTTAAAATGAACCCCGAGAACGGGAAGATTTCTAAGTATTCTCTAGGAAATGGGAAACTTGAAAACTCTATAACCATGATAACCGGCAAGGGAGATCAGGTTTGGATCGGCTCAAAAAAAGGACTATACAATATTAATTTAAGTACAAATAATATAAATGAGTATTCCATTAACAAGTCCGGTTTACCACATAATGTAATTAATAGTTTGTATTTAGATAAAAAAGAGAGACTTTGGGTAACTACCCGCAGCAGCACTCTGGTATATATACAAGACAGGAAAGTCTTTAAGTACCTACTAAGTAATGGTACCGGAATTTTAACATTAGGCCCTATTACTGAAGATTCAGCCTCTCGAATATGGGTGGGATCAATCGGAAGTGGTGTTTTTATGATTGAATCTGATTCTATTATAAATCTCACAGCAAAAGAAGGTCTTCTATCCAATTATTGTTATTCACTTATCGGGGATGATAATAATAACATATGGGTTGGACATAAAGGTGGATTAAGCATCATCAATATAACCGATTTCTCAGTTAAACAAAAACAGCATTTTGAAGCTGTTTCTGATGACTATCAGTTTAATTCCAACGCCATCGTAAGAGACCAAGGCAGGAAGATCTGGCTTGGATCGAATGAAGGGCTTGTTTCATATGACCCGTCAAAGGAGCTTCCTCAATCAGAACCTCCGGTTTTAGGAATCACTTCAATTAAAATTAATGATAATGAGACGGATTTTACTGACAATAGAATAGTTCTTTCACCCGGCATTTACAAAATAAGGATTGATTTTCGGGGTGTCAGTTTAAAAGACCCCAAACTTGTTACTTATCAATACAGGCTTGAAGGTTTTGATCAATGGTCTGAAATTACTAAAAACTCCAGTGTCACCTATAATCATATAACAGAAGGCGAGTATACGTTTGATGTAAAAGCCTGCAGCGGAGATGGATCAGTTACTGAAACTCCACTTTCCATGAGGTTTATCATCAAAAAGCTTTTATGGAACAAATGGTGGTTCTACCCTGTATCTATTCTTATAATGACCATGTTAATATACTTTTATGTAAAATGGTATATAAACAGGTTACTGGTTGAAAAAAGAATACTTGAAGAAAAAGTTCTTGAACGGACACTTGAAATTCAACATCAAAAAAATGAAATTGAGTTGCAGCGTGATGAGATTAATATAAAAAATGAAAATATCACTTCAAGCATAACTTATGCCAGGCATATACAAAAAGCTGTTACTCCTCGGACTGAACTTCTGGATCAATTATTGCCTGATAATTTCATCATGTACAAACCAAAAGATATTGTCAGTGGAGACTTTTACTGGATGACTGAAAAAGATAATAAGATTATTTTTGCTGTAGCTGATTGCACTGGCCATGGGGTTCCTGGTGCGTTCATGAGTCTGTTGGGCATTACATTACTAAATGAAATCGTAAATATTCATGGAATAACAAGATCAGATAAAATTGTAACAGAATTGCGCGAAAGAGTTATTCAGTCTTTACAACAAAACAGAAAATATGTAACTGCAAAGGACGGAATGGACATAGCTTTATGTGTTTTGGATCGACTTCACAACAAACTGCAATATTCCGGAGGTATGAGTGATCTAATTTACATTAGTGATGGCAAGTTAGAGATAATAAAAGCAGATCGTATAGATGTGAGTGCTTCGTATACTCGTGACAGCCAGTTTAAAATGAACGAGCGTGATTGTAAAAAAGGAGATGTATTATACCTTTTTTCAGATGGTTACCAGGATCAGTTTGGTGGAAATTATGACAGAAAGTTTTTACGTCCTCACTTCTATACTACATTATTTGAGATACATCCATTACCAATGAAAAGCCAAAAAGTAAAACTGGAAAAAAAACTTAATGATTGGATTAGAGATACTATTCAGACAGATGATATTACAGTGATGGGAATCCGTTTATAAGGCATCGCAATCGCGGCAAGCTGGCTCCTTCGCAAAAAATGCCCACCGGGCATTTTCTTAACGCCCGGCCCTATTTGTTGCCAGGTTCTTGCCAGGTTTTAAGTTATAAGATGGAGCTTTTAACTTAAAATCTGGTTTGACTGGAAAAATCGGTCAGCTCAAAAGTTTTCAGTACTCCTGAAGGGGTTGTATCGAATAACAGGGCACGGATACTGCCAATTTTAAGGCCTATTGGCTGGCTATACCGCAACGAATCGCCTATTTTTACATTCAATCGCTGGTCGAAAACGCTGATTTCAAGATTCTGTAACTGGTTAAAATCTGCAGCAAGAGCTGACAGGTCATGGTATTTACCTTCGAGTTTAACATCGCCATACCTTATCCAGGCTTTGTGAATGCAATCTTCGGAAGTGAACGAAACACTTACTTTTCCTGAATCGCCATGTATTATAAACGAGGCAAAAAAGCAGTGCATTGTTCCAAACTTTCGGGAATCTTTGACAGTAGCCTTCATCGAAAAATGGTCGCCGCTCACACCGAAGTCATTTACCAGACGATATTTTATAATAATGTCTTCGTCTTTTCTCACAAAACCTGTTTTAAAGATCGAATCGGGGCAAACACTTAAAAGAAAGTCACCCTTTTCAGTATCGATCGGAAAAAAGTTTTTGCGGTTGTTGTATCCAAAAAAGCATTGCCATCCATTGGTATAAAGGTTGACGTGCGTGGTGCGGATTGCTTTATACTTATTCACCATGCTCACGCGGTATAAATCGGGAAGTAAATAATGATGCGTGATTGTTTTATGTTCGGGCAATAAATATTCGCGGCGTGTATCGCTGAAACTGTCATCGAAATCGATAAAAACGGAGTCGCTGACCGATCGTATGTCATAATCGAACACCACAGTATGGGGCGAACTTCCCGTAAGATATTTGCCTTCAAAGTAAACTGAAGAAAAATCAACCGGTTTATCGCGATAAACCATAAAAATAATAACAGGTAAAAACACGATGAAAAAGGAACCAAACAGAAGTAGCATATTTCTTGATTTTCCTGATTTGTCATACATTTTTGTAGCCTTCACTTGAAAAGCAATCGGCGTATGTTTCACGAAATCATCCCAATCAGCGTAACCCACAAAACGGGCAAGAGTATTCCGTGTTTCCTTTTGTGGTTCATGGTCCGATTTTATTTTGCCAAATATCCGTTTCAGCGATGTTACACTGATTATTACCCCACATTTCTGAAAAATTTGGTTGCTAAGTTCAACGAACTGCGGGTGGATCCATTTTTCGTAGGAGCCCCATCCGGTTTGTTCGGCTATTCGATCAAGGCATTTGCTTAAATGAATGTTTAGCATTATATTCCCTCTGTTTAACTGTTTCCAAATTTTGAAAACGACTTTGGACATGCGAAAATAACTAAATATGACCAATTAAAACTAGTTTTGTAGTAAACCAATACGCTTCTGTTTAAAACACTTCAATTCAACTTTCAGTATGAACAACCATTCAAAACTCTGGCCGTGGAAAGTGAGCTTTTTCCTGCTTTTCGCAACCATGCTCAGTTACCTCGACCGGCAGGCCTTCAGTTTCGCAGGGCCGGTCATACAGGAAGAACTGGGGCTCGATAATGGTCAATTGGGAACGCTTTTATCTTCGTTCTTTTTAGCCTATGGGATTATGCACTTTTTCATCGGCTGGTTTCTCGACAAATTCAACATTAAAAAAGTGTACGCCATTTTTGTTAGCCTGTGGTCACTGGCACAAATGTTAACAGCTTTTCCAAAATCGTTTGCCGGTTTGTATGCCAGCCGTTTTTCGCTTGGAATTTTCGAGGCTGCCGCACAACCTGGAGCTGCCCGCATCCTTGCACGATTGTTCGAAAAGAAGGACCGCACCCTTGCCAATGGTATCATGATGAGTGGTGGTAGCCTGGGCGCTATTATCGCTCCAATTGTGATGGTGTTTTTCATTTCCCACACCGGCTGGAGAACAGGCTTTATTATCCTCGGTGCTGTTGGTGTCTTATGGTCGCTTTTATGGCTGCTTTGGTTTAAGGCGCCCGAATCGGTTTTACGAGGCACGCAGAACGGCACAAAAATACTGACAAGCGAAGATAACTGGAAAGTGATTTTTAGCAACCCTAAATTCTGGGCATGTACTCTGGGAGCATTGTTTACCATCCCTATCATACACATAACCGGTGCATGGTTGCCAACTTATTTTGTTCAAACCTGGAACATGAAACTAAATGTTGACCTTGCCATTTATCTCACCCTCATTTATATCGGATTCGACTTGAGTATGATCTTTACCGGCTTTATCATCAGGAGACTGTGCAACAAGGGTTTGGCTCCGGGCAAAGCCCGGAAATATGTGCTGGTTGTTGCCGGTTTGAGCATGGCGCTTATAGGTTTTATCTGGAAATCGCCCACCCCGCTGGTGGCGGTTGGATTCGCTTTCCTTCTTAACATTGGCAGGGCAGCCTTCGGAAGCATCTTCCTGTCGTTTAACCAGGAAATTTCTCCGGCACGGGTTGGAACTATTGCCGGGATTATGGGTGGTATCGGAGCATTGTCGGGGACGCTATTTGTTTACCTCATCGGCCAGATCAGCAAATCGGGCGGGTTTACCATACCATTCATCATTATCGCGGTATTGGCGGTCGCCGGCACACTGCCATTGCTCATTGTTAACTGGGATAAGACTGAACAGCCATGCGCACAGGTATAGGGTCATATGCATTTCGTTTTGCAATCGGTCATCCTTCACTGAAGGCTGAAGAACGGATGTCGTTTTTGGATTTAATCCGGTTTTGTGCAGAGCAGCAGGTCGAAGCGCTCCAGGTTTGCGAAAACATTCCTTTACATCTGCTAACCGACAATCAGCTTTCCTCCGGTTTTGAAGTACTTAAACAGCATTCCATCACTCTCGAAGTTGGTACAGCCGGGTTTTCAACCGATCATCTGGCAACCTACGCGGCAATTGCAAGCAGCCTCGAATCGAACATCCTGCGCACGGTGCTCAATGCAAAAGGTGTTTCGGTTCACGAAATTGCCGCCCAATTAAAGTTGATTGTGCCATGCCTCGAAAAGACGAACGTAATCCTGGCTATTGAAAACCACTTTGATCTGACCCCCTTTGAACTTAGGACCCTGATTGAAAAAGTAGATCACCCATTGGTTAAAATCTGCATCGATCCTCTGAATTCAATCACATTGTTACATGGTATGACCGAAACCTTCAGTCAGCTAAAAGACCACATCGTTTCGGCGCATGTAAAAGATGTGAAAATGGAACGAAAAGGATCGGGATTCCACATTTACGGATGCCCTTTGGGTGAAGGTATTTCTTCAGTAACCGGATATCTGGAAAATGTTTATTCTGCAAATCCTGTTAGCAACATTTTTATTGAGCAGTGGATGGATCCCTGCAATACCACGGAAGAGACGCTGGAAGAAGAAAAAAAATGGGTAACCGATGGGATAAGATTCCTAAAAAATAGCATCAGCCACTTAACTAATCCTACTGATGAACGCATTTAAAATGAACCGGATACTGGTATTCAACTTGTTGGTTTTGCTGCTGATTGCCTTTAACAACCGAAAAGCTGCACAAAAATTGGTTGTGAGCGACCCCTTAACCTCACCGGATGTTGTTAGCCAAAAGCCCAGATTTTCACACCCTCAATGGGCCCGTGTTTTTAAATTTAAAAATCAATAAACTACATTTAAAAAATTAAAATGAAAAAAATAGTCGTTTTTTCTGCAATTATTATTTTATCGGGATTTACAATCATGGCGCAAAGCAATTCAAAACATGTGTTGCTTTTGCACGATCCTCTCACTTCTTCGACAAAGGTAAAAGGCGAATCTTTAAAAGTAAACAGAGGAGGCGAATACAACCAGAAAGGCTGGAGGTCTCAATCGAACGCCGATTATCTGATGATTGAAATTTCGGAATTGACCGGTTTTGAAGGAGCGCTGGAAGTCGATCTTACCGAATTGGACTGGGCGTCTGCCAATACTCATGTTTCAATAGACAAAATTCACTTCATCAATATGTTTTCAAGCCCCAGGGCCGATCACCATGTTGAAGACGGCGGAACCAATCAGGATGCACTTTGGACTCTCCGTGGAGGAAAGGCCCCCGACGGGAGCCCGGCTTACGGCAACCGCTTTGCAGTACTATGGTCTTCGCGAGGAGCCAAACGCTGCGACCCAAGTGATTACGAGGAATCAGTTGCGCCGATGGTCTCCGGCTGGAAGTGGGACAAAGAACGCTACACTTTCCGTATTACCTGGAGCAAACGTGACGCTCAGTTACTCGGGTACATCAATGGAGAAATGGTTTTTCACGAACCATGGGCTAATCAGGTGAAACCATTGCAATACATTTATCTTGCCAAGGGTCCGGAGTTTGGTTCGTTCGTAGGGCCGTACTATTCTAACCTGAAAGTGTACAGGATAGAACATGAAAACACGAATAACGACCTCACCCCTGTTGTTTCAATTTTGTCGCCCCGAACAGGTTCTGTGCTCCCCGAAAATGCAAATATTGAGTTGCTGGTGGAAGCAGAAGATGACGGCAAAGTAACTTCGGTTGAACTTATGGAATCGGGCAAAGAACCAAAATCACTGGGAATACAGAAAAATCCTCCTTTCAGGTTCAGTTTACCCAATTTGAAACAAGGCTGGTATGTGTTTACAGTAAAAGCAACCGATAATTCGGGTCAGCATTCCGAATCGCGGCCGGTTTATGTAACTGTTGGATCACCATGGAAACCCTGGGGACTCGAAAACCTGAACAAATAGCCATCCGAAACCCGGACAAAGAATCGTTTCAGTACAATAAATTCAAATTAGCAAATATGAATAAATTAGCAGTTATTTCAGCCTTTTTGGGAGGTGTAAAAAATCGGTATATGCAATATCAGCCAAACCGGACCATCGTTGAAATTATTGAAGCCGCCGGAAAAATTGAAGGCATCGACGGGTTAGAACTCTGTTACCCCAACGATTTCGACAATATTTCTGACTTGAAAAAAGCCCTTGCCCTAAACGGCCTCGGCGTTGCGGCCATCAATGTCCGCTCCCGACGTCAGGACAAATGGCTCCGGGGCTCATTTACATCGGCCATTGCCAGCGAAAGACAAGAAGTTACTGACGAGTTTCACCGGGCAATGGACTCCGCCCTTGAAGTAGGAGCCAATCGCATATCGACGTGCCCGCTCAACGATGGGCATGATTATGTTTTCGAAATGAACTATTTCGATGCCTACAAATATGCCGAAGAAACATTTGCAAACATTTGCAGCTACAACCCCGATGTGAAGGTTTGCATCGAATACAAGAAAAACGACCCGCGCACCCGCTGCCTTCTGGGTTCGGCAGGGGAAACATTGAGTTTTTGCCAATCGGTAGGGTCGCCAAACCTGGGCATTACACTCGATATCGGCCACGCACTGCTCTCGGGCGAACGTCCGGCACAGTCGGTAGCATTGCTTCACCGCGCCAACAAACTTTTTTACGTTCATTTGAACGATAACGACAGCATGTGGGACTGGGATATGTTGCCAGGTGCTTTCCACCTTCCCGAATTCATCGAGTTTCACCACTACCTGAACCTGGCAGGGTACGACAACGATTGGTTTGCCTACGATGTGATGGCCAAAGAAGTTGATTTGAGCGACCATTTCCGTTTGGTTGCCAAACTGACAAGGAAAATTGAGTCAATGGCTGCAAAAATAGATCAGGCAGAAATGCAAAAACTGATGGAGCAACGAAATCCGAACAAATCAATCGAATACCTCTACGACAAAGTATTTTAAACTATGCGATACGGATGCTGTGTAAATATGGTAACTGAAATGTCTGATGTTTCGGGTGTTGACATTGTTCCCGCGCTTAAAGAGATCGGTTTCGATTACGCCGAACTTTCATTGACTCACCTTTGCGCAATGGAGGAAGATCATTTCAGGAAAATAAAAGATAAACTTCTGGGGTCCGGCCTTCCTTTTGATTCCTGTAATAACTTTTTCCCCCCCAACTTGCCATTAATTGGACCTTCGGCCCAAATAAAGGTAATAAAAAATTATCTTGAAAAAGCCTTCCGTAAGGCATCGGAACTGGGGGTTAAAACCATTGTTTTCGGGAGCGGGGGCGCACGCACAGTTCCTGAAAAACTGGCTTATCCTGAAGCCATTGACCAACTTGCACAGATTCTTAGGTTGATTAACACTTTTGCAGAACAGTACGACATCACCATTGCCATTGAACCACTTCGGAAACAAGAGTGCAACATTATCAATACCTATCACGAGGCTCTGGTTTTGGCAAACATGGCCGATTGTTCAAATGTGAATTGCCTGCTCGATATTTTTCACCTAAAGGAAGAGAACGAAAGTATTTCGGTCATAAATATGAAGCCGGAACGACTGGCCCATGTTCATTTTGCCGAACCCGATGGCCGCATATTTCCTGTTGAGACGAACAAACAGTTTTATAAATCAATCATTCAGCAAATCAGTCAAACAGGTTACAACCAACGCATCAGCATCGAAGCCTATTCTTCGGATTTTTATAACGATGCCTCAAGAGCGCTTCGGTTACTGAAAGAAATTGAAGAAGATATCGACATTAAGAAATAAAACATAAAAAAGTAAAGCATGTTATTTACCAAAACAACTGATACCGGGCAATTGCAGAAGATGGCCCATATCATGCGAAAAAATATTATTGAGATGATTGGCATAGGATCCAGAGGCCATTTTGGTGGTTCCCTATCGGCTGCCGATATTGTTGCTGCACTCTATTTTTATAAAATGAACCACGATCCGCAAAATCCCAAATGGGAAGGGCGCGACCGTTTTATCCTTAGCAAAGGCCACGCTGCTCCGGTTCAATATGCCGCACTGGCAGAATGTGGTTATTTCCCCAAATCCGAATTTAAGCGCTTTAAAAAACCCGACGGAATGTTGCAGGGGCATCCCGACCTGAAAAAGACTCCCGGTGTGGAAGCCAACACGGGCTCACTCGGGCAGGGATTATCGCTGGGCATCGGCATGGCGCTTGGACTGAAAAAAGATGGTTCAGAATCAAAAGTATATGTTTTGATGGGCGACGGTGAACTGGGTGAAGGACAAATATGGGAGGCTGCTACTGTGGCACCGCACTACCAGCTTCACAACCTGGTTGCCATTATCGACCGCAACCGTGTTCAGGCAATGGGCTTCACCTGCGACCGCGTGAACCAGGGCAACCTTGCTTCGAAATGGCGGGCGTTCGGCTGGGAAGTTATCGAAACCAACGGCCACGACATGGCTTCGCTGGTTGCCGCGCTCGACAAAACCGGTTTGGTAAAAGGAAAACCGTCGATGATCATTGCCGATACTATCAAGGGTAAAGGCATTTCCTTTGCTGAAAACACGGCCAATTATCACAACAACGAGCTTAATGCCGATCAGTATAACCAAGCTATTCAGGGAATAGAACAATTAATTGAAGGATAATTATGTACACCTATCAAAACCCAAGAGAAGTATATGGAAATGTACTTCTTAAACTGGCCCGGAAAAATAAGGAAATTGTGGCACTCGATGCCGATTTATGCAAATCGACCATGACCTGTTTGATCGAAAAGGAACTACCTGAACAATATTTCGAGATGGGAATTGGCGAACAAAACATGATGAGCATTGCAGGCGGATTGTCGCTTACCGGTAAAATTCCGTTCGTCAACTCGTTTGCCATATTTCTTACCAGCAGGGCTTTCGACCAGATCAGGCAGGCCATAGGTATTTCAGGACTGAATGTAAAGATCATTGGCTCCAGCGCCGGATTGTCCGATTTTGGCGATGGATCGACCCACCAAACGGTTGAAGATATTGCCATTATGCGCGCCATTCCGGGCATGACGGTTATTTCGCCCTGCGATGCCAACCAGCTTTCCAGTGCTATAGAGACCATTACCAAATATCATGGTCCGGTTTACCTTCGCTATAGCCGCAACAACATGGCCGACCTTACTTCTCCGTCCGATCCATTCGAAATTGGCGAGGTCTATCTGCTGCGTGAAGGAACCGATGTAACCGTTTTCTCATACGGCGACATGTTACTGAAAGTAATGAATTTAGCCGAAGAATTCCAAAAAGAAGGCATAAGCATTCAGGTTGTGAATGTGCCAACCATCAAACCATTGAAGCG
>JBBRGI010000100.1:0-11611 GCA_038240855.1 Bacteroidales bacterium | reverse complement strand
TTTTGAGTCTATTCAGTTTCGTTTGATCGAGGTTATCAAAGCCAATTGTATTTCCCGAAATTGATTTGTCCTGAAATTCATAGCAAGAGAGATTTGAAAGTCGAACGCTAAATGTAATCAATATTGTAGAAAAACCCGAACATAGTCGATTTCGAAAGTATGCGGAAATTGTGGCTTATCACTAAAGTAAAGTTTAACATTTTAAATGCCTCTTCATCACTTTCCAGATGGCAAAAGCGTGAACCTAAACCACAAATGATTCGGGGTATGCGTACTCCTGTTTTGCCAAACATTACCGTTGGCAATCCTTTTGCATCATAAGATTGTTTTGAGGTTGACATCCTGAAAATATTACAAGATGGTAGCAATCCTGAACCAGCAACTAAAAAACCAGTTCCAAGAGTTCCTTTGATAAACTTCCTGCGCGAATAGTTTGAGTTATCCATGATATTTATTTTAAATGGTTATTTGACACAATGTGCTTCAGTAAATTCGACTTTTGTCCCGTCAGTATTTTTCAAATTCAGGAGCCATCTTTTCCCTTTTCCAACCATGGGTTTATCAATGATGTTATTGCCCAGCCTTTCTTTAAGTGTATAAATGGTTTCCTGCATATCTTCAACTAAAAAGCATGGATGGCTGAAATTTAAATCGTCAGAAGGATAATGCTCAATATTCTCCACACAATTGGGTATTTGGAGATAATTCATTTTCACAATTTGATTGTGATCTTCGGGATAACGCCATAATTCATTGAAACCAAGTATTCCAACATAGAAAGGATCATCATCCAATACTTCTTCGCAAAATAATCCGACATGATGAAGGCGCTTTGATATCCTTTTGTCTGATAAATATTTTCCATTTGATTTACGATGTAACCCATTAGATTTCAGACTAATGAATTCAATGTGATTGCCTGAAGGATCGTCAATTACAAGTACTTCATTTCCAGCACCATCAATCGTGGTATTTTCGGGTACAATGATTTGCTTCGATTTCAAATATTGTCGCATAAGTTCAATATTTTCAGTCTCGAATGATACAGAGACCAATCGCTTTTTGTCTTTTGCATGTTTGTCTGCGACAAATTCCAGAAACTGTCGGTCACTCACCTTGAAAGAGATAATTTCGCCAAGATCAGAAGAATAAGAAAATGCTTCATCAAAACCAAGAAACTTTTCATAATAGTCACGAGCCACCTGAAAATCACTGACCAGGAAAGTCATTTTAGCTATACCCCAAATGGGCGGACGCTGAACTTCCTGAGCGTGGCCCTTCTCTGTAAACGCAAAGAACATGGGTAAAACAAATCCTAAAAAAATAATTTTTTTCATAATGTTGTATTAAATATCTTGCTTGAACATCTAAATTTTATATCTTTAACATACTGATTTTAACCTTTCCTCGCTTTTATTTGAGCAATCTCAGCGTCATGGGTACTTTGCTCATGGGTTTTCAGACCAAATTCTTTCAAAATATCTGCGATAAAAACATCAGGTGAAAGGCTTTCGATGATGGACCATTCTTCTTCATGGAAAGTTGTTATCCTGACTTTCCTACCATACTTTTTGCGGATCTCATCAAAATGTTCCACATAAGGCCAGGTATGTAAAAATGCTTTTTCAAGATTGACGGGAGCGCAAAAGGAATTTTTATCCCATATGCCAGTTTGCACCACTACTTCTCCTGTAATATCACATATCTTTGAAGTACTTTTATTGGTACTTGAAACAACTACATATTTATGTTGCCAGGCTTTGCTATTCACCATTTTCCCTGCAGCAAAAGCTGACGGCCAAAAAACGATTTCTGCACCTTGTTCCCTGAGTTTAGTCCAACCATCATCCCATTCTATATCATAACAAATTTGAATACCAATTTTACCAAAATCTGTTTCAAAGACAGGAGGTTGAAGTGGCCCAGGAGTTAGTCCATTTTTAATCTCGTCATCCGGGAGATGCATTTTCCGGTATTCGCCCAATCGGTATCCGTTCCTATCGAAAACTACGGCCGAATTGTATATTTTATTTTCCTCAGAAGTATAAACCGGACAAACGACGTAGCATCTATTTTGCCTTGCAAAGACAGAGAATATTTGTAATACTTTGCCTGAAATTTCCACCTTTTCTGATAATCCGAGTTTCTGTTCCACATTTTTGGTTGGGAAAACTTCGGGCAGGCAAATAATATCCGGTTTATAAATCATGACATCTTTCAGTATGCTAAATATCTGATCTAACATTAATTGAGGAGTCTGAGCGCTCAAATCCATTTGTGATATCCCTGCAATCCAAACCTCCCGTGGCAATTTATCAGTTCTTTTTTCTGGAACCGGTGAATTATTGGTAAATGCAAGTGAACCTATTGTGGTTAAACCTGTTGTAATAGCAGATGCCCTGAGAAATTTACGTCGGGAAAAGTTATTATTTTTCATTTTAAAATATTTGTAATTTTTTTGTTTGTAATAATATAAACATTTCTGATAGAATCGATTTTGCCGATAGATTTATCAGAATGAAAAGATCCGGAAGCTGTCATTCCAAATGTCACAAACACAAATACAACTAAAATTGCATCTTTAAACATAGCTGAGTTAATATTGTTACAATAATTAAAAACATAATTGCTTATACCGAAACCGCCTGATTATGTAGATTGACAATTAATTAATTTTCTTCTGATAAATCACAAAGTTTCGGTAGCTCATCGACGTATTGTACATCTGTCGAAGCACGACTCTACCTGAATTAAATCCTGGTCCGTTATTATCGTATGGATTCTCCTCTACATTAAACACGGTTTTACCGTCCAATGATCCAACTAGTTTGTTATCGATTTTAGTAAACCTTATTTTAATCCAGCGATTCTGTTCAATCCGGGGAATACAACCAACATACAGCGTTTTTCCCCATGGATTTTTATTAACATATTGCGTTTCCACATCAGTTCGCATTGCCTCGACCCGTCGTACGAATTCCCAGTGATAATTCCTGTAATTTGAATTCATGTCACTCATTGAACCGGTTTTTCGTAATCCATGGTTCTCAATAATATCTTCCCCCTGCAATCCGCTGGCGCACATTATTAATAAAGCCAATCCTTTTGGAGACAAGAGTTGAAATTCAAATTCGATGCACTGATCACCTTCAACTGTAACCGGGCACCATAAATAACCCCTGGATTCTTTGTGAATTATATTTGGTGTCTCCCATACTAAGCCTGTACCAGTAATCTCCAATTTGAATTTATCTTTGTAAATATCTCCGGTTTGAAAGATCCATGCGTCAAGATCCGATTTATTTGTAAAATTGCATTCATACACTTTATGCCAGGATTTATCCAACTGAAAATCCAATGCAGGTTTGTCCTGGGGAATCATAATCGCTCTTAATGTATTGTCAGAAGGTTTATTACTAGCGGGTCTGATGGATCGATATTCCTTTTTAATCTCAACCATGGTTAACAAATCAGATTGAATTTTAAAGTGGCTTATGACCATTAACGGATTACCAATATAAATTTTGTTTTTCACTTGCTTAAATGCTTTGGCTGAGAAGTTATGTCCTGCGAGTTCTCCATTTATATACATCTTCAGTGTTTCTGCAGTTTTATCCCATGTTACTGCAATATTATACCACTGACCTTTTTGGAGGGGTAAGGCTTCTGCATAAACAAATGGGGCTATCCCGAAATCCATTTGTCCCCAAAAACTTCCGTCGGTGAAACGGGCAATCACCCTCGGATAATGTGTTCCCTGATAATAAATTGAAAAGCTGCTACTATCAACAATACTGGGTGGGAAGACGTCCGAGAGAAAAGGATAGATCATGGAGGAACCGACATCTGGTGCCTTATCAATGTTTTCCAAAGGAGACATCCAGAATGAAACAGTGCCTTTATCAGACTTAAAAGCAGTAGTTTCAATAAAGGCTTTAGTTTTTAAACTGGTCACATGCAATCCTGTGATACCAGCAATTTTCATATATCGATGAGATCCTTCAATAATTATTTCCGAATCCCTGATTAGAGGAATCTCAATTAAATCTGTTTTAATTTGTGCTAAAAGATTATTGAAAGGAGTAAGAAAACAAAGGCAGAAAATAAATGCGGTAAAGTGGCTAAATCTTGTTTTCATGAATTGTATTATTGAAAATATTGAACAAAATCAAGATGAGCTCAGTTGAAGTTTTCAGGGATTACTTCAACTTCGCTCATTTTAACGTTCCTCTTTTAATTATATCAAATTGTCATTATTCGGATTATATCAAACTATCTAATAGCCAGGGTTCTGTACCATGTTTGGATTGGCATCCATTTCGGACTGTGGCACAGGGAACAGATATTTTCGTTCAGGGTGAAAAGTCCTTGTTTCCAATACTATATAATTGTCAGAAGCGACAACTTTACCATCTCCCTTCCAGGTTATTTTACCATTGGCGTCCATTGAACCCAGACGACTTCCATATAATGGACCATCTAATACCTGAGCTCCCAAATCCCAACGGGCTACATCAAAATATCTCAGCCCTTCAAATGCCAATTCAACTCTTCGTTCACGACGGACCAACTCTTTTGTTAATGAAGTTGCTGATACATGTCCTGCACGATTCCTGATTTTATTTATATAGTCAAGTGCAAGTGCCGTATTTGTACCGGTTTCAACAGCAGCTTCTGCGTAGGTCAAATACATTTCTGCCAATCGGATCACATGAAAATTATTGCCAAAGTTTGGAGGATAACCTCCCATTCCGGGAGAATGGACATCAATCCATTTTTTAATATTCATTCCTGACCGTGAAGCGTTTGGCAGATTGTGGTAATCACGATTGATTGTTCCATCTGGTAAATATTCATCCAATGTATTATAATATCGGTCACCGTTAAGTCCGTTCACAAATTGCCCCGGATAATAAATCGTCATTGCCAATCGCGGATCACGGTCTTTGAAAGGATTATTAATATCATAACCAGAAGTTGGATCATCAATTTTTTTTCCATTGCTGCATTCATAGGCGTCAACAATGCTCTTAACCGCATTTAATGCTGACCAACCAGTATCACCTGCAGGACCTGATAATTGTTCGAAATGTTCGGGATAACTATCTCTTATATACTGAATCCCCAGGATGACTTCCCTATTCGTCGCTTCACTACTTTCCAGAAATAAAGCTCTATAATCTGGATATAGTTCATAAATTGACATATCAATCACAGCTTTTGCATCAGTTTGTGCATCTTTAAAATTTCCCATAAACAATTCCAATCTGGCTTTTAGTGCCAAAGCAGTTCCTCTTGTTATATGCCCTTGAGAAACAATGTTATTTTGTACCGGAAGAATGGCCGCAATATCTGTAAGTTCCGTTAAAATGAATTTTTTAACAGATGCAGCAGGATCTCGAGGTAATTTAGCGTCGGCAGTTATAGCATTGGTTATCAATGGCATATCTCCATGTAGCATAACTTTCCAGAAATAATCATATGCTCTCAGAAAACGGACTTCACCAATATATCTTGCCTTTATATTAGAATTCATCGGTACATTTTCAATGTTGGCAAGAAAATTATTGTACTTATAAATTTGTGCATAACTAAACCAGGCACACGATAAATAACTGAAATAATCGCTTCGCGTTTTACTATCAATCCATGATCCGGTTTGAGTGTAAGTGGCAGGGGTAAGTGTACCATTACCAAATTTCATATATCCAAAATTTGATTTTTCATAAGCATTATCAGTCGCTCCATCAAACATTGCAATGTTTGAATATTGTTCCCAATTGAGGTAACAACCGTTTAGCGCCAATGTTGCGTCAGTTTCCGACTTCCAGAAGGTTAAATCTGTGAGTTCACTTCTTGGTGCAACAGTTAAAAATTCATCACTACATGAATTTAGCAGCCCCATAACGATTATAAATAGAATAGATAATATATTTTTCATGTTATTTACTGTTTAAAATGTAAGATCAAATCCAAATGTGTAAAACTTAACCTGAGGATAGCGATTAGGTCCCAAATTCCACTGAGAACCATCCAATTCCGGATCATAACCTGAAGGGAAATGGCTAAATGTCAGTAAGTTTTGTCCGCTGATATAAACCCGGGCTTTTGAAATTTTAACTACTTTCAGCAATGATTCTGGCAGGTTATACCCCAATTGAATATTTTTAAGTCTCAGGTAAGTTGCATCTAATACTGTGAATGAACTTTGAACCCGATTTCCTTTTTCATTAACCACGGTTCTCGGATAATGTCCCAGCGTTAAAACTTTACCATCCTTTACAATTGTACGATCAAGATGTATATCTTGCGCATTTGAAGGATCGAAAGGCCAAAAACTTTCAACACCTAATGATCGATATACATTAGTTGCTCCCTGGAAAAAAGCCACAATATCAAAACCTTTATATTTCAGATTTATATTAGATCCAAAGGTGATCTCGGGAATAGCGTTTCCCAAAGCAATACGATCGTCACCATCAATTTTACCATCTTTACTTAGATCATTATAAATGAGGTCTCCTGCTTTCACTTCAACACCGGTAATGTGAGCAGAAGCAGCGGCCTCTGCATTTGTTTTATAAATACCGACGGCTTGATAACCGTAGAATGATCCCCAGGATATTCCTTCTGCATAAATTCTATCCCCCTTTGAAGGATTTTCATATTTCTCAACATTATTTTTATTATACGCAGCATTAATAGCTACACTATACTTAACTTCACCTATTTTGTTTGAATGTTCCAATAATAATTCTAATCCTTTATTACTCA
This sequence comes from Bacteroidales bacterium, assembly GCA_038240855.1. Classification (GTDB taxonomy): domain Bacteria; phylum Bacteroidota; class Bacteroidia; order Bacteroidales; family Prolixibacteraceae; genus JAAFHB01. The sequence continues at coordinate 4,837 of JBBRGI010000100.1, read as the reverse complement.
TTGCACCAGCATTTACAAGTGGAGAATTTAATCCGAAAACAATTGAAACAGGAACTGTTGCAAGAATGTTATCTGTATACCTGTTATAGTAATCAGCCGATACAGAAAGTAATTTATTGCCAAAAAGATTTATATCAATACCTAAATTCAACTCACTGGTCTTTTCCCACGTGATATTACTTGTAGCTGCAACAGTAGTTGCTGCACCATCGGCCGGACTTCCTCCGAAATTATAATTTTGGCCCAGGGTAATTCTTTGAATATACATATAATCACCGATTCTATCGTTACCAAGTTGTCCCCATGAAGCTCTCAGCTTAAGGTTACTTATAAAATTAATATTTTTCATAAAACTTTCCTGTGACATTCTCCATCCGGCGGACATTGAGGGAAACCATCCGATCCGGTTACCGGGTGCAAATTTCGAGGAGGCGTCTCTGCGTAAATTTGCTTCGATAAGATATTTACTATTGTATTCATAGTTAATTCTTCCAAATAAGGAACCGATTCTGGTTTCTGATGTGTTGCCGGCATTTCGCCATCCGGATGTTGATCCTCCATCCAACTGATCTAAATAATTGGAAGGGAAATCCTGGCGAAAAGCGCTGTTATCACTATTTATCGAAGCCTCACGTGAAGCGCCTAATAATACCTTTACTCCATGCTTGTTAAATTTATGTTCATAATTCAGAAGACTTTGTAGTGTAGTAGTTAAATACCGACCAATCTCATCATTAACAGAAGCAGGGCCTTGAAAGGAACCATCACCATACGTAACAACTTGCTCATGGTCTTTTCTGTCAGCCAGGTAAAAATCCGCACCAGCTATACCTTTTAGGGTAAGTTCTTTAGTCAGTTTTATTTCTCCGACAGTACTTCCCATAAAATGAGAGTTAATTGATGTTTTAAGGCCTCCGTCTGCTAACCAGGCCAGCGGATTTGCACCCGAATAAGAATGCCAGGTACCGTCTGCATTTTTATTCGGTATAGTAGGTGGAAAAACATTTGCCTGTCTGAAAAATTCAGTACCATAATTATAAGGGGAACTGGGGCTTGAAAGATTGTCACGTGTCAATGCACTGTTAATTCCCAAAGTAAACCATTCTTTAATTTTGCTATCTACATTTATTCTTGCATTGTAACGTTTGCGTCCTGATTTTTTTATAAGTCCGTTTTGGTCAAAATATTCGAAAGATGCTCTAAAACTTGTCTGTTCATTACCCCCTGAAAAGGTAAAATTTTGAGTTTGAGTAAATCCGGATTCTGTTATTAATGAACCTAGCCAGTCCGTGTTAGGGAAATTATAAGGGTCGACACCGGACCGATATTTACTGATATCATCAGCACTATATCGTGGAGCTAGTCCCTCATTACTTAACCCTTCGTTGTATAATTCTGCATATTGTGCAGAGCTTAAATGTTTTGGAAGATCAGTTGCTTTTTGCCATCCATATGAACTATTGTAAGTAATCTCCGAAAGTCCCGATTTTCCTCGTTTTGTAGTTACGAGAATTACTCCATTAGCAGCACGTGAACCATAAATAGCGGCAGCTGCAGCATCTTTCAAGACGCTCACACTTTCAATGTCGTTTGGAGAAATATTGTCCAATTGCGAGTCTAAACCATCAACAATAATCATTGGTGATGCATCGTTCATACTTCCAAGGCCACGAATTAAAATACTCACACTTTCTTTACCGGGTTCACCGCCAATTTGGGTAATTGCAACTCCAGGCAACCGGCCTTGCAGCGAAGATATTACATTTGTGGCAGGACTATTTAATAAACTTTCACCTTTAACGACCCCAACAGAACCTGTAAGATTTACTTTTTTCTGTGTTCCATACCCAACTGCCACCACCTCTTCAATCCCAATGGTTTCTACATCAAGCCTTATATTGATTGCCGTTTTGTCACCAACTGCAATTTCCTGCGTCTTCATCCCCATAAATGAAAATTGTAAAACCGCATTCTTGGGAATATTTGAAATTGCAAAATTGCCTTCCGCATTTGTTATTACACCCGTTGTAGTTCCTTTTACCACAACAGAAACACCTGGAAGTGTAGTCCCTGAGGAGTCAGTCACCTTACCGGTAACTTTTTTGTCTTGTTGCTGACTACTAATTGATGTTAAGTTTTCAGACTTAGGTGCTATAACGATTAAATTATTTGGCAAAACATTATAGCGAACTTCCTGACCTTTAAATAACTCGTTAAGGATATCTTCGACGTTTTTGTCCGAAACGTTCAGGTCTACTTTTCGGGTTACATCAACCTGCTCTCGTTGGTAAAAGAATCTGAAATCACTTTTAGCCTCAATATCCTTCAGTACATCAGCCACTTGTTTGGACTCGACGTTGAAAGAAAATTTTGTTGCCTGCGAGTATACGGTGGCCGAAACATGCAGCAGACAACCTGTTAAAATCAAAAATGTCAGCTTCATTTTTAGAATTAAATTATGCCCCTTTATTTTTCTTAGAAAGGAAGCAATTAGTTTTTTTTCCATAATTTTGTACGTGTTTGATAAATAATTATTTGGTGTTACAGCACCATGATTATTAATTGCATGAGGCCGGTTGATGTTACAGCATCTCCGGCTTTCTGTTTTTCGGATGATTAGCTCATATTTCCCTCCTTTTTTTATTTTTTTGAATGACTATATTCTGACCTACTATCTTATAATCAATTGGCAATGTAAGCTTTAAGATATCAAGCACTTCCAGTATTGTTTCATTTTTAATGACTCCATCATAGTGATAATTCAAAATATCCTGATCGACAACTTTGATATCTACTCCATATTTGCGTTCAAGTAATACTTTCAGGTCCTTCAAACTCATATTGATAAATACCAGTTTGTTGTCCTTCCACGAAGTATATTGTTGTGTATTGACAGCAATAACATGCACGTTCTTCTGCTCCTTGTTATAGACCAATTGCTCTCCTGGTTTTAAGACCGTTTCTTCGGCAAGTTTCAGATTTTCGGATGATTTTACCTCAATACTTCCCTCTTCAAGCGTTGTAATTACCTCTTTGTCATCTTCGTATGCTTTAACATTGAATGTCGTTCCGGTTACTTTCACATCATAACAGGAAGTGTGTACCAAAAATGGTTTTGCTTTCATCCTGGCAACCTGAAACCATGCTTCACCCGTCAGAAAGACTTCCCGCATTCCATTTGTGCCATCCGCAGAATACTTTATTGTGGATCCTGAATTCAAAAAAATTTGAGATCCATCCGGCAATAACATCTCGGAGATTGAACCCTTGGGAGCAAATGAGGTGTAATATACAGGGGAAGAACTTTTTTTCCCTGAGTTAAGATAATATCCCAGGAATAATCCAAATATCAGGATTGCTGCCCATTTCAATATCTGGAGAGGTGAGGGATTTTCATTTTGGTTTCCAGTGATTTCTAATTTTCTTTTTTGCCATAACCTTTCAAATACTTCATCAAAAAAAGTTTTGCTTGCGGCAGTCACAGGCGATTGAATTAAGTCATCCAAAATATGATTCTTTAATTCAAATTCTATTTCAGGCTGATGGAACAGAGACAAAAACTCCTGCCTCTGGCTTTCATCCGCACTGTTTGATGTTCCGTTACTGATTATATTTTTAATGGCTGAAGTCATTTTTAAAGTTTGTTTGATAGTAATACGAATAACTATTCCTATTTACTCACACCGGATTAACATTTATCAAATAAAAATTAATTCATCAACCTAAGCTGCGTTATATAGTTTTATGGCGAGATAGAAATCAGGCTGAGTATGTTTTAAAAATTTGAGGTTCGCCTCACTTTCCTATAAATTTACACTAGATGAGACGAATCATGATTGGATCAGTGTATTATCCCGATAAATTACATAACTTTAGCTGCAATGCAAAAAGAAGAAGAGTAATCCGGGCAGGGAACCTTGACCAAACTTTTCTTTCAAAAATGAAACAACCCGGTAGAGATGGTTTTCTACAGTTCGTTTGGACAAACTGAGTTGCAAGGCTATCTCTTCGTTGGACAAACCCTCCTCTTTGCTCATCCTGAAAATACGTTGCCTTTGTTCAGACAAGCTGTTAACCAGATGATTCAACTTAGAAAGCATATCGTTGTAGATGATTTCATTCCAGGTGGTATCACTTTTTGTTGGATCGTTCATGCCCGCAAAATCAATATAAGCCTTTTCAATATTCTTTCTGCGAATCATGTCATAGATAAGATTTGTACAAATTTTAAAAAGGAATGATTTGATGTTTTTTGAACTATCCAGACTTGCCCGGATCTCCCAAAGCTTTAAAAAAACTTCCTGGAGCAATTCTTCCGAATCAGCTTCATTTTTAAGATACGACAATGCAAATGCATGAATTTTCGGAGCGAAAGCATCATAAAGCAAACGGAAGGCTTCTTTGGATCCAGTCTTTAATTGTTCAATTTGTTGTATGTCCGTATCTTTGTGTTCATTTTGCATTTCGCAGGTAGTTTATCGCTGTAAAGATATATATATCCGGGAAATTTTGATAACCAGTGATTACGTTTAATACTCCATATTCAACAGTTTCAGGCTTCGCACAAAAGCGAAAAGAATGAAGTTAGAAGAATGGAAACTTCGGAAAGACAGGAATCCATTAATCATAAGAGAAAAGTGATTTTGGCCGTTCAGGTTTGCCGGGAAGTCAACAATGAAAACATGGATCGGTGTTTTGTTCAATGAAACTCTCGGCCATGCTATCCCGTCAAAAAGGTCGTGATTTTTACGATGCCATGTTCCTGCTTGCTCAGACAAACCCCGACTACGCCTTTCTTGCTGACAGGCAGGGCATTCATAACCTCGATGAACTAAAA
>JBBRGI010000099.1:0-11673 GCA_038240855.1 Bacteroidales bacterium | reverse complement strand
AGTAAGATAATTCCGCCTTGCGGACCCTGTTCGATGTGCATGCCAACACTGGCGCCTTTTTCATAATGCGTAGCTCCAAAATAATTTCTCACAGTCTCAACTTCAATTCCCAACTCCTGGGCTATCCGTTGCATCGAACCGTGAGGCAGATGATCTTTGATGTCCCGAAGTTCATTGAAAGTTATTTTTTTTGTCATAGCGAAAAGTTTAAAAAGTTTATAATTAATACACAATATTAAAAACATAAATCAATATGGACATCCGAAAATTAACATTAAATATTCAATATTGTCATCCTGTTGTAACATCTTTTCTGACAAATCATCAAAATTTAGAATTATTAACAATTGATAAAACGGTTTCGTAAAATAATTAATTGTATTTCAAATCATTGAACTCATTAACGAGCCAATTTCAAAAAAGTGTTTTACAACAGTTATTAAATCCGGTGGCCGGGATTCGCGCCCTTCTACATCACGTCTTTCCTCTTATGTGTCAACGTATCGCCTTTCAGAATAATTTCGAATGCAATTTGCTGAATGGATTCACGGATATTCAGATGATTGATAATATTATTTGCGCGGGTAGGATAAACCCTGTTCGAAAAAAATAAAAACAAGATTCCGGTTTTCGGGTCAGCCCAGGCGAAAGTTCCCGTATAGCCACTGTGACCGAAACTAACATCACTAGCCAATGGAGCCGGATAAGCGTCCTCGAGTTTTTTCAAATTATTACGCGGATAAGGTTTGTCGAATCCATATCCACGCCTGTTATTCAATTTCTCAAAATGACAGCTTGTCCACTCTTTCACGGTTGCTTCTGTCAGGTAGCGGTCGCCTCCATATTCCCCATAATTCTGATACATTTGCATCATTTTCGCCGCATCGTTAATGGTTCCGAATAAGCCTGCATTGCCCGAAACACCCCCCAGGACCGCTGCGCTCTCATCATGGACAAATCCCTGTAACAACTCCTTGCGGAATGTGGCATCGAATTCAGTCGGATCTATGGCTTCGAGAGGTTGGTATAAATATGGCCTGTAAGTGAGCGAGTAAGCGCCAAGTGGACGATAAAAATACTCTTTCAGATAGGATTCATAATCCTTCCGGCTTAATGACTCAATGATACCAGGAAAGATGATAAACCCGATATCGGAATATACATAGCGCTTGCCCCTTAGTAGTGCAGATTTTCTGATTTCTGCATAAACTGAATCGCGAAAAGTATTTAAAACAAAAAGATCTTTACTCACCCGGTAACTGTATTTATCGGTCGAATCTTTAGAGTAAAAACCCGGCTTGTAATTTCCATGGGCATCGACTGATTTCATCCAGAATGGAATCCCTGATTTAAGGCGAGCCTGGTGCGAGAGCACATCGGCGATAATCAAATCCTGCTTATTACTCCCTTTCCAGTCGGACCAGTAATCGCTCATGCGTTTATTCACAAGGAATTTCTTCTCGTCATTTAACCGCATAAGCGCGGGTACAGGGGCCATAATTTTAGTTAGCGAGGCAAAATCAAATAAATCGTTTTCACGAAGGGGTCGCTCGCCGCTATAGGTATGGTATCCGTATGCTTCGTTGAAGATGACTTTGCCATTCTTTGCCAGGAAGATTGCACAACCCGGGAAAGCCTTTTCACTCAATCCTTCACTGACCAATTCATCAATCTTTTTTTTTAGCAGGGCGGAATCAACGCCAATCTCTTCGGGCAGGGTATATTTAAACCGGCAGGCTGGTAAAGTTACCAGTCCGTCGCCTGAGCGATAATTTTCATTCACGGTAACCGGCAATTTCCCCTGGGCTTCAAACGCACCAAAAAGTAATTGCCCGGCAAGATCCTGCGATTCTGCACTCTCTTGGTAAGCGACCACAAGACCATCTGTTTTTTCCATTCCGTCAAAATATCCAAGCACATAGGGATTCCCGAAAATCACTAAAACAGATTTAACAGTTTCAGTAACCTGCCGGACTATATTTTTCTGAATGTCGGTAATACCGTACTTCGAGGAAACAAAGTTGCCGAGATTGTTCACACCTGCTATCACGAGGTTATATTTTTTCAATTGCAGCAATTGCTTTTTAATGGTCTCATTAGTGGCATCCTTCGAAATGAAATAATGGTCTATTTTGGTATACCTGCCCAGTGAATGCTGAAAACCGGTCATCTTCCCATATCCTATGCTCAAACTTGCAATTTTCAGTGTATCCAGACGCCGTAAGGGTAAAAGTTGGTTCGTATTCCGCAGGAGAGTGAGCGATTGCTGCGCAACGTTGCGCAGCGTCATCCGGTAGGCCGAAGAGTTAATATCAGAGTACAGGTTATCAGCCGGAATTGGCAAAACCTTATTTAACCCGACCCATCGTTTGATCATCAGTATCTTTTTGCATTTCCGGTCAATCTCGCCCGTTGAAATCTGCCCTTCTGCAATTGCTTTTTTCACCATTCCGATGACTTTTGCAGGATTGATCACAAATTCGAGCAAATCATTTCCTGCAATAAGGGCTTTTACTTCGGTACTGATACGGTCATCCTGATCAGTTGCCCCTTCCATATTCAGGGCATCGGTAACAACAAGTCCTTCGAATCCATATTCATTCACGAGTAAATCCTGAATGATTGGTTTTGAAACCGTAGCCGCCGCTCCGCTTTTATCAAGGGCAGGAACACTTAAATGACCGGTCATAATTCCGCCAATACCATACCTTACAGCATTCCGGAACGGGGCCAGTTCAATCGAATCGAGCCGGGCCCGGTCATGCAGAACCACCGGAAGATCATAATGTGAATCCTTTTGTGTATCGCCATGGCCAGGAAAGTGTTTAAACGTAGCCAAAACCTGTTGCGACTGCAATCCCAATCCGAAGGCTAACGCCTTTTGAAAAACCAATCTCGGATTATCGCCATAAGATCTGAAACCAATAACAGGATTAAGCAAATTACTATTAACGTCGGCGACCGGGGCAAAATTTATATGGATACCTAACCTTCTGCATTGCCGGCCAAGGTCAGCACCTGAATCGAAAATCAGGGAATCATCATAAATTGCCCCCATGGTGAATCCGTAGGGATACCTGATACAACTATCGAGTCGCATTGACAATCCATATTCCGCATCAATAGCCACCAGGAGCGGCGTTTTTGAAACTTTCTGAAGCTGGTTAACCATATTAATATGACGCATGGGACCTCCCTGCATCGTGATGATGCCGCCAATTTTATTTTCTTTTACCATTCTGATCAACTGCAACAGTTGTTCGTTTCCCTTTGAGGAATAAGCCGGAACTATAATAAGCTGACCGATTTTCTCGTCAATGGAAAGCGTATTAAATACTGAATCAACCCATTGATCGGATTCATACCCATAAAATGGAGGTCGGGTATTCTTCTGAGCAAATAATAATGAATATAATATTGACAATAAAACGACTATGAATGTCTTCCGCATAATTTTTGAATTGAACCCGTCTTGTTGAACACGCCTAAAATAATCAAAACAACAGTATGCGAGCGCTAAAAACATTTTTTTTTCATCATTGCCTTCTTTTCCAAATTTAAGAATATTCCCCTTTGAATACCGTCATAAAGTCCGATCCGTTATCAAAACGCATTTTTTACGGATCAATTTATTAAATTAAAAAAACATTGAAAAGTATCTTGTTTATTAAATCATATCCATACTTTCGCAGAAATTCAAGGGAGCAAATCTCTTTACGGAAGAATAAATAGTTGTTTTACCCGTTCTAAAATCAATCAGATGAATCCTGTTCTTATCGCCATCCTGCTCGGAGGTTATTTTTTAGTGCTCATTATTATTGCCCAAATTACCGGTAAATCGGCGACGACTGATTCATTTTTTACTGCAAACCGAAAATCCCCATGGTTTATTGTTGCTTTCGGAATGATCGGAACGACCATCTCGGGTGTTACATTTATATCGGTACCAGGCGAAGTTGGAAACTCGGCTAGTACTTATTTCCAGTTTATTATGGGTAACCTGGTAGGTTTCTGGATTGTAGCGCTCGTTCTGCTCCCCGTGTACTACAAACTTAACCTGATCTCAATTTACACCTATCTCGAACAACGTTTTGGTTTCTATTCTTACAAGTCGGGATCCTTCTTTTTCCTCCTCTCCAGAACCATAGGTGCTGCGTTTCGGATGTATCTGGTGGCAGAGGTACTTCAGCTTGCACTTTTTGACGCGCTTGGAATACCATTCGGGGTTACTGTGCTGATCAGTATCCTGCTGATCTGGATTTACACTTACAAAGGCGGGGTAAAAACAATCATCTGGACTGATTCATTACAAACGATATTCCTGCTTACGGCTGTGATAATGACCATTATTTACATCTTTTCAAGTTTTGACTGGTCACTTGCAGAAGCCTTTCAAAAAATAAACGACCACCCCTATTCAAGGATCTTTGAATGGGATATTAAATCGGATAAGAATTTTTTCAAACAATTCATTGCCGGAATTTTTGTGACGATTGTGATGGTAGGTCTCGACCAGGATATGATGCAGAAAAATCTCACGTGCAAAAGTTTGAAGGAAGCTCAAAAAAACATGCTCACGTTCAGTGCTATTTTTGTTCTGGTTGTGGGAATGTTCCTTATACTTGGCGTTTTACTTTACCTGTTTGCCCAAGTAAACGGGATACAGTTACCGCCAAAATCGGATTACCTGTTTCCGATGCTTGCACTTAACCACATGAGCGTTATGATCGGAATTTTCTTTTTACTCGGAATAACAGCGGCAAATTACGCGAGTGCCGATTCAGCCCTCACCTCGCTTACAACGGCCTTTTGTGTTGATTTTCTCGATATTAAAAACCGTCCGCAGGAAAGAAAACAGCCTTTATTACGACGTACACACATCGGGTTTTCCCTTTTACTTTTCTTTGTAATCATGGTATTTAGAATCATCAATGACCAAAGTGTCGTCGTTGCAGTTTTTAAAGCAGCAGGTTACACCTACGGACCTTTACTCGGTCTTTTTTCGTTCGGATTTCTAACCAAAAAACAGGTCAAAGACCGGTGGGTTCCTCTTGTGACAATATGCTCACCGTTTATTGCCTGGATGTTTGATGCTTATTCCGGAACATTATTCAATGGTTACCAAATTGGTTTTGAACTAATTATAATTAATGGTGGCATTACTTTTCTTGGTTTGCTGCTGATTGAAAAAAAAGAGAATATTTTCGTTAAAAAACGTTAAAGATTTCCGATTTTTGTATTATCTTTGAGATATTACATTGGGATAACTCTATTAAAAACAAATTCAACATAATTGACCGGAACCTTAAATGAGGTGCTTTATCAATATACTAGTGTTATTATGGTTGATTTCCCTTTTCTATGCCTGCGAAAAAGAGAATATCAACTCATCTTCCGACGCAATGCTCCATTTTTCGTCTGATACAATCACCTTTGATACCCTCTTTACCTCAATTGGTTCGCCTACAAAAAATCTCCGTGTAATCAATCAGACAAATGAAAACATCGTGATATCATCAGTCCGGCTGGCTGGCGGGAAACAGAGCGGATTTCGTCTCAATGTAAACGGTGATGCAACCAATGAAACCTATAATGTTCAGATACCCGCACAAGACAGTATCTTTATATTTGTTGAGGCAGTGCTGGAAAAAACGGGTAAAAATACACCTTTAATTACTGAAGATTCCATCATATTCAAGATCAACAACATCGAACAGAAAGTTCAGTTAATAGCCTGGGGGCAGGATTTTGTAATGGTAAAGTCCGATCCTATAAAAACAGCGGTCTGGACTAACGACCGGCCTTATCTTGTTTACAATGAAGCCATTGTTGATTCAGGGCAGACACTGACCATTGAGGCGGGAACAACAGTATATTTCCATAAAAATGCCGGATTAATCGTCAAAGGAACATTAAAAGTTGCTGGAACATTCACTGAACCTGTGGAATTTAAAGGTGACCGCCTGGAATCGGCTTATAGTGACATTCCGGATCAATGGAATGGGATAATCCTGTATTCGGGAAGTCTTAACAACAAAATCAATTATGCCAGGATTAAAAATGCAAATATTGGTTTGCAGGTAGGAACTATCGAACACAGCGGATTTGCATCGTTAGAATTAACAAATACACGGATTGAAAATATGAGTTGGGCGGGAATCTGGGCCATGAAGTCAAAGATTCTTGCTTATAATTGTGTTATTTCGAACGTAAGATATTACAATACAGCACTTTTACTCGGTGGAGATTACCAGTTCTACCACACCACTTTTGCCAATTACTATAATAAGTTATCCTCTGGTATGCGTACAACAGAGACATTGGTAATCTCGAACTACCTGGTTGATACTAAAAGCGGCGCAAAATACGTAGGTGATATTAATGAGGCAACTTTTGGGAACTGCATCATCATTGGTAACCGTATGAATGAACTACGTATCTCCATGGATAAGTTGGGAGACTCTAATTATCTTTTCGACAGGTGTATGATTCAGATTTCCGATACGTTTAAACTCGCCGAAGCCAATCGTTTTGTGGATATTATCCGAAATGTTAATCCACGTTTTAAGAATCCATATAAAGGCAATTTTGAATTAGATACATTGTCGATTGTAAAGGATTATGGCAAAGCCAGCTATGGTAAATCATATCCTGTTGATTTAAAGAACAATAGCAGAATCAGTGATGAAGGGCCCGATCTGGGTGCATACGAACGAATCGATAAAAAGAAAAGCGCAAAATAACAGTTTATGTCCGGAATTCTGAAATGGATTCTTGTTTGTGCATCGATCAATCTGGCGGCTATTATTAGGGTCGAAGCACAAACCAAATACAATATTGTATTCTACAATGTTGAAAATCTTTTTGATACGTGGGACGATCCCGAAACATCGGATGAAGAATTTACTCCCGCTAATGCAAAACACTGGACCAGGGAACGCTTTGCTGACAAAATCAAAATGATCTATAAGACCCTGATTACCACTGGTAATGGTCAGTTCCCGGATATAATCGGTCTTGCCGAAGTTGAAAATCGCTGGGTATGCGAACAACTGATCAGTAAAACCCCTTTAAGTAAAGTACCCTACGAAATTATTCATAAGGAATCACCCGACTTCCGGGGTATTGATGTGGCATTACTTTACCGAAAAGACAGGGTAAAACCAATTGACTATGATTATATACCGGTCGCGGCAGAAGGGAAATATCTTTTAAAATCACGTGATATTCTTTATTTTACGGCTGAACTGGAAAACGAAAAATTTCATTTTTTTGTTAATCACTGGCCGTCCAGAAGTGGTGGATATATCGAAACAAAGGAGAAACGGGAGATTACAGCACGACTTCTAAGAAATTACCTCGATTCGCTGATGTCTAAGGATAAGGATGCGAACATCCTGTTAATGGGCGACTTTAATGCCACACCTAACGAGAAATGTTTTACCGAAATACTTCGTGCTTTCCCATATCCAGGCAATAATAATCCTTCGGGTTTAATTAATCTTTCAACACTTTGGACGCAAACAGCAGATGGAACAATAAGGGCGGGTGGTCAGTGGGAAATTTTCGACCAGATGATCTGCTCTTATCCTTTTTTATCAAACAACACATTCAAAATGGAGTTCGGACTAAGCGGAATCTGCAATTATGATTTTCTCCTTGAACCCGATCCCACCTGGCTTGGAAAAAAGCCTTTCAGAACTTACCTTGGACCGAAATATCACAACGGAATCAGCGATCATTTGCCCGTTAAAATCTGTCTTTCCACGAAGCAGCGTTGAAGAGTACCGGTAAAGCGGAGAAAGGGGGAAGATGGGAAGATGAGAAGACGGGAAAATGAGAAAATGTGATGGGGTGAAGGCGGAAATGAGCTAATTTGACAATTTGCCAATTTGCGATTACCTGTATGATGATTTTTGTCCCAATAAGAAAGGGCGCGCAGGTGAAAAAATCAATCTAACAAGCTGGCCAACAGATCATATTTCCGGTGCGCTGCACCTGACTCTCTCAACTTCTCACCATCTTGATGTTCGATTCGTGAAATTCATTTTTCCTTTGTTCTCAATCCCTACGGGACTAAATGTTTATAGAAAATGATATGACAGTAGCAAGTTCGACCCCGGCCGGGGTCGTATGGATGTTAGGTGCTTCGCTTTCTATAAACATGCGACCTCTCCGAGGTCTGGTTTACCTTTAAATAAATTCAACGATATTGGCAAATTCGAGGGGCGAAACGAAGATTCACAGCAAGGAAATGATGGTGGCAACATGGGTGAATTCTAATGCAATTCAGTTTGTGTAACGGACCTAATTGTATTCATTAATTCGTTGAAAAGGCTAATAAATCGAAAGCGCTGTCGCTAAATCGTGCTGATGTACTGTTAATAAGCGTTAATTTGCGATGTGCCAATTGTTTTTAATACCCCGAAAAATCAAATAAAATGATTGTCCGGGGTATATGTTACCTACAATTTCCAATAGCACAATTTATTAAACAACATAAGGGTGTTAATAATTTAGCCCGGGCCGAGCAATAATTATAAAGCTTAAAATTTGCTCATATCATAAAGAACCAATATCTTTAGCAATCAAAATAAAATTATCAATACTTAATACGATTAGTTCTTTATTTATGAAACGAGCATGTTCGCAAAAAACAAACACGGATGCATATCTCACATGCGAGTTCCATCCGGCCATAAAAAAACAACAAATATACGGATGAAAGAAAACAACAAAGTTTCCAGAAGAGGTTTTTTGGGTACCAGCGCGGCAGCAGCTGCAGCTATCACCATTCTTCCTTCTAACACGATTGCAGGCCTGGGTCACAAGGCTCCCAGCGACAAGTTAAATATCGCTGCAGTCGGTATCGGCGGTATGGGTAACAGCAATTTAAATAACCTAAAATCGGAAAATATCGTAGGTTTATGCGATGTGGACTGGAAGTATGCCGATAGAGTATTTAAAAGTTATCCTGAAGCTAAAAAGTACAAGGACTGGAGAGTGATGTATGACGAATTGGGAAAATCAATCGATGGAGTACTGGTTGCTACCGCTGACCATACCCACGCGATTATTGCTTCTCATGCCATCACTATGGGAAAAAGTGTTTATGTGCAAAAACCGCTTACTCACTCAGTTTTTGAATCACGCTTGTTAACTAAACTAGCTGACAAACATAAAGTTGCAACTCAGATGGGTAACCAGGGTTCTTCTCAGGAAGGTGTAAACCTAACCTGCGAATGGATTGCCAATGGCGAAATCGGAGAAATCACCAAAGTTGAAGCTTTTACCGATCGCCCGATCTGGCCCCAAGGACTCAATACACCAAAAGAAACTCCTGCAGTTCCTAGTACTCTTGACTGGGATTTATTTACTGGTCCTGCAAAAGTCATACCTTATAACCCACTTTATCACCCATGGAACTGGCGCGGATGGTGGAATTACGGCACTGGCGCCCTGGGCGATATGGCCTGCCATATTCTTCACCCGGTTTTCGTTGGACTTGAATTAGGTTATCCTACAAAAGCCCAGGGAAATTCCACTTTATTACTTCAGGATTGCGCACCAACGGCACAGGCAGTTAAATTGACTTTCCCTGCAAGAACGCCTAAAAATAACATGAAGATAAAACTTCCACAAGTTGAAGTCTACTGGTTCGATGGTGGTATCAAACCAATGCTTCCTGCCATGTGGCCAGATGGTAAGAATCCTAATGATTCAGGCGGTGGTGTATTCTTTCATGGCACAAAAGGTGTTTTGGTTTGCGGATGTTATGGCGTTAATCCTTGGATTTTACGTCCGGATGGCACAGCAGCAAAACCTGAAGCTCCTAAATTCCGTCGCCGTGTCACGCTCTCACACGAAATGGATTGGGTTCGTGCCGCCAAAGAATCTCCTGCTTCACGCGTGAAAACCGCTTCTGATTTCAGTTTATCAGGACCATTTAACGAAATGGTTGTGATGGGTGTTTTAGCTGTACGCCTTTCAACACTTAATAAAGAGTTGGATTGGGATGGACCAAATATGAAATTCACTAACATCACCGATGCGGAAAAGATCAAGATCGTTGTTGAAGATAAATTCAGCATTAAAGATGGTCACCCAACTTTCGACAAAAAATATACTGAACCAGTTCCTGCAGCTCAATTTGCAGAAGAATTGATTAAGCATACTTACCGTGCACCATGGAAATTACCCGAAATGCCGGCATAATGCTGTAATACATCTTATTAAAAAGGCGGAATCTCTTCCGCCTTTTTTTGTTGGATATCCTTTATGATTTACCGGCTGATCCATCTCTTTTCCCGGACCGCGGTCTGCGGTTATGAGTTAATAAAGTAACTTACCGTTTTCCCGCTTTACCATTGACTTCTGTATTGTCTTCTTTCTTAGTAACCCGCTCTGGCTGTTTTTTCCTGACAATCGTTATTTTTTCAAGTCCTTTCCCAATATCCTTTTTATCGAACGTAACAACAGACTCATCATTGGGATCGAATGCAAAAGAAACGACTCCAAGCCGTTTACGAATCATCATCACAGGAGCTTGAGGTGGAAGCGGAGGTAACGGTGTAAGCATTGAATCGAATTTTAGCTGAATCATTTTTTCATTTGGATCAGGCCAAAATTTTTGATAAATTCTACCGCCTTCAATCCGGAAATGTGCATAATGTGAAGGGTTTCGGTCTGGGTTTAAGTTATGTTAAAGCAATTCTGGATGCCAACTACGGAAGCATCAAGGTACATAGTGAACCAGGAAAAGGAAGCCGTTTCATTATTTTCGTTCCATATTTAATTAACAAACGATGAGCCCAAAAAAATCACTCTTTAAAAGAAGATGTTATTGCAGGTTATAAGCTGGGAGCAGACGATTACATCATCAAACCTTTCGATGCGGATGTGCTGCTTTATAAAATTGCTTTAGTCCTTAAACGTTCTGAGGGAAATATTATCACCGATACCCAGCTTTTTGAAATCGGGAAGTATGCTTTTGATCACAAATTGCGCGAGATACGCCTTGGCACCGAAAAACAGCTGGTCAGTCCAAAAGAATCATCATTGCTTAAGTTGCTCTGCGAACATAAAAACGATTTGCTACCCCGCGAAATCGCGTTAAAGAGGATTTGGGGCAATGAAGGTTATTTTACAACCCGGAGTAGGATGTCTTCATAACCAAACTACGAAAATATCTCAAAGACGATCCCTCGATTGAAATCAGGAATATCCACGGAAGCGGATTTATAATGACTCAAAAATCTCAACAGGATAAAAACCTTCAAAAATAAGCCATTCCGGTAAAAAATTACCAACTCGGAATGCCCTTTGTCCACTTTTTCCAAAACCATTTTGTACTTATTATTGTTTAGCTATTGAAACAATCCATGGGATTACTATTTTTACATCCGATTTCCAAATGATACATGAACAATTGATTCGGAAATCAATTCAATCTCAAATTCAAGAATGCGTAAAATATTTTTCAATGTTGCACTGGCAGGATTTATTTCGTTGCCCATGATTCTTTGGCTCTCTTGGGTCATTAAACCATCGCATAAAGTAAATATTCTTTTGATGGACAAAACCGTATTAACAAATTACGGACTGGAACATCGTGCCATTAACTGGGTGCTGACACATCGGAAATATGTAAAACCGGACGGCAATTTTTATACT
>JBBRGI010000098.1:0-11833 GCA_038240855.1 Bacteroidales bacterium | reverse complement strand
CATCAAACCTTCGAAAATACCAAAATTGTCGATCAGTACCTTTGCGATATGTGAAAGACAGATGGTTGTACAAGAGGCATTTGATACAAAATTCACATCAGAGGTATACTTCTTATTATTTACACCCATTACAAACATAGGCGTATCGTCCTTAGAAGGGGCCGACATAATGACTTTCTTTGCACCTGCGTCGATATGTGCCTGGCATTTCGCTTTATCAAGGAAAAGACCAGTTGATTCGACAACATATTCAGCGCCAATTTCACCCCATTTGAGGTCTGCAGGATTTCTTTCAGCGGTGACACGGATTTTCTTACCGTTAACTACCAATGCACCGTTTTCAACAGCAACGGTTCCTGAGAAACGACCATGAGTTGAATCGTATTTCAGCATGTATGCCATGTAATCAACATCAATAAGATCGTTGATTCCAACAATTTCCACATCTTTTCTGTCGACAGCAGCTCTGAAAACCAGTCGGCCAATACGACCGAAACCGTTAATACCAATTTTAATTTTAGACATAATTTATTCGTTTTGAGAATTATAGAATGAATCGAACCTTCTTTCAAATTTTGTCGCAAAAGTAACATTAATAAAATGAACTCTTCAAAAAACAGGTGGTTAATTACCAGACTTTACAAATTGTTAACTTTCATTGATTTGTTATGATTAATATTTTCATTTGCTTAACACCAGTACCATACTTTATTTATGAGGTTTGAAGGCCTTGTTGTAAACCTTGGGCGCTTTTGGGGGTTGAAAACCGCAATTGCAACTCTTACATCTGACCAGCAACAGTGCGGTTACCAATATCATTATGGAAAAAATCAGCTTTATTTTCATGTCACAAATTTAATAAAGGTTTTAATATTTCAAAATGTTAACCCGTTTCGCAAATTTGGTTTTCTATCTTTGCAGCGATAAAAAAGATGAAATAATGATTGATCAGTTATTGGCGCACCGGACAATCCGCAAGTATGCAAAAAAGGAAGTTGAAGACTCAATGCTTCGGAAATTACTTGAAGCCGGTTGCAGGGCTTCCACAACCGGTAATATGCAGTTATACAGCATTGTAATTACCCGTGATGAGGCAGGAAAAAAGGCGCTCGCTCCGTGCCATTTCAATCAGTCCATGGTTGTGAATGCGCCGGTTGTGCTCACCTTCTGTGCTGATTTCAACCGATTTAATAAATGGTGTAAACTCCGGAATGCTGAACCTGGTTATGATAATTTTCTCTCTTTCGTAACTGCTGCAATCGATGCGTTACTGGCTGCCCAAAATGTGACTGTAGCGGCTGAAAGCGAAGGACTTGGAGTGTGCTACTTAGGTACTACGATCTATCTTGCGGCTAAAATTATTGATATTCTAAATCTTCCTGAAGGAGTTGTCCCGGTCACAACGCTGACTATTGGCTGGCCTGATGAAAATCCCGAACAAATTGACCGGCTGCCCCTGGAAGCCATTGTACATGAAGGAACTTATCTTGACTATACGGATGATGCCATACTGGATGCATTTTGCGAAAAAGAAAACCGTAGCGACAGCAGGCAATTTGTTGCGGAGAATAATAAAGAAACATTGGCGCAGGTATTTACTGAAGTCAGGTACAAAAAGAGTGACAACATCACCTTCTCAAATATGTTGCTCGGGGTTTTGAAAAACCAGGGGTTTATGAATCAGTAAGTACCACAGTTTAGAGCAGCCATATTTTAAAGAAAAGTATGAAGATAAAATACGAAGTTGCCACTGAATTCAGCAACCTGGAAGGATGGGTCAGTCGGTTGCCTGAAAATTTTCCAAATTCAGGAGAGACCATCTTTAAATCAAGAAACGAAGTAAAAATTTTTACTATTGGGGAATATACGCTTAATGTAAAGGCGTTCAAGGTTCCAAATCTGATTAACAGGTTTGTTTATGTTTATTTCAGGGGATCGAAAGCCGCGCGCTCCTACAAATATGCCCGAAAGTTGCTTTCACTCGGTGTTTCAACTCCGGTTGCAGTCGGCTATGTGGATTGTAAAGCGGGTGGATTGCTGTGTAAAAGCTACTATATCTCAAATCACTTTGATTATGAATTCACACTTCGTGAAGTTTTGAATTATAAAGTTCCTGATCGCGAAGCGATCCTGCAGGAATGGGTTCGGTTCACCTACGAAAAGCTGCATTTAAACAATATTTTTCATCTCGATTATTCCCCTGGCAATACCCTGATCAGACAGAAAGACCTTCAATTTGAGTTTCAAATTGTTGACCTTAACCGTATGAGTTTTGGTTCCATCAGTTTTGAGAAGGGATTATATAATTTCCGCCAGCTTGATACAGACGTGCAAACTTTGGAACTTCTCGCCACGACCTACGCCTCTTTATGTGGAAAAGATGCCGGAAGAGCTATTAAAAGTCTTATTGGGTTTGATCGAAAAAACAAGGCTGGCCGCCTCAGACGTGGAAAATTTAAAGCACGGTTCCGGTCAATTTTCAGATCCGGTCACGTTGCTTAATGAATTTTTTCAGGTAATATAAAATTGGATTTTTGTATTTAAGATGTTTCCATGGCCTGCTGCTGTGAGGTTTATGCACAACCGGTAAGTTTTTAACCACGTAATTGCAAAAGCCTAGCTGGCGTGATCTCCGGGATATAAACACGTCGAACCAATCCATATTTTGTGGCAGATCGTTAAAATCCAGTTTTTCGAGCATTCGCATTGTTAATACAGTACAACAGAAACTTACACTTTTTGCGGAAGCAAAAATTGTGGGTTTGTCAATGGCAGTGGCGTAAGAATAGGGAAAATTTATTTCTCCGGCTGAATCTACAGTGACCGAACCCACTAAACCTGCATCATTAAGATCATCAGCAAGTTTACCGAGTTCAAGCAATATTTCCTGGTTTGCAAATACATCCGATTCAACAATAGCCAGGTGAGCATCATTTTCAAGCGCCATTTTCCGCGCCAGAATAAGGGTAGTCCGGTAATTGGGGGATGATTTTTTGGTGTGTTTTTCAAGACCGATCACTTTGTAACCATATTTTACCGCATTTTCATCCAGCCACCGCCTGGTCTCTTTAGAACTGAAATCATCAAATATAAAGTAGGGAATATCCTGATTGATTGTTCTTAGAGACCCAATCATTTCACGCGTGGTTTTGAGAGAATCTTTAACCGGAGTAATTAAAATTATGTTTTTCACAGAGAATCAGGATCGGTTTAAAGTGGATTTTTTCTCTTTTAATTTGAGAAGGTTATATTTCTGCAGCGTTTTAAATACATCATTGGGTTTTACCATTTCCATACATTTTGGGGTTTCGTAAATACACGGTTTATTCCCAAAAACAGAACATGGACGGCACTTTAATGAGCTTGCAGGTGTTTGAAGGTGAAATTCAGTGGGTTGTCCATATGCGGAAAAGCCAAAAGCAGGATGTGTACCTCCCCAGACAGATATTGTCGGAATTGCTGATAAAGCCGCCAGATGCATATTTGATGAATCCATAGTTATCATCAGATTGAGCATTCTCATCAACGCCAACTCCTCTGAAAGCGCAAGCTCTCCGGCTACAAGATGTATATTCGGGCTGCACTGCTGAAATTGCTTTAGTTGCCCGATTTCTTCATGGCCTCCTCCAAACAGAAAAAACTCAACGTTATGTTCTGTGTTGATCAGTGTGACTAATTCCGTAAAGTTATGGATACCCCAGATTTTGGGTTGGTGCGTTGCGAAAGGGGCAAGCCCAATTTTTAATTTGGCATCAGCAATCTTATTTTTATCCAGGAACCGAAGGGCATTCACCCGCGACTCTTCTTTTACAGTGAAATAGGGTGATTTACCAATCTGCCCTTTGAACCCTGCTTTTAGAAATGTATCCAGATACCTTTCAGTAGTATGCTTCAACATCCTGATGTATTTTGATTTGATCAGGAAATTCTTCTCCTTCCTCCCTTTATCAATAGAGAATCCGGGGGTTCCTGAATTTTTAAACAGGAATTTAATAATCCGGGTCCTGATCACTCCATGTAAGTCAATTACTGCATCGAATGGTCCTTCCTTTTTAAGATCTGCATAGAGTCTGAAAAGCCCGATCAATCCATTGTGTTTCCCTTTGAGTTCTGCAAATACCAGCTTAAGCCGGGGAATGCCGTAAAAAAAAGGAGCAAAAAATTCCCGGGTAACAAGGGTGATTTCAATATCCGGATTTGCTTCAATAACCCCCTTAATGGCAGGAACTGTTAACGAAACATCACCCATCGCAGATAACCGGAATGCAATAATCTTTCTCATCATTCTGTAAAAAATCGTTTATTGATAAATCTTTCTCTACTGGTATTGTTCGTAGCTCTTCTCTTCAGTTAAGTTAGATCCGGTGGCTTCATTTATTTTTCGCTTGATTTCTGATCTCTTATCATTAATAAAATAGACCGATCTCGCAGTTTGAATAAAATCAACACCAAAATCCTTTATACGCTCAAGGTCCCTGATTTGGTCTTCAATATCCCAGAGTTGAAGATTAGTTTTGTAGAGTTCGATATATAAGGGGTTGTCCTTGTCTATAATCCTGGTGATGGCGTCATTGAGCAGGTCGTATTCCCTGCGCAGGTTTGCCAGTTTCAGCTCCTCTTTAATCCTTTCAAGTTTAATCTCAACAATTGTGAGTTTATCGGCTATTTCACCGTTGGATACTTCAATTTGCATGTCAATAATTTTAGGCAAAGGTAATTTTTTATTCCTTATGACCTTCCGATCCGACTGGTTCAACGCCTGCGAAAGTCACGTGCACTACCCTGGTCAGTGGGCATTATAATCATTTCATCGATATTGACATGTGCAGGCCTGGTCACCATAAAGAGCACAGCTTCGGCTATATCGCGGGCAAATAAGGGCGTTAGACCTTTATACACTTTTTCTGCCTTTTCCTGATCACCTTTAAACCTGACGATCGAAAATTCCGTATCAACCATCCCGGGACTGATTGCTCCAACTTTAACGCCAAATGGAAGAAGTTCAATTCGCATTGCTTTAGTAATTGCTTCAACAGCATGTTTTGACGCACAATAGGCCGCTCCGTTAGGATACGCTTCATGGCCGGCTATCGACGACAGATTAATGATATGTCCGGTGCCTTTGGCCACCATCCGGGGAGAGATTTTATGCGAAATGTAAAGCAGCCCTTTGACATTGGTGTCGATCATCCGGTCCCAGTCATCAACAACTCCGGAATGAACAGGATCAAGACCAACCGCAAGGCCTGCATTGTTTACGAGCAGATCTATATCCTGCCATTTGCCTGTAAGTGAATCTATTGCTGATTCAACTCCGTTCAAATCCCGTACATCAAAACAGAGTGTTACAACATCTGCTTGTGTTTCAGTGCTGATTTGAATCGAAAGATCCTTAAGCAACTCCTGACGGCGGCCTGTTATGATCAGATTATATCCGTTGGCTGCCAGGATTTGCGCGGTAGCCTTACCAATACCCGATGTAGCCCCGGTAATAAATGCTATTTTTTTCATTAAATCAAAACATATTTGTTCCGCTAAAATAATCAAAAAAGACCAGCGCTTATGAATAAATTATGCCGACGTTAAATTTAATCCATTAATTTTGTCTTTGATTTTAATTAAATTGTACGAAATGTCTGAAACAGAAAAGAAAATTTTTACGATCGACCAGGTTCCCGAACCTGTTGACCTAAGAAATGTAATCTATTCAATGGTCGCAATTCCTCACCTTTCGCCGGTAAATTTGTTCAATGAGTTTGCCTCAAAGGCTATTGATGCCACCCAGGTCGGAAAGGACGATATTAACGGTGCAGGGATTTTTCAGATCGACGGCAAGCTTTTTTCACAAATAATTTATGCTGACTACAGGCGACTGGCGGTGGACCCTTTTTTAGCTGCCCAAATAATTGTTGCAAAAGCAGTGAGGCGATTGGTATGCTCGGGTGTTGATCCGATTTCGATGAGTGCCTTTCTGACCAACGTTGAATTTTCGAATCCGATGGCTGAGGAAATGGTTATGGCTGCACGGTTAGGTCTCGAAGCTGCAGCAACCACGTTTAATCTGCAATTTCCGAACAGAAAAATATTCTATGACTATTCAAATAACATGGGTCCTGTTCCTCCCACGTTAATTGTAAGTATAGTGGGTAGAATGAATAACCGCGATCAGGCAATGACTTCCAAACTTAAGAAAAAGGGAGACAATATTTTACTGGTGGGTCATTCCTTTAATGATATCAATGCTTCAGAATACCTCGATCATTTTCATGAGATAACTGATTGGCCTTTGATGCACTTTAATCTTGCATTCGAAAGCAAATTAATGAATGCAATGAGAGAATTGATTAACAGAGATTTGGTTGTTTCGGCCAGTCCTGTTGGAATCGGCGGTTTATTCTTTACCTTGTTGCGCGATGGTTTACCAAACGAATTAGGTTTCGACATCACCACCGATGCTGAGATCAGAACAGATGCATTTCTGTTTGGTGAGGGGATGGGCCGTATCGTAGTTACCGTTGAGGAGTCAAGAGAAAATGAACTCGTCGATTATCTGTTTGATCAGAAAATACCGGTGATGACTCTTGGACATATAACAAAAGGTGAAATCAGGATCGACGATAAATCACTGGGATTTGTAGATAAAGGGACCGTCGCCTAATTCGTACATCTTCAATTATGACCATTAAACCTTACAATAATTCAGTCGAAGGGAAAAAGGAACAGGTAGCCCGGATGTTCGATAATATCGCTCCGAAATACGATTTTCTTAATCATTTTTTATCGTTCGGGATTGATAAAATCTGGCGCAGGAAAGCAATTCGTTTACTCTTAAAGCGTTTTCCTGATGATATTTTGGATGTTGCCACCGGAACGGGTGATTTTGCCATCGAATCGCTTAAAACAGGAGCCCGGAAAATAATTGGAATCGATATTTCGGAGGAGATGCTCGCTGTCGGAAGAACAAAGATTGATGCGCTTGGACTCGGAAACCGGATTACCCTTCAAAAGGGGGACTCCGAAGAACTTATTTTTACGGATAATTCCTTTGATGCTGTAATTGTTGCGTTTGGAGTACGGAATTTCGAAAATCTTGAAAAAGGGATTCGTGAACTTTATCGTGTTTTGAAAACCGGAGGAATGGTGTGTATTCTGGAATTTTCGAAGCCTAAAAAATTTCCTGTTAAACAGGTTTATAATTTCTATTCGTTCCACATCATGCCATTTTTCGGCCGGTTATTTTCAAAAGATAAATCGGCATACAGTTATTTACCTGAGTCAGTCGGAAAATTTCCCGATGGTGAAGAGTTTCTTTCCATCCTGGCAAAATGTGGTTTTAATCAGATGAAACAGCGCCGGCAAACTTTTGGAGTTGCCACCATTTATACGGGGGTAAAGGATAAGTAGAGAAGGCGATTCCGAATCACTTCGTTCTCAGGAGGCGAAAAGGCGAAGGGGTGAAAGGTCGCGATATTGCAATGTAGAGACCCACGGCGGTGCGTCTGAACGGAACACGGGTCTGAACGGAACACTGGTCTGAACGCAATACGGTGCGTCTGAACTGAACAACAACTCAATAGTATCAATAGAAGCGAAAGGTAGTCGTTTAAAAAAATTATACATTGAATTTAGTCAGGCTAAAATACTTTATAATTATTCTCATCCTGTCAATGGGATCTTTTCAGGCTTTCGGCCAGCGAAAAAGCGTTGATCATCTCACCTTTTTTGATGACCGGAATCTTCATTTTGGCTTTTACCTTGGTCTCAATACCATGGATTACCGGATTACCAATTATGAGGATGTTACCCAAAATCCGGTATTTGATAACAGGCCGGAGTTACTTGTAAAAGCTCGTGAATATTATGACAACAAAATGAGTTTCGGAGCCGAAGTCTATACCATTTTGCCCGGATTCACCGTGGGAGGTGTTGTAAATTACCGACTTAACAGGGATTTCGATCTGCGTTTCACCCCCGGTATGTCGTTAGGCAGCAGAAATTTTCAGTATTTTATTGACATTGACCCGGAAGTAGTTAACAGAAGTACCGGAATGGATGAAGATACTTATCTTTCAACTCCCTCGGCCTATGTAGATATACCTTTGGGAATCAGATACAAAGGGTTCAGACATTATAATCTGAGACCATATATTTACCTTGGTGCTGCCTACAGGCACGATCTTGAAAACAAAAGGATCAGTGAAAGTGTAATTCACCTCCGAAAAGGTGGCGGATATGGTGAAATTGGGCTTGGAATTGATTCATATCTTGAATATTTCCGTTTCACGGCAGAAGTTCGTTTTTCGTATGGTTTAAACAATATAATCAGGCATGATTCCGATCCGGAAAAACCTATACCTTATTATGGTTATGTATTCAAAGAGCTAAACTCAAATATTTTCACGCTGATTTTCTATTTTGAATAAAATGAAAAAGGAACTTAATATTGCAGTATCCCCCGTTCATGCACATGACCTCGTAAAACTAAAAACCATTGTTTCAGAAAATCTCCGGATTGAAAGCAGTCGTATTCAGGGATTGGTTGTCAGACGACGATCTATTGATGCAAGAAATTCGAATATTCGTATTAATCTAGGTTTGGATGTGTTTATAGATGAGGAGGTTCCGGTTGGCGAAAAACCGTCGTTTTCGTACCCGAATGTTTCACAAAAGCCGCCGGTTATAATTGTTGGTGCCGGACCGGCAGGATTATTTGCTGCGCTACATCTTATTGAACTTGGTTTAAAACCTGTAATATTTGAGCGCGGAAAAGCCGTCAGTGAACGGAAACGTGATATCGCCGCCGTTCATGGGGAGCACATTATTGACCCTGATTCCAATTATGGTTTTGGCGAGGGGGGAGCCGGCACTTTTTCTGACGGAAAATTGTATACGCGATCGAAAAAAAAGGGGGATGTGCGTAAGATTCTCGAAGTGCTCAATTTTCACGGTGCCCAGAACGAAATTTTAATCGATGCTCATCCGCATATCGGTACCAATGTTTTACCGCGTGTGATTGTAGCTATCCGAAACTCTATTTTGGAGGCAGGGGGCGAGATCCATTTTAATGCACGCATAACTGATCTCGTTATACGTGATCAGGAGGCAAAGGGAGTTGTGCTTCGTGATGGTTCCATTGCTGAAGGAGTGGCAGTTGTTTTGGCGACAGGTCATTCATCCCGGGATATTTACAGGATGCTTCAAATAAACGGAATTCTTCTCGAAGCAAAAGCATTTGCTGTTGGCGTGCGCGTGGAACATCCACAGGAACTGATCGACCAGATACAATACCACAGCACCCATCGGGGGGGGTATTTACCGGCCGCAACCTATTCGTTTGTTGAACAGGTTCGTGATCGCGGCGTATATTCCTTTTGTATGTGCCCCGGCGGTTTGATTGTTCCTGCAAGCACTGCGCCCGGTGAGCTTGTGGTGAATGGGATGTCTCCTTCTGACAGGGGAGGACGTTTCGCCAATTCCGGAATGGTTGTTGAAATCAGGCTAGGTGATTTACCTGTTAAGGATAAAATGGAGGAGATGTTTGCCGGTCTTCATTTCCAGGAAGAACTCGAAAAACTATGCTTTAAAATGGCTGGGAACACGCAATCTGCCCCTTCACAACGTCTTGTCGATTTCGTGAATGGTAAAAAAAGTGTAGACTTACCGGAGTCTTCTTACCGGCCGGGACTGGTCAGTTCACCGCTGCATGAATGGCTCCCGCAGATTGTCGGACCGGTATTGCAGGAAGGCTTCCGGTTAATCGGACGCAAAACCAGGGGCTTCCTTACCAATGAAGCAATCGTATTGGGTGTAGAATCCAGAACATCATCACCTGTGCGGATTCCCCGGAATATGGAAACACTTGAGCATGTGCAAATCAGGCGCCTCTTCCCATGCGGGGAAGGATCAGGTTACGCGGGAGGAATTATGTCTTCTGCTGTGGATGGTGAACGTGTAGCCGAGATGATCGTTAAACTTTACAAATAATTCTTCTTCGGAATTCAGAACAGACAACTGTAGTTGCTACGGCTACATTCAGAGATTCAGAGGTAATAACACCAGGCGGATACGAAGGGATATTAATCTTTACCGAAATATGGTCTGCCAGTTCATCCGAAATGCCATTTCCTTCGTTTCCCATGATAATCAACCCGTTGGTAGTTAAGTTACAGGTATATAGGTTTTTACCGTCCAGAAAGGTGCCATAAACGGGAATGTTGAATTGTTTTGCCTGGATCAGAAATGGGGGTAAGGCAACATAATGAACCTTTACCCGGGCAAAGGCACCCATTGTGGATTGGATAACTTTTGGGTTATATAAATCGGCAGTCTCTTCCGAACAGATAATATTTCTGATTCCGAACCAGTCTGCGAGCCTTACTATGGTTCCCAGGTTACCGGGATCCTGGATGGTATCAAGCACCAGGGTAAGCTCATTTTGAATTTCATTCCAGTCGATTACCCGATCCGGGATTCTAAAAATAGCAACTATTTCGGGTTTACTTTTCAGGAAACTAATCCGGGCAAGTTCTTCTTTGGTGACAAGTTCAATCTTAAAGTCATGTTTGTAACTGGTTAATTCCGGGAATACGGCGTCGGTACAATACACTTCAGAGATTTCAACTTCAGATTGTAAAAGATCAACAACAAGCTTGGTACCTTCGGCAATAAATAATCCTGTGGCCTGCCTGTTTTTTTTCAGGTCAAGCGATCGGATCAGTTTTATTTTATTTTTTGACAGCAATTTATAGGATGATTTAAATCAAGCAAAAATAATCCATTTTAAATTTGACAGGTTAATTATCTTTGCTTAATTATTATCAAAATTTTCAACTTGGATTTTAAGGCTAAATACAGTAATATATTCATTGTGGCTGCTCTGGTGGTTATGGTATGTTCTTCATGCAGGACAGTCAAGTATGTTCCTGATAACCAGTTTTTATTGGCAAAATCAAAGATTTCGGTCGATAACAAGTCAATTAATCAAAGTGAATTGAAAAACTACCTGAAACAACGGCCAAACACAAAGATTCTTGGTTTCTGGCGGTTTCATCTTGGTTTATACAACCTTTCGAGCAGGAAAAATGAAACCGGATTACTCAAAAGAATTGGTGAAGCTCCTGTGCTTCTGGTACCTTATCTTGTCGAGAAATCAAAAGAGGAATTTGAACGGTACATGCGTAACAAAGGGTATTTCGAGGCAAAGGTCACCGACACAATTATTTATAAAAAAAATAAAAAGGCTGAGGTTTACTATTCAATCATTTCAAATGCGCCGCATCGTATTCAATCGTACGAAACTGAAGTACTTGACGATTCTATGAGAGTGATGAGCAAAGGGGATTCCGCGAAATCATTGATCAGAATTAATGGTATTTTCGATACAGATGTTCTTGCGGCGGAGAGTAAGCGGGTATTGAATGGCTTTCAAAACAACGGGTTTTACCGGGTCAATAAGAACGAAATTTACTTCGAAGCCGATACGCTGGGGGCTGCGAAGCGCGTAGATCTTAAACTTATTGTTGAAAAGGAGAACATTTCCGATGATCCTGCCGTCGTTTCCGAACGCAATCATCAACGGTTTACCTTCCGGAATTTTTATTTTTACACAGATTATGAATCTCAGAAACAACTTTTTGACGAAACTAAAGAAACAGCACCGGTAAAGAACGATACGGTAAGGATTGACAATCAATATTTTATTTCATCCCGAAAAATGCGTTACAATCCCGAGATGCTGATGAATATGAATCACATCAGTGACAAAGGGTATTATAGTATTGAACTTGTGGAACGAACTTATAATGATTTGTTTTCACTCCGGTTGTTTAAGCTG
>JBBRGI010000097.1:0-11849 GCA_038240855.1 Bacteroidales bacterium | reverse complement strand
ATTTATGCGCGGATCGGGAATAAGATTGATGCTGTTTTTATCTGTGGTACCGATTTTGGCACCCAGGATTCGACTTTTTGTTCACCGGATCAGTTCCGGGAATTGTACCTTCCTTATTACAAGCAAATTAATGATTGGATTAACCAGCATACCGAATGGAAAAGTTTTAAACATTCATGCGGGGCTGTCGAATCATTTATGCCCTTATTTATTGAAGCCGGCATTGATATTATCAACCCTGTACAGATAAATGCGAAAGGAATGGATCCGCACCACTTGAAAAACACCTACGGTAAAGAGCTGGTATTCTGGGGCGGGGGAGTCGATACACAAAAAATGCTTTCATTTGGTACACCCGTTGAGGTCAAAAAACAGGTGCTTCAAAATTGCGATATTTTTGCCCGTGACGGCGGGTTTGTCTTTAATACCGTTCATAATATCCAGGCCAACGTTCCGATCGAAAATCTTGCAGCCATGATGGAGGCGATCCGCGATTTTAATGGTAATTAATTCAACCGACTGAGGTGGCCGTGACGTGTTTGGGATGTATTGGTTCTAAAACAAAATCTAAAAATCTTAGGATGAAGAGATTAAAAAGTTTACTGTTTCTATTTTTAGTATTGGCAACTTCGGTATGCCTGGCTAAAGAGTATCATGTCTCTGTAAAAGGTAGCAACAGCAACGAAAGCTCAGTTGCAAATCCGTTCAAAACGATCAATCATGCAGCGCAACTTGCGATGCCCGGCGATGTGATCACGGTCCATGCCGGAACTTATCGCGAATGGATAAATCCTGCGCGCGGAGGGGAGAGTGACACGAAACGAATTGTTTACCAGGCAGCCACGGGTGAAAATGTTGAAATAATGGGATCCGAAAGTGATGCAAACACCACGACAATATGGGCAAACTTTCAGAAATCAGATCCCGGTAAGGCGCTGATAGAAATCAGTACCCGCAGAACCTGTTTTTATCCCGGTAAACCGGGGGTTAATTTTATTACGATCCGGGGATTTAACATCAGTCAGGCTGCCACTCAATGGGCCGCTCCTACAGCCGAACAGATTGGAATGATCTCCACCCACTGGAACAAAGGTTGGATTATCGAAAGCCAATATTGGTTCCCACATTGTGCGAAACAACGAAATCTTTAATTGTGAGCAAACGGGAATGTGCGGAAGTATGGGTGCGGCATTCAGCCTGATTATCTACCATCTTTTCTGGTGATGACCGTTATTATAATAATATTTTCCTGGGATCAGGACCTGAATTAAACAAGAAGGATTTAAGATCAAGTTATGGTCTGATCAGGATTTACCGCGTATATTTTGTCATCGAATCGATTTTTTGCATCTTTGCAATGGGATCCGGAATATTTCTGGACGCAAAAAATAACTTATGAATAGATTGAATATGAAGATTAATGTTTATGCAGTTCTTTTGATGGCTGTTGTATTTGTTTCAGGATGCAAAAAATTTGAAAATCAGAATACTCCTGAAAATGAGGCTTCCCTGATTAAATCATGGCTTGAAGCTATGGTGAAAAGCAACAAGGATATCGACACCACCTCCACTGGCCTCTATTATATCACCAATAAAATTGGAACAGGTTTTACAGTTCAGGCGGGAGATACGGTCACTGTTGCCTATACCGGGATGTTTTTGAACGGAACCGTTTTTGATTCTTCTGCAAGCTATACGTATGTTCAAAAAGCAACCGGTCAACGGATGATCGAGGGATGGGAAGAAGGAATTGAAGTACTTAATAAGGGTGGAAGTGCAGTTTTCCTGTTACCATCAGCCAAGGCTTACGGACCTTATGGATATTCCTCAATTCCACCATATTCACCGCTGCTTTTTATGATCGAAATTATTGAAATTAAATAGATAAAACCGCTGTTAATTATTGATTGGTAGCACATAAAAAAATTAAATTATGGAAGAGATTCTAGAAAAACTGGCGTATTGTGTTGAATTTGGAAAAATTAATCTTGCCTCACCTTATCCACCTGATATGCGCGGGCAGGATGGTGCTGACGAACTGACTAAAAAAGCGCTCGAAATGGGAGTTGCTCCTACAGAAGTCCTGAATAAGGGTCTGGTGATCGGAATGGGAAAAGTGGGGGTTAAATTTCGCGAAAACAAGGTCTTTGTTCCGCAGGTTCTCATGAGTGCCAAGGCAATGAGTTTCGGTATGGCGCATCTGAAACCATTTTTTAATGACGGCTCAGTAGTCCGTAAAGGAAAAATTATTATCGGGACGGTGGAGGGTGACCTTCACGATATTGGTAAGAACCTGGTTTCTATGATGGTTGAGGGAAGTGGCTGGGAAGTGATTGACCTTGGCACTGATGTAAAAGCGGAGAAATTTGTAGAGTCGGTCATAGCAAATCCGGGAGCAATTGTTTGTTTGTCAGCCTTACTGACAACGACAATGGTGAATATGGAGAAGATTGGCAAAGCTGTAAAAGAGGCTGTTCCGGGTACTGTTGTTGCAATTGGCGGTGCTCCTGTAACCCAGGATTTCAGTAATAAAATTGGGATGGATATTTATTCGGCTGATCCGCAGGGGCTTATCGATCATCTGAGTAAGCTGAACTGAAAAGTACGGTAATGACCAAAAAGGCAGACTTTCTGAATCTGTGCAATGGAAAAATTTCATCCGGAAGGACAATCTTCAGGCCAATTCTAATGCACTTTATTGCACGGTATGCAGGCGGGAATTACGCCAGGTTCGCTTCTGATCACCGGTTCCTTGTTGAGGCCAATCTCCGCGCACTTGACGATTTCGATATTGATATGGTGGGATTGATCTCCGACCCCTACCGGGAGACAAGTGCCTTTGGTGCCAGGATTGAATATATCCCTGAAGGTGTACCCCGTTGCCTTGATCTCATTATCAAAAATGAGATGGATGTCAGGAACCTTGGACGCCCCGATGTTTACAAATGCGAAAGGACGCTCGACAGGATTCAGGGTGCTGCCTTATTATCAAAAAAAACAAATGGTGATGTACCCGTCATCGGATGGATTGAAGGGCCAATGGCAGAAGCATGCGACCTGGCAGGAATCAGCCAGTTTTTGATGATGACAATGATGGATCCCGACACTGCAAATCTTCTTTTGGATAAATGTGTGTTGATGGCTAAAGATTTTGCCAAAGCTCAGATAGATGCGGGATGTGACATTATTGGAATAGGGGATGCCATTTGTTCCCAGATTGATCCATTTACCTACGAAACATTTGTGAAGGAACGTCATCGCGAAATCATCAGTTATATTCACGAATGCGGTGCGAAGGTTAAAATGCACATTTGTGGCGATATTACCCATTTGCTTTCCCCGATGAAAGACCTTGGTATTGATATTTTAGATATCGACTGGCAGATCAATCCCCAGCTTGCTTTTGAAGTGATGGGACCGGATGTTATCCGTTGCGGAAATATCGACCCTCGCTATGTAATGGATAAAAATACTGATGAAATTTTTTCAACGTGTAAGCTATTGTGCGCCAAGGAAAAAGGACGGAAATTTATTCTATCGGCAGGATGCGAGATTATTGTAACGACACCACACGAGAACTTGTTGGCTATGCGTAAGGCAAGTCTTTAGAAACAATAAATTTATTGATAAATTTTATGACCGGAAAAGAGAGGATTCTCAGAACTTTTAAACTTGAACCAACCGATGCTGTGCCATGGGTGCCATTTGTGGGTGTTCACGGAGCCAGCCTGATTGGAGTTAATGCCACAGAATTTCTCCATTCCGCTGATCATATTGTGGATGGAATTTCCCGGGCTGTCGAATTGTACCAACCCGATGGAATACCTGTACTTTTTGATTTACAACTTGAAGCAGAGTTGCTTGGATGCAGGTTGAACTGGGCCGATGAAAATCCGCCTGCTGTTGTTTCGCATCCGCTTTTGGAGGGAAAAACGATTGAAGATTTGCTGGTTCCGGAGATGCATGAAGGACGTATGCCGGTTGTACTGGAAGCTACGCGACGTTTACGGGAGAAATATCCCGACCTTGCACTCTATGGTTTGATTGCAGGACCATTTACTTTGGCACTTCACCTGTTGGGTACTGATATCTTCATGAAACTGTTTGAAGAGCCCGAATATGTTTCGAAACTTTTTGTCTTCTGCAAAAAGGTGGCCTTACGTATGGCTGATTATTATATCGATGCCGGCTGCGATGTGATTGCGGTTGTCGATCCTATGACCAGCCAGATTGATCCGTTTACTTTCGGGACATTTGTATCACCGCCTATGACCGATATTTTTGACCATATAAGAGAAAAAGGAGCATTAAGTTCATTCTTTGTTTGTGGTCATGCACAACAGAACATCGAGGTGATGTGCAGTTGTAAGCCTGACAATATCAGTATAGACGAAAATATTCCGCTCGATTTTGTGAAAGAAATTGCGCTGAGGCATAACATCAGTTTCGGTGGAAATCTTCAGCTAACCGTTGTCCTGTTGATGGGAACGCCTGAAGATGCCGCTTTTAACGCGCTCGATTGTATAGAACTCGGAGGAGAGCGTGGATTTATTCTGTCACCGGGATGTGATCTGCCTATGGCCACTCCGGTAGCGAACCTGACCGCAGTCTCAAAACTGGCTAAAGATCCTTATGAGCAACAGATAGTTAAGGCGATGACCAGGAAAAGCGATAGTCTAAGTCTGTTGAATATGAAAGACTATGGTCAAAGTGATAAGGTTATCGTGGATATTATTACACTTGATTCGGAATCATGTGCACCATGCCAGTATATGGTCGAAGCGGTTAAGAAAATCGCACCCCATTTTGAGGGAATTGTCGAGTGGCGCGAGCATGCCATTAAACAGATGGCTGGTGTTACTTTTATGGCATCACTGATGGTGAAAAATATTCCGACAATCTGTATTGATGGTAAAATCTCTTTTGTGAGCCAGATACCGCCCAAAAATGAACTCATTGCTGCCATTCAAAAAAGGATCAACGAGAAAATAAAACTAAAAATTCTGTCTAAAAAAGGAGAATTTCTCGTCTTCGGCAAGGATGAGGAGGAGATAAGGGTAATAAAATCAAGAATCAGCACCGCTTTTTTACAAACCGGTAAGAATATTGATGTTCAATACTATATCGGTCAGGAAAAGCTGTCGGAGTATGGTATTTTACAAACTCCGACTGTAATTTTAAAGAAATATACGATGAAATCTCAGGGCAAGGTACCCTCGGTTGATGTAATTACAGAATGGCTCAAAGAAGTATAGTGAGTTAAATTTTCAGCGAAATGAAGAAAATAACAGATCAGGTTAAAACAGGAAAAATTCTGGTGTCGGATGGAGCATGGGGTACTTTTCTGCATGCCAAGGGATTAAAACCGGGACAATGTCCTGAACTCTGGAATATTGAGCATCCTGAAGAGGTATTTGATATTGCAAAGAGCTATATTGATGCCGGTGCCGATATGGTCGAGACCAATAGTTTTGGTGGTAGCAGTTTTAAATTGGTTCATTATGGACTCGATGGCCGCGCAGCGGAATTAAACCAGGCAGCGGCAGCTATTTCGCGAAAAGCGGCTGGAGGCAAATTCGTACTGGGTTCTGTCGGACCAACAGGAAAAATATTGATGATGGGTGAAGTGACCCCTGAAGAGGTATACGATTCGTTTAAAGAACAGGTCATTGCTTTGGAAAAAGGAGGGGCAGATGCCATTATTTTTGAAACATTCAGCGATATTGATGAGGCACGTCTTGCAATCAGGGCAGCCAAAGAAAATACCTCACTCGAGGTTATTTGTACAATGACTTTCGAACGGACAGTAAACGGTGAATACCGATCAATGATGGGTGTCTCTCCGACAGATATGATGCAGGAACTGCTTCCTGAAGGTGTTGATATCATAGGGGCAAACTGTGGAAACGGTATTGAAGGGATGATTGAGATCGTAAAAGAGATCAGGTTATGCAATGCTGAAATTCCTGTCCTGGTGCATGCCAATGCCGGGATGCCGGTTTATCACGACGGGAAGACATTATTCCCGGAGACACCTGAGCAATCGGCAAGTTTCGTGAAGGCCATTCTTGATGCCGGTGTGAATGTTATTGGCGGATGCTGCGGAACTACGCCGGAACATATACGGCAGATTGCAAAGGTGGTTGCCCAATTGTAAACCAAAATGGTGAACAAAATTCCTTTTTTCCTGGTCACAGGTTTTTTAGGAAGCGGAAAAACAACGCTGATCAAACAATTCATCGATCGTTATGCTGATTCGAAAAAAATTGCCATCATCCAGAACGAGTTTGCTGAAGTAAACATCGACAGCCGTGAACTGAGACGAACAGGCAAGTCATTTGAGTTGCTTGAAATGAATAATGGTTCGGTGTTCTGTGTGTGTTTACTGGGAAGTTTTGTCCATTCATTGTCCGATTTTATCGGTGAACATCAGCCTGATCTGATCATTCTGGAGGCATCAGGCCTATCTGATCCCATCAGTATCAGTCAGGTGATTTCTGCCCCTGCCTTGCATCATCTGATCTGGCTGGCACACACTTATACGGTTGTCGATGCACCGAATTTTAATAAGACGATAGAAAGGATAGGTCGCAATGTTCACCAGATTCGTGTTGCAGATACGATTGTGTTAAATAAGTGTGATTTAGCCGGGGAATTACTGCCGGGAATCCGAACAAAATTACTTTCGGTAAATCCATTCGCAAAGGTTATTGAAACAACTTTTGCGCAGATTAAATTTATCAAAGGATCTGAATTTCGCCCGCCCCTTCCGGTAAACGAAATTGAAAAATTCCCAAAGTCCGGAAAACCCGATATTAGTTCGGCGGTAATCAAGCTTAACAAAGCTGTTACGCGTGAAAACCTTGACGGGTTTATCCTGAAATACAGCCGCCTGACTTATCGTATAAAAGGATACGTAATGGCCACAGAAGGGAATTTTGCAGTTCAGACAAGTTTCGAACAAATTGAAATCGCACCGATTTCCGAAATCCTTTATCTCACTGAAATAGTGATCATCGGGCCGGAAATTGATCAGAAAATCGTACAGGCTGAATTTGAATACCTAAGCATTCAGAATGCCTGAAGTGAAAAATTTGCTGGTAGAACAGGGCTCAATTAATCAGTATATCGTTCAACCAAATAACTAACGTGCATGAATAAAACCCTTAAGACCAGAACGAATTATCGTTGGGCAATTCTTGGACTTCTTTTTATTGCAACTACTATACTTTATATCGATCGGTCGGCATTGGGAATCCTTGCTCCGGAACTTCAGAAAAGTATAGGTTGGTCGGAAGAACAATATGGAATCATCAATAGTGTATTTATGATTGCCTATGCGCTTTGCTTTATCCTCATGGGACGGTTGATCGACACTATTGGCACGCGAAAAGGTTACCTGATTTCAATCGGGATATGGAGTCTTGCCGCACTTGGCCATGCTCTTGCCAGGTCATGGATTGGATTCGCAGTGGCACGTTTTAGTCTTGCTGTGGGCCAATCCGGGAATTTCCCATCCGCTATAAAGGCTGTTGCTGAGTGGTTTCCCAAAAAGGAAAGAGCACTGGCAGTTGGGATTTTCAATGGCGGTGCCAATATGGGAACTATTCTTTCTCCGTTGATTATTCCGACCCTCGTTCTGAGTTTTAACGACTGGAGAGTCGGTTTCCTGTGGACATTTCCATTAAGTCTGATTTGGGCGGTGCTCTGGTTAATGTATTTCAGAAAACCGGAACAAAGCAAAAGAGTCTCTCCGGAAGAACTTCAATATATAAATTCGGACAGTGAACAGGAGAAAATAACCGACAGATTAGCATGGAAAGATATCCTTGTTCATCGCCAGGCCTGGGCTATTGCCGTGGCAAAATTTATGGCAGACCCCATCTGGTGGTTTTACCTTTTCTGGGGCGCTAAATTTCTGAACGAAAAATTCGGTGTGAATCTTAAGGATATCGGCTTACCATTTTTTACCATTTACCTGACATCGTGGGGGTTGGGTATATTCCTTGGATGGTTGTCATCCAAATTTATGAAAATGGGATTTAGTCTTAACAAAGGTCGCAAGTTTGGTTTGCTGGCGTGTGCACTTTTTGCCGTTCCGGTGGCATTGGTACCCCATACCTCCAACATGTGGCTGGCCGTTGGATTGATTGCCCTGGCCGCAGGTGGTCATTGTGGCTGGTCGGCCAATGTTTTTAGCCTGATGTCAGATATTTTCCCAAAGAAAGCGATTGGTTCCGTTGCCGGATTTGGTGGTTTTGCAGGTGCGGTGGGCGGCGCAATTGTCGCCTTTTCGGTGGGTAAAATCCTTCAGAATATCGGAACAGACGGGTATGCGATTCCTTTTGCAGTTGCAGGTTCAGGCTACCTGATTGCACTGCTTATCGTTCATTTAATGGTACCTAAAATTAAATCAATCAATTTATAGACAAGAAGACCGTTGTTCGGCTGTTTTCAGCCCAGAATCTAAGCAGAAAAAGTTGTAGTAATCTGGAAAATATTGCATGCCATGAATAGTATTGAAAGAATTCAAGTTACTCTTAATCACAAGGAACCCGACAGGATTCCATACGACCTGGCCGGAACTACTGTGACGGCAATCACTAGAAATGCCTACATTCGGGCTATGAAATATCGTGGACTATCGGCCGAAATTGGTGATGATGAGATTGATCCAATTCAGCAAATAGTTACACCATGTGAAGAAAATTTGCGACTGCTGTTATCGGACACCCGTCGGTTGGGAGCAAAACGGATTCCGGACTATCGGAATAAAAAAAGAGTAACCGGAAATACAATTGAAGTAACCGATTTTTATGGATGCAACTGGCAATTTGATCGCGAAAAAGATTTGTATTTTCACATGGTATCGTCGCCCATTGAACATTGCAGTGCATTGTCAGGTTCCCTGCACCTTCTTCCCCAACACGACTGGGATAGTTATACAGCGATTCTTCGGAATGATCTGAAAAATCAGTTGGCCAATATTGGCTCTTTTTGCGGCGTTGCAGACAGGAATACTGCGGGACTGACTGAAAACAGCCTGCGTATCCGGGGGTACGAAAACTGGTATATGGACACAATGATCGATACAGAGGGGGTTGAAGCGCTGTTTGAACGGATAGTAGAGGATAAAATCCGGTATTGGGATGCGGTAATTGATTGGGCAATTGAAACAGGGAACGAGCATAAAATACAAGTGGTTTCAGAATGCGATGACCTCGGTTCACAGGCAACCACAATTATTGATCCCGTTCAGCTCAGGCAGATGGTAATTCCCCATTTCAAAACCATCTTTTCGCATGTAAAAAAGAGATTGCCACATGTAAAAATCTTTATGCACAGTTGTGGTGCAATTCGTGAACTACTTCCCGATTTAATTGAAGCCGGCCTTGACATCCTTAATCCGGTGCAATTCACCGCTGCCGGAATGGATATGAAAGCGCTAAAGCGTGATTTTGGTGATGTGCTTACTTTTTGGGGAGGTGGTGTTGATACCCAGTCGACACTGAACAAGGGCAATCCGCAACAGGTTGCTGATGAAGTTAAACGAATCATCGATATTCTGGCTCCCGGAGGCGGCTTTGTGTATGCACCGGTTCATAACATACAGGATGATGTATCGCCCGAAAATTTCTGGGCGATGTGGGATACTTTGCAGCAATATGGAAAATATTAATTCAAACAATACTAAAACTTCTGATTATGAATAAACAAAATGTCCTTTTACTCTTCTTGTTCCTGTTTAGCCTTAGTAGTTTAGCCGGTCAGAAAGGGAAAAGCCTGAAAAACCCGCTTTTCGTTTTTAACAACGGGTTAAATAAACAAGGTCTTACGTTTATCCCTTATGAAAAACAGGCCTTAATGCTAAAAAGGTATGGCTTTGACGGGATTGAACATCGTGAAACTGCCGGAATTTTGGAATTGAAGGATGCATTTCAAAAACAAGGACTTAAGATCTATGCCGATTATTTAAAAATAGACATAGATCAAAAGGAGCCATATCTTCCCGAATGGAAGCAGGTCATTCCAAAGTTAAAAGGAACCGGTATTATCCTCTGGGTACATATCCATTCTGCAAAATACAAACCATCTGATGAGGATGCAGATGGGTTAATTGTCCCAATTTTGCAGGAGCTGGCTGATTTTGCCTTACCTTACGGAGTTCGTGTGGCCATTTATCATCATGCCGGGTTTCTGGCTGAGAAAGCTGAAGATTCGTATCGCCTTGCACAAAAAGCAAATCGCGAAAATATAGGATCAGTTTTTAACCTGTGCCATTTTCTTAAAACAGATACGGAGGCGAACCTGCTAAAAGTAATCGATCTCACCCTGCCAAAGCTTTTTGCAATTTCAATCTCTGGTGCAGATGGAGGTGATACTCAAAAAATGGATTGGGACAGATTGATCCAACCGCTTGGAGAAGGCACATTCGATGTTTACAGGGTTGTAGAAATTTTTGCTGATAAAGGTTTTGAAGGACCAATCGGACTCCAGTGTTATAACCTGAAAGGGGCTCCGGAACCTTACCTGGAGAAGAGCTCCACTGCATGGAAAACATTCCGGCAAAAATATTCCACTCCAATAAATTCGATCTCTGCTGATGAAAAGAAACAGGGGTGGAAATTATTGTTTGATGGAAAAAATGCCGACCAATGGAGAGGTATCAATCAGACCGTATTTCCGGCATCAGGGTGGAAGGTAGAAAATGGTGACTTGATTGCCTGTGTTTATGGCGGTGCCGAATCGGGCAACGGAGGTGATATAATCACCAAAAATAAATATGGAAATTTTATTTTTAAGTGGGAGTGGAGAATGGAAACCAAGGGTGGAAACAGTGGTGTTAAATACTTTGTTCAGGAAGGTGTCGGCAACAACAAGGGATATGGTTACGGCCTGGAATACCAGCTTCTGGATGATAAATTTCATGAATGGATGCTCCAGGGGATAATGAAACCCAACGATTTTCATACGCTCGGTGCATTGTACGAAATCTATCCTGCTTCGCCTGAAAAGAGGCCGTCCCCCTTGGGATTATGGAACGAAAGCATGATTTTGAGCAACGGAAGTCATGTTGAACATTGGCTGAACGGGCAGAAAATGCTGGAATATGAAAGGGGAGGTGCCGATTTTAAAGCAAAAATTGCTGCCAGTAAGTTTAAGGATGTTGAGGGGTATGGCATGTTACCTGAGGGACATTTACTGCTGCAGGATCATGGAAGTGTAATCCATTATAGAAATCTGAAAATTAAACAACTTGATTCCAAAAAATGATTATTATAACAAACTCAACTTCAAACCTGTATATTTGATGCTGTTTCTGTAGACATATGATAAGGAGAATTGTTAATGGATGCAAATAAAAATTAAAATTTATATATTTTCTGGTAAAAGCGGACCTGTGTAATTCAAAGTGATTATTATGATCGATATTTTTTTGGTCAGAAGCGTATTAATCTGTTGTAGCAGGGATATTCTTTGATGTCTTCTGCCTTTTTATGAAAAACAATTTTCCAATTTTCCTGCA
Organism: Bacteroidales bacterium; assembly: GCA_038240855.1. GTDB lineage: Bacteria > Bacteroidota > Bacteroidia > Bacteroidales > Prolixibacteraceae > JAAFHB01. The sequence goes on along the minus strand of JBBRGI010000097.1, from coordinate 322 downwards.
TTGACTGAGATAATCCTTAACTATTAATTAACGTTGAGATCGAATTAAAAGTCTGTATTAGGTATGTGATTGAAATTTTGGTAGTTAGGCGATAGTTTGGTTAATAAAAACTGTAAAAGTCACTCAAAAACGGTAAAAAACGGTAAAAAATGGTGTAGATGTATCAGGTTTTAAATGCATCATATATAGAATATTTCTATTGGTTAACCATTTGGTTTTAAATTTTATATTTGAGTTCAAAGAATGTTTTCTCTTACAATTTTTTTTAGTATATTGCGAATGTTAAAATTAGTGAAATTTTTTTCTTAATTGTTGAATTAGT
>JBBRGI010000096.1:0-11940 GCA_038240855.1 Bacteroidales bacterium | reverse complement strand
CGACAACAGCCTGATCACTCCGGCCCTTCTGACCATCATGAAAGGTGGTGCTCCGTATATCAAGGATGCTGTTGCTCCTGTAACTACTCTTTTACCGCTTCCGGCCAATTACTATACGTTGAGCGATAACAGCAAAATGGTGATTAAAGCCGGTCAGCATATGGGATCGGTGGTGATGAAAGTTGACTCTGCCAAATTCCTGGCCGATCCGCTGACCTTGTTTGCCAACTATGCCATCCCGTTCCTTATTACCAGCGCCGATGCTGATACGATTCTGTCGTCCAAAAACTCTGCGGTAATCGGTGTAAAATACGAGAACATGTTGTTTGGTAACTACTGGCACGGGGGGGTAACGATCAGGAAAAGTCCTGCGGGAGCAAATCTTGATACCATTAAGTATTACACAGCGGTAAATCAGCCTGAAAATAAGATTTGGAAACTGAAAACTGTAGCACACAATGCCCTTGTGACCAACGGATACAGCGATCAGACTACTGCAAAAGAGGAGATGCTGCTCACCCTCGATGGCACCAACATTACAGTAAGTACCAGGACCGGTTCTACATTTGCCGTTGTGCCCGAGGGAGCAAGTGTTTATAACCGTGCTAAGCTTTTGCAAAACAGGAAGATCCTGCTGAATTACAAATACGTGAATGCTGCAGGTAATACCTGTTATGCCCAGGATACACTCACTTTCCGTAACCGGATCCGTGACGGTGTAAATGAATGGCAGGACGAAAATCCCGCGAATTATTGATTGTGTTTAATAACTTTTATTAAATGGGTGGATGACTTCGGTTATCCACCCATTTTTTTGTTAGAATCCCGGCATTTATTAGATCGGGTTTACCTGTAGAAATTCTGAAAGCAGATAAGCAATTAACAAAATATGTAAAAAGTAATTGAAATTTGCAATTTGTTAATTTGTTTTAAAGGATGTTAATTGTTTGGGGTTTTATTGGGATTCGGGCTATTCAGTTCAAAAAACGCTTGTTTGAACTCAATACAATCACAGAATAGCAGGGTAATAATAGCTTGTCACCACCAGCTTAGATATTAAATGTTTTGATGTATATATGTTCACCCTAATACAAATATTTAATAATGAGATGAATAATGAATGGAATTATCTGCCGGACTGGTGAATTTTGATTTCTAGCCGGGCAATATTGTGGATTGATTTATTAAAAAGAAACCACTCGGGCAAGAATGCTGTAAATGACTAATCAGTAGCTTTATAGTTATGAGTTGGCAATTTAGTTGGTTAAAGGGTTAATGTTAAAAACATGTTATATAACATGACACATTGACAGCACAATAGTTATTTCACTGTATTCTAACCTGATAGAATGGCACAATCGATTGCACAAACTTTTAAACCGTTAAAATATGTTATTATCCATCACAGAAATCAAAATATTTTATTTTACTTCGCCGCGTGCCTTAACAAACCACGTGCTAAACTATTTTATACTCTTTTTCGGAGAATAAATGTATTTACGCAGAAAAAAGGGCACAGAATAAATTAACGAAAATTAACAAAATGGACGTGTATGAAAAATGATGCGATGCAAAATTTTTTCCTGAAGAGACATTTTCTCCTCTTCGCAACGTTTTTGTTAGCCGGGATTTTCTTTCTCTCCCCGCTAGGTGCCTCGGCACAGCAAAAATCGATTTCGGGTACGGTTATCGGAGATGATAAAGTACCGATCCCGGGAGCTTCGATTATCGTAAAGGGTACAACCCTCGGTACAGTTACCAACTTCGACGGGAAGTTTACCTTGTCAATTCCTGCTTCTTCCAAAACCCTGGTCTTTAGTTTTGTTGGGCTTACACCCCAAGAGATTCCTGTAGGAACAGGGTCTGTTTACAATGTAACCCTTTCGGAAAGTACTATCGGTATCGACGAGGTGGTGGTTGTGGGTTACGGAACCCAGAAGAAAGAGAGTGTGGTAGGTGCAATCACTCAGGTGAATAATGCAGCGCTGATGCGTTCAGGTTCTTCGAATGTGACCAATGCCATAACAGGTAAACTTTCAGGAGTATTGACCATACAACAGAGTGGCGAACCGGGAGCCAATAATTCCGAGATTGTGATTCGTGGTCTTTCAAGCTGGAATGGTTCAGCTCCTTTGGTATTGGTCGATGGTGTTGAACGCGATTTTAACACCCTTGATCCAAACGAAATCAATACCATTTCGGTTTTAAAAGACGCTTCGGCGACTGCGGTATTCGGTGCCAAAGGTGCTAACGGGGTTATTATCGTAACTACCAAGCGTGGCAAGGTCGGCAAACCTGTCCTTGACTTTTCCGCATCTTACGGAGTTCAGAAAGCAACACGGATCCCTGATCATATCAATTCGTTTACAACGATGTCGATGTACAATGTGGGATTGATGAACGGAGGTAAATTCCAGGATCTGATGCCACAGGGCGTGCTTGATCAGTATGCCAACCCATCAACACCACTCAATGCATTGCGCTATCCTAACGTCAACTGGTTTAAGGAAGTGACACGCGAATTTGCACCCACGCTTAATGCCAACTTCAATGTATCGGGAGGGACTAATTTTGTAAAATATTTCTGTTCATTAGGTTACTTTAACGAAGGGGACTTCTTTAATGCCAAAAGAGAGGGTTTTTACGATCTTAGTTACCGTTACAACAGGTTTAATTACCGGACAAATGTCGATTTTCAATTAACAAAATCAACAATTTTATCCTTTAACCTTGGCGGTGAAACCGGCATTAAAAATTCACCAAACAGCTCGCCCTGGCGGAATCTGTATTCAACCGGCCCGGCCCGCTACCCTGCTTATTTCCCATCCTGGGTATTGGAACAGGTTCCTGACCAGACTTACCCCGGCGATTCCGGAATACGTCTTGCAGCAAATTTTGGGGAGTATACCGGCAACCCGTATAACAGTCTTAATACAGGTCAGTTTAACCAGGATCTCGATTCCAAATTATTTACCGACCTTATTTTTGATCAGAAGCTCGACTTCATCACAAAAGGGTTGGCATTCACAAGTAAGGTCGCTTTAAGTACCTTCTATAAGAACAGAATACTTACCGCCTCGTGGACTTTCCCGGAATACCAACTCGATTATGAAAAAATCGGAAGGACAGATCCGGATACCGGATTGCCGCTTGAGCCCTGGAACAGAATAACCGCAGCAGGTAACGAATACTACAAACAGACGCCTTTGGATATCAATGTTGGTGGTTTGCAGGGTGGTTATTACCGTGACCTTTACTATGAATTTGGCTTAAACTATGCCAATACATTTGGAAATCACTCTGTTTCGGGTCTTGCATTGATGACACGTACCCAGAAGAATGAGGGAACAGAATTTGCCTACTATAATGAATCACTTGTCGGAAGGGCAACCTACGACTTCTCGCACAAATACCTTATGGAGGTTAACGTAGGTTACACAGGTTCTGAACGATTTGCCCCCGGAAACCGTTTCGGTGTCTTCCCCTCGGGAGCAGTTGGATGGGTTGTTTCGGAAGAGAAATTCTTCAAAAATGCGGTGCCCTGGGTAAGCAAACTAAAACTTCGTTATTCCGATGGTTTAACAGGTAGTGATAAAGCTGACGCGAGGTGGCTGTATAATAGCGGCTACTATTCTGACAATGCCGGCAACCCTGGCCCATATCTTCACGAAGAATTGGGTGCAAACTCCACCGCACAATGGGAAGAGGCACGCAAAAGAGACTTAGGATTAGAGTTAAGTCTTTTCAAAAATGCCCTTAGCTTTAATATTGATATTTTTGACGAACACCGCGAAAAGATGCTCTTGAACCCGCGAAGCGTGACTATGATGGTGGGCAACTCCTTTAAAGACCTTAACCTTGGAGAATTAAAAAAACAAGGCTTTGAAATTGAAGTTGAATACAATAAAACAACAGCTACGCAACTGAACTATTGGGTGAAAGGAATTTTCGGGTACAACGAAAACAGGATCATCTTTAAGGACGACCCGCCTTATGCTCCCGATTATACAAAGGATGCCGGAAAACCTCTTGGTGCCAAGCTCAATGGTGTGGAATTAACCGGAACCGGCTATTACACTTCAGTTAATGATATCCATAATAATCCATCCCCGATCGACCTTTACAAGCTGAATGTGGGAGATTATAAGTTCCTCGATTATCGTGTTGATGGAAAAATCACCAGCCTCGATAAGTATCCGATCGCGGGATCGACATTCCCCCCGATAACCTTTTCACTTTCAAGCGGATTTGTTTACAGGAAGTTTGAATTCAACTTTATGTTCCAGGGAAACATGGGGAAATATGTTGATTACAATCAGACCTACGAAGTTGAATTTATCAAGGGAGACTGGCGTGTGCACTCCTCCCAATTGGATTACTGGGCGCCGAATAATCCGACTGCCAATCATTCTACACTTCACTACAGTGGCAGTTCAAGTGCCGACATCCTGTTTTGGGGTGGTGGTGAAGCCGACAGGGGCTATCAAATTGCAGTGGAAGACCGTTTTTGGCGTAAGGCCGATTACCTGCGTCTGAAGGAAGTTTACCTCGGTTATAACTTCCCTTCAAAATTTTTGAATCGGCTTGCGGGAGTTTCAAACATATTGTTCTACGCTACTGGCAATAACCTTTGGACATTGACCAACCTGATTGAAGGAGACCCGGAGAGGAAAGATTTCCAGCAGGGATTCTATCCGCAGATGACTTCTGTCAAATTTGGTGTTAAAGTTGCTTTTTAAACGCTAAAACAGATCAACAATGAAAAAATATATCATAACATTAATGTGCATCGTACTTTTCCCGGTCTTCTTTTCATCATGTCTGGAAAGCTACCTCGATAAGTCACCCGAATCGGGACTTGTTACCGATGACGTTTTTAAAAAACTGGACAACTTCAAAAAATTCTTCCGGGCTGTTTACGAAGGACGTGAGTTGGATGGAACAACCTGGAGAGATTATAACATTAAGATGGGAATGCCTTTCTATTTTGGTCAGTGGGATCAGAAATATACCTGGGAAGGGTTGACTGATTGTGCCGATATGGGACGTTATATGGAGGGTCAGACCTTTAAAAGCGGCCAGGTATCAGCTTTTGTGAATAAGTTTACCTTCGACCGGGCCCGTCGTCCCATCCTGGGTTCGATGTTTAAGGCAATTCGAATCTGTAATATGACGCTTGAAAACATCCACCTGCTTGAAGCTGACCAGTTCGAGATTGATGATTTTACAGCCCAGGCTCATTTTGTAAGGGCATTTGCCCATTTCGAGTTGTTCAGGATATGGGGGCCAATGCCTTATATCACCAAAGTACTGGGTCCTGAAGATCAGTGGGATATTCCCCGCTTATCCAAACACGAAACCCTGATCAGAATTGCTGCAGATATGGATACCGCAGCCACTTTCTTTGAAAAAGCAGTAAGGATGCGACGTGACAACCCTGTACCGGGAGCACCGGGGCACCTGACTCATCCCGATCAGCGATATCCGGCCGGGGTAGCTGCCAAAGCTTTTAGAGCACGTGCTTTGCTTTATGCTGCAAGTCCGCTGAACAATGAGCTGGGCGTTAAAGATTGGGAAGAGGCGGCTAAAGCCAACTGGGAAGCGATTGCAATCGCTCTGCAAAACGGGTATGCGCTGCAAACGGCTGATAAATATAAGGATAACTATGTCGGTGTTACTTACACCAACGAACAACTTTGGGGTTACAGTTACGGATCTTGGGCCTACAATAACGGTGGCCAGCAGGGCATGGTCAACGGTGTTTTTGGGAACAGTAAGTCAAGCTGGTCGGGAGAGTGCCCAACCCAGAATTTTGTCGACAAATTTGAAACAAAATTTGGTGAGCCTTTAAATACTCCGGCAGAACGGACAGCTGCTGCTGCAGCAGGTCATTATAACGAACAGGATCCGTACAAGGACCGCGACCCCCGTTTTTATATCGATATTATTTACAACCAGGCCTCCAATATAATTGGCTGGCAAAATTCGAAAGCTCAGATTTGGTATCAGATGGTCAACGGTGTGGCTCTATACGGCCAATTGGTTGACCAATCCTACCTGGGAATTACCAGGACGGGCTATTATGCACGCAAACGCTGGGCTGAGAACAGCGTCAATAATAAGACTTCGAAACAAATTACCGATCCGATTATCCGCCTGGGTGAACTCTACCTCAATTATGCTGAAGCGGCCAATGAAGCTTATGGGCCTAACGGTTCAGCTCCGGGAGCATCAATGACGGCCCTTCAGGCTGCAAACCTGATGCGGACTAATATCGGACAAGCTCCCATTTTGGTTCAGCACACCGGCTCAAAAGATGTATTACGTCCACGTATTAAGAACGAGCGTAACATCGAACTCTGTTTCGAAGGACATTATTATTTTGATATCCGCCGCTGGAAAGATGCTCCTGCCGCTTACGCTGGACCGTTAATTGGTGTTGATATCGAAAAGGTAACAGTAAGTCCTTCTTATCCTACAGGTTTTAAATATACACGTTATGCCCTGTCCGCTGACCGTCAGACCAACTGGAAAGAGGCGATGTATTATCTTCCTTTCAATACGGAAGATACCTATAAAATGAAAAATTTTGTATCAAACGAAGTTTGGTAACAACAACCTAAAAAAATGAGAATTATGAGATTTCATAATATATTTTTGAAGTACAGAACGATCGGTCTCGTGATACTTTGCTTCATACTGGCAGGATCTGTATCCGCTCAGGAGAAAACAGAAAAAAAAGCCAAAACGATCAGCGTGAACCTGAAAGTGACCGATGAAAACGGGAACGTTATACCAAATGCCCAGGTGGTAGTGGGCGAAGGACTGATTCATGCTGATACAGATGAAAACGGAACCTTAGCTTTTAAGGGATTCCCCGATGATTTTGTCTCCGTTACCTCAAAAGGGTACGATAAAAGTGTTGTACTCGTAGAGGATTTGTTGACTGAAAATACAATAAAACTTGTAAAGTCAAAATTACAAATGACCGCGGAAGATGATGTTCCGCTTCCCTATATGAGTTTCAAAAAGAGAAACCTTACAGGCGCGCCGACCGTTTTACGTTCATCCCAACTTGAAAAATATCCTACAACCGATATCCGGAATGCCCTTGCCGGATTAGCTCCGGGAATGGAAATACGGGAACAGAACGGGCAACCCGGAATGAGCGCCGAAGAAGAATCGGGTCGTTTCGGATTTTCCGAAAAAGTGGGTGTCGGTAGTCGTGGTTTCAGTATGATGTACATCATTGATGATGTACCCACTGACATCACCGAAATGCCGCTCGATCCCAATGAAATTGAGTCGATTACCATTGTAAAGGATATCGTGGGCAAGGCGATGTTCGGTCCTGCTGCTGCAAACGGAATTGTATTTATCAAAACCAAAAGGGGTAAGAAGAATGAACGGATACTTAATGTGAATGTTGAATCGGGTGTGGCCATGATCGACCGAATGCCGGGATGGGCAGATGGCGGTGAATATGCAACGCTCAACAATCTGGCACGTACGAATGACGGTTTGGTTCCGCGTTACAGCGATACAGATATCGAAGCTTATGCTAAAAATGATCCGTACGATTATTATCACCCAAGCATCGACTTCAGGGCGTTGATGTTGAAAAATTCGAAATCCTTTCATCGGGTAAATGTTTCTTCATCAGGTGGTAACGACAGGGTACAATATTTTGCCTACCTGGGATACAGCGGTGATGGAGATATTACAAAAATGGGTCCTACGGCCGACTATAACCGGCTAAATGCCCGGTCGAATATCGATATTAAGGTGAACGACTTCATTAAGGTTCAGTTTGACTTCTTCGGCGGCTTATCCTACCGGCGTTCGGCCAACTACGGGTATGATTCCGACTTCACGAGCCAGGATGCCGGAACCAACACGGTTCTAACTGGTCTTGAATTTAATTCGGTGATTAATGATATTACCGCTATTCCCCCGATTGCATTCCCTATTTATGCAGCCCCTTACGATCCGGCATCAGGAAATCCTCCTTACTTTGGTGTTAGTTCCAATTATGGCCAAAACCCGATCGCCAATCTGACCCAAAATGGGTACTATACCGAATCGGGCCGGACAGGAACTGCGAATGTCGCCCTCGAGTTCGATATGAAAAGCATTCTTCCCGGATTAAAATCGAGATCCTATCTTGGATTCAACTCTTACAACCAGTTGCGTGTCGGAAAAGCGACCGATTACTATGCCTATATCGCTACGCCGGCTTTAACAGCAGGTGGTGCGGATACGATCTTGTTATCGAAAAAACATGACGGTACCCAGATGGCAGACCAGGTGCTGTTGAATGACTATTATTACCAAAGGATGGCGATATACGAAAGCCTTAGTTATGAAAAAACGTTTGGTAAAAGCGAGGTGCAGGCTGTTATGTCCTATTTTATTTCCAAAGTTGCCCGTAACGAAACGGAAGAGCCTCAGCGTACACAAAACGGCGTTGGAACAATAAGGTATTCGTACGACAATAAATACATCTTCAATGGTGTATTAAACTATGGGGGAACATCGAGTTTTGATGTTGGTAAACGATACGATTTCTTCCCTTCTGCCGGTCTGGCATGGGTTGTTTCTGAAGAGAATTTTATGAAAGATGTGAAATGCATCGATTACCTGAAGCTGCGTGCTGAAGGTGGTGTAATCGGCTATGAAAGCTTTCTGTCCCCTTTCTCTTATCGTGACCGGTGGAATGTGAATACCAGTGGAACACTTTTTGGTCCTGCATCTACAAACCAGTGGTTCGGAAATACAACCGAAAACACGGTTTACAGGATATCCCCCAACCGTACCGGTAACCCTGAAATTACCTGGGAAAAACGCAGGGAGTTTAATGCCGGATTGGACGGTATGTTCTTTAAACAGAAACTCTCACTTTCGCTCACCTACTACAACAATCTGCGCGACGGATCGATTTCCCAGGTGTCAAGCCGTATTCCCAATATTGTAGGGATCTCAAGCGCACTGCCCCGCTACAATTTTAACCAGATCAGGTATACCGGAATAGAAATGGGACTTCAATATTCTGATAATGCGGGTAAATTTAAATATTCATTGGGTGGAAATGCAACCACTCAAAATTCGGAAATTGTCAAATTTGATGAGCTGCAATACCGCAATGACTATCAGATACGCACCGGCAATGCAACCGATGTCATATATGGCCAGACTTATATTGGCAAATTCGCGAGTGATGCTGAAGCACTGGTGATCCCACAGCTTTTTGACCAGGAACTTCACGAGGGTGATCTGAAATACAAGGATATGAACGGTGATGGCTTTGTGGATGACACCGACCAGGCCCCCATCGGACACTCGACTCCACGTCTGTTCTATGCTGTTAATCTTAAGCTTAGCTTTAAGGGATTTGAATTATATGCCCTGGGTACAGGACGCGCTTTTTATGATATCGGTTTAACGAACCAATACTTTTGGAATGGCTGGGGAGATAATACCTATTCCGATTTTGTAAAAGACAATATAGGCGGCGCCTATCCAAGGCTTACCTATAATAAAGTCAACAACAACTTTGTAGGTTCAAGCTTCTGGCTGGTCAAGGGTGGATTTTTCAAGGTGCAGAATGTCGAATTAGCCTACAATTTCCCGGCCAATGCACTTAAAATTATCGGCGCCAGGGGAACCCGTTTCTTTATCAGGGGCGCTAACCTGTTGACGATATCAAAAATTAAAGATGTAGATCCTGAGTCGACCAGTTCCGGTATTGATTATTATCCGTTATTCAGCACATATTCTGCCGGAATTAAATTAACCTTTTAATTGAAGATAATTATGAAGACTAAAATAATAGTACTGTTAGGGGGTATTTTAGCATTGTTCGGATCATGCAGCAAGTATCTTGATCCTTATCCGAACGGAGACCGTACAACAGAGGATATCTGGCAATACCAGGATATGGTTCAGGGGTTGGTTGGGCAATGCTACGATAATATGCCCAGAAATTATAACGACAACGAAGGGGTCTATTTTGATATGGCCACGGACGATGCGGTTTCCACCAGTCCTACCCAGTCTGTACGCCGGTTGGCGGTGGGCTCCTTAACAACAGGAGGCGATCCGTTTTCCACCTATTGGACCCGCGATTATAATTCAATCAGGCTTGTGAATATTTTTTTGAAAGACCGCCGCGGGTTTAATACCAAATTTGTTGTCAATGCGAGATGGGACAGCCTTGTACGGCACCGTCTCCAGGGTGAGGCATTCGCGCTGCGCGCCTGGTTTCACTGGGATTTACTTCAGAAATTTGCAGGAAAGGGTTTAACCAGTGGAAAGATGTTAGGGATTCCGCTGGTTCTTGCCCCTATCGAAATCGGGGTTGAAATCAACCTTGCCCGCGATACATACGACGATTGTGTGAAACAGATTTTGGCCGATTGCGACTCTGCTATCAAATACCTTCCTATTGCACACCGCGACTATCTGGTTCCCATTGTTGGTGACCGTGTTTATGCCGGTGGACGGTATTGGGGAAAATTGGACGGGATCACCATGAAGGCGGTTAAATCGAATGTTTACCTTACCTGGGCGAGTCCGTTATTCAACCCGGGTAACGAAGTCTCGCGTTGGGATTCGGCTGCGGTAAATGCCAAAAAAGTGATGGATTTCAAAATGAATGTCGACAAGGTCACGGGTGGATTTACCACAACCAAAATTATCAACTGGTTCGACCCAAACTCACCAGAGATTGTCTTCTCAGCCCGTTACTCGAATAGTAACGATGCAATGGAACGGATGTTTTACCCGGGAGGATTCCAGGGCAATGGTGTGGTAGGGGCAACACAGGAACTTGTTAATACATTCCCGATGAAAAACAGTTACCCGATCACCGATTCAAGAAGCCTTTATGATCCTGCAAATCCTTACCTGAATCGCGACCCAAGGTTCTACAGTCATATTTTCTACAACGGGGTTCAGGCTAAAAAGAACAATACGGGTGTTGTGATGTACACATTCGAAAATTGGGCAAACGGAGGTAAAGATGCTGCCGGAACCACACCAACCAACAGCCTTACCAATTATCATATTAAGAAGAATGTTTTTATGGGGCTGAACTGGTCGGATGCCTCAATAACACGGGAAAGGCACACCAAAATGTTTATTCGCTGGACCCATATGGTATTGAACTTTGCTGAGGCTGCCAATGAGGTGGTGGGTCCGACTGATGCCACCAAATACGGAATTTCAGCTAAAGCGGCTATGCAGTTCCTGCGTACACGAAATACCTACGATAATGCAGTATTGTATACAACTGCCAATGACTTATACCTTAATGAAGTATCGTTGGATGCCGCTAAATTTAACGGTTTTGTCAAAGACGAACGGAGAATAGAAACTTCTTTCGAAGGTATGCGTTTCTATGATCTGCGTCGTTGGTCAACAAATCTTACTGATCTGAATAAATCGGTACATATGGCTGAGATCACCAAAAACGAGGACGGGACATTTACTTACGACCTGACAAAAGTTGCAGAGGTGCGAAATTTTAAATCACCCTGGCTGCCCATACCTTATGTTGAAATATTAAGGATGAGCAAGCTGGAGCAAAATGAAGGCTGGGAAACCTGGAAATAAATATTAAAAAAACAGACAGATATGAAAAATATATTAATTGTTTTAATTCTTGCGGCAACCTTGGTTTCGTGCTATAAGGATTATATCGATGATTTTGACTACGACGGCATCTATTTCCCCTACCAGACCGATGTGCGTACATTTGTAGTGGGCGAGGGGATGTCGATTGAAGTAGGTGCAGCTTTAGGAGGTGTACGGGAGAACACGAAAGACCGCAATGTGTCGTTCTCGCTCGACAACAGCCTGATCACTCCGGCCCTTCTGACCATCATGAAAGGTGGTGCTCCGTATATCAAGGATGCTGTTGCTCCTGTAACTACTCTTTTA
>JBBRGI010000095.1:0-12039 GCA_038240855.1 Bacteroidales bacterium | reverse complement strand
AACAGGCTAAATCTTCGAAATTCGGCGCATATTACTAATTTTGGAGTACAAATTAAAATAAATTTTACGAATGGCTATAATAAAATCACTTCGCGGAAAAACGCCTGTCTTCGGGCTGAACTGTTTTCTGGCAGAAAACGCGGTGATCATTGGTGACACCACAATTGGGGATAATTGCAGTTTATGGTATGGAACCGTGCTTCGCGGCGATGTTCATTACATTAAAATCGGAAATAATGTGAATATCCAGGACAATGCCGTCATACATGCCACTTTTGAGAAGTCGCCCACAAATATTGGAAATAATGTCTCGATTGCCCACGGTGCAATCGTTCATGGCTGTACTATTCATGATAATGTACTTATCGGCATGAATGCAGTTGTTCTCGATGAGGTAGTGGTACACAGCAATTCGATTGTAGCAGCAGGGGCTGTTGTAACAAAGGGAACAGTAATTGAATCGGGATCAGTGTATGCCGGCTCACCGGCAAAAAAGATAAAAGACATAAGTCCTGAATTGCTTGAAGGCGAAATTAACCGGATCGCCAATAATTACCATAAATATGCCGGCTGGTACAAAGAACCTGAATAGCCGTAAATAATAATTTTTTAAACAATAAAAAAACAGGAAGCATCGCTGCCCTCCTGTTTTTTTTCCAGCTATTACTGTGATGTTATTCTTCGATTTCGGAATGGTATTCTTGCAACGATTTTACCTGGTACTGTCCGTTCTGTCGGTCTTTGATCCCCTTTGATGAGGCAAGTGCGGCCGAAGTTGTCGTAATATAGGGAACCTTGTATTTGATTGCATTTTTCCGGATATAAGAGTCGTCATACTCGCTCTGTTTCCCGGCAGGTGTGTTTATCACCAGGTTGATATCCCCGTTTTTAATCGCATCAACGATATTGGGGCGCCCTTCGTGTACCTTTAATATCTGTTCGGCTTTTATGCCATTTTCTTCAAGAAATTTCTGCGTTCCTGATGTAGCCAGAATTTTGAATTTCATATCAATAAAATTCTGAGCGGTTTCCAAAATCTTATCCTTGTCACGGTCAGCAATGGTAATCAGAACTGTTCCATTCACCGGAAGCGGGGTTTGGGTTGCTTCCTGCGATTTGAAGAAAGCCATTCCATAGCTGGACGCCATTCCCAACACTTCGCCTGTCGAGCGCATTTCAGGACCGAGAAGCGGGTCGACATTCGGAAACATATTGAACGGGAACACCGCTTCCTTTACTCCAAAATGTTTGATTTTTTTGTGCTTAAGGTTGAATTCAGCAAGCTTGTGCCCAAGTAAAATCTGGGTGGCAATCTTTGCCATCGAAACATCGCAGACCTTTGAAACTAATGGCACAGTGCGGGAAGCCCGCGGATTGGCTTCAAGAATGTAGACCACATCTTCGTAAATAGCGTACTGGATGTTCATTAATCCCACCACCTTCAGTTCGATGGCAATACGGCGTGTATAATCCTTAATGGTTTCAATGTGTTTTTCCGGAATAATCACCGGAGGAATCACGCATGCTGAATCGCCCGAGTGGATACCGGCATATTCGATGTGCTGCATCACCACCGGAACGAAAGCGTCGGTTCCGTCGGCAATGGCATCAGCCTCGGTTTCTATTGCATCCTCCAGAAATTTGTCGATCAGCAAAGGACGGTCAGGTGAAACACCTACGGCAGCAGCGATATACTGTTCGAGCATCACTTCGTCGTTCACAATTCTCATTGCCCTTCCGCCCAATACATACGACGGACGAACCATAAGCGGGTAACCTATACGGTCGGCAATTTTAAGTGCTTGTTCCAGGTTGCTTGCCATGCCCGATTCGGGTTGTGGAATGCCCAATTTTTCCATTACATGGCGGAAACGGTCGCGGTCTTCTGCAAGGTCGATTGTCTCAGGTGTTGTCCCCAAAATCTTAACACCAGCTTCGGCCAGTTCATTGGCCAGGTTGAGCGGCGTTTGTCCGCCAAACTGAACAATCACCCCTTCGGGTTTTTCCTTGTTATAAATGCTCAGCACATCTTCGGCAGTAAGCGGTTCGAAATAAAGACGGTCGGAAGTGTCATAGTCAGTAGAAACTGTTTCCGGGTTGCAATTCACCATAATTGATTCGTAACCTGCCTTGCGAATAGCCATAGCGGCATGTACGCAGCAGTAGTCAAATTCAATTCCCTGCCCGATGCGGTTTGGACCACCACCCAGAACCATGATTTTCCTGCTATTGCTCACCTCAACTTTGTCGGGGGTGTTGTATGTTGAAAAGTAGTAAGCTGCATTTTCCACACCGCTTACAGGAACCGGCTCCCAGGCCTCTTCCACACCGAGGGAAATGCGTTTTGCGCGAATCTCTGTTTCAGGAATGGCAAGTAACCGGGCAATATATTTATCGGCAAATCCATCTTTTTTTGCCTGAATCAGAAGGTCACCCGGAAGTTGTTGCCCTTTAAAAGCAAGTATTTTTTCTTCCAATTCAACCAACTCCGTCATTTGATTCAGGAAGTATGTTTTGATGTAAGTTTTCTTCGAAAGCTCTTCGATATCGGCTCCTTTGCGGATAGCTTCATACAAGATGAACTGTCTTTCGCTGGAAGCATGATTGAGCATGGGCATCAATTCAGCCAACGTTTTTTTGTTGAAATCTTTAGCAAATCCCAATCCATAGCGACCAATTTCGAGTGAGCGGATCGCTTTTTGCAGTGCTTCTTTGTAGTTTTTGCCGATGCTCATCACCTCTCCCACAGCTTGCATCTGGGTACCAAGTTTATCTTCCAAACCGTCGAATTTCTCGAATGCCCAACGGGCAAATTTCACCACCACATAGTCACCCCAGGGAGTATATTTATCAAGTGTTCCCTGACGCCAGTAAGGAATTTCATCTAACGTCAGTCCTCCGGCCAACAATGCCGATACCAGCGCAATCGGGAAACCGGTAGCTTTGGAAGCAAGCGCCGAGGAACGCGAAGTACGCGGATTGATTTCAATAACCACAATACGGTCGGTTTTCGGGTCGTGGGCAAACTGCACGTTGGTCCCACCAATTACTTCGATGGCTTCAACTATATCGTATGAATATTTCTGCAATCGTTTCTGAACATCTTCAGTAATGGTTAACATAGGTGCGGTACAATAGGAATCGCCGGTATGAACGCCCATTGCGTCGACATTTTCGATAAAGCAAACGGTAATCATCTGGTTTTTAGCATCCCGGACAACTTCCAGTTCGAGTTCTTCCCACCCCAGCACCGATTCTTCAACAAGCACCTGTGTCACAATACTGACTGCTAATCCACGGCTTGCGATGGTTCTCAACTCTTCGACGTTGTAAACCAGGCCACCACCGGTACCGCCCATCGTATAAGCAGGGCGGATGACCACCGGATAACCCAGTTCCGCTGCAACTTTTTCGGCATCTTCAACGGTGTTCACTGCCTTGCTCTTTGGCATTTCAATACCAAGTTTATTCATGGTTTCCTTAAATGCAATCCGGTCTTCACCACGCTCAATGGCATCGATATTAACACCAATCACTTTCACTCCATACTGGTCCAGAATACCTTTTTTGGCAAGCATCAGAGAGAGGTTTAATGCAGTCTGTCCACCTAAGTTGGGGAGCAGTGCATCAGGACGTTCTTTTTTGATGATTTCAGTCAGCGCGTATTCGTTCAATGGTTCGATATAAGTAATGTCTGCCATTCCGGGATCGGTCATAATGGTTGCCGGGTTTGAATTGACCAGCACAATCTCGTAACCCAGTGATCGTAACGCTTTGCACGCCTGAGTTCCTGAATAATCAAATTCGCAGGCCTGTCCGATGATGATCGGGCCGGAACCTATAATCAACACTTTATGAATGTCTTTTCGTTTTGCCATTGGGAAGGGTTGAGTCAAAAATTTCAAAAAATTATGTGTGCGCAAATTACAGAAACCCACTGATTAACTGAATAACTTTTAGTGAAAAATAATACCATCAAATGAGTATGGTTTCAAAATCACCAAACGGGTGATAATACACGCCATGTGAATTCCATGCGACCCTACAAAAACAAACTGTTATCACATGAAACCAATTACCTTGCACTATCGTATTTAAAAGAAAATGAAATCATATGAAAACACCCTTCAGAGGCCAGCAGACCGGACAGCACAGTACCGACCATAAAGCAAATGAACAATTACTCAATCAAAGGCTTGAGATTAAAAATATCGAAAAGGAGCGGATGAAACGGACAATGGAAGAAAGACTGACTGCCAAAGTCGATGCAATTGCTCAGGAGTGGGTAGAGTATGACCTTCGTCAGGAACAAATGGTACTGATGAAGGAAGCGAGGAAAGAGAGGCACTTGGAGACACAAATCCTGAAAGCAGCCAAGGCTGTACAAAGAGAAACAAGAGATCGGAAGCGGGATGAAATGTAAGGATTTAGCATAAAATCAAGCCCCTGTTTTAGTAAAGCTGCCCGGAACGACGATAGCAACCGGGGGTAAATGAAAAAATATGAAAAGCAACCCCAAAGTGGGTTGAATATCACCATAAGATACTAATGTTGTCAGACAATAGATTTCCGGAAAAAAAATCAGTGCCAGTGTTGCAATAATTTCAGGTATTGAAACTATTTTCTTTTGATTAAAAGTTAAATTTTAGATATTTTTGCCTGCCGTCAAATAATCAGCGGCAATATATATTTAAATTTACGTAATATATGAAACCGACCTTAGTTATACTCGCTGCCGGGATGGGCAGTCGTTACGGTGGCCTCAAGCAACTCGATGAAGTTGGTCCGAATGGTGAAGCGATTATTGATTATTCACTGTATGATGCCATCCGTGCGGGATTTGGGAAAGTAGTTTTTGTGATCCGTGCCGATTTTGCCGACGCTTTCAAGTCCAGGTTTGAACCCAATCTGAAAGACAGGATTAAAGTTGAATATGTCTATCAATCCCTTGATAAAATTCCCGAAGGATCAGTAGTCCATCCCGAAAGGGAGAAGCCCTGGGGAACCAGCCATGCGACTTTAATGGCAGAAACGGCAGTGAATGAACCCATGGCTGTCATCAATGCCGATGATTTTTATGGAAGCATAGCCTACCAGGTTATGGCCGATTTTCTGAATTCCTCGACCGACGAAAATGAGTATGCCATGGTCGGGTATAATGTGGCCAATACCCTTTCGGAATATGGCACCGTTTCGCGTGGAGTCTGCAATACGGACCAGGACGGATACCTGACAACCGTTGTTGAAAGAACTAAAATTAAACGTGATGAAGAGGACATTTTCTTTTACGAGGATGACAAACGTTCAAAACTGGCCGAAAACACACCTGTTTCAATGAATTTCTGGGGCCTTAAACCAAATGTATTTAAATACCTGAACGAAGGATTTAAAGAATTTTTGGCAGAACATGGAAATGAATTGAAATCAGAATACTACATACCTTTACTGATCAACGATAATATTGTAAAAGGTACGATACGTACAAAAGTACTGCAATGTGACTCCCCCTGGTTCGGGGTGACCTACAAGGACGACAAACCGATGGTACAACAACGGATAAAAGACCTGATTGAATCGGGTGCATATCCCAGGAATCTTTGGATTTAATTCCTGACTTTATACGATTAATACTGCTGTAATACTTTTTCCCTTTCTGAACTTCCGCGTGTGTTATGAGACGGATTTAAACCGGGAAAAAGCACTACAGTGTATTTTTCAAACCTCCTGTCAAAGGGGGCATCTGTTTCTTCAATTTTTAATAATACAGTCCAATTTACACTTTCAATTTATGAAAAATCCTCAGTTTTCCGAATTAGTCAGCAGGTTTGATATACAATTAACTGTTGAAGAAATAGTTCCTTTTGGGAATGGCTTTATTAATGATACCTACCTGGTTAAAACCTCACCTGCAACGGCACCTGATTATATGCTGCAGCGTAAAAATCATCAGATATTCAAAAATGTTCCCGGAATGATGAACAATATCCTGATCGCAACCAATCACATCAGGAGTAAACTCATAGCCGCCGGCGAAAAGGAAGTTGACCGCAAAGTGATGACCTATTATCCGGCAAAGGATGGAAAGATGTATGTTAACGACGATTCAGGAAATTTCTGGACCATGTTTTTATTCATCGCAGATTGCCGCGTAGTTGAAAGCATTCAAAAACCGGAACACGCCTACAGTGCAGCAGGTGCTTTTGGTCATTTTCAACAACAACTCGCTGATCTGCCTGGTGAAAGACTCATCGAAACAATTCCTAATTTCCATAACGGCATTTCACGATTGTCCGATTTTCAGTCTTCGGTATCGAATGACGCGGCAGGAAGAGTGAATGACAATCAGGTACTAATCGCTAACATTATGGACCGATCAGAAGAGATGACTTCGCTTCAACGCTGGCTGAATGATCACACATTACCGCTCAGAATTACCCATAACGACACAAAAATCAATAATATTCTTTTCGATCAGGATAACAATACCTTATGCGTGATTGACCTTGATACCGTGATGCCCGGATCTGCTCTTTACGATTTTGGAGATGCCATCCGTACGCTGGGTAATACAGCCCCCGAAGATGAACCTGATCTATCAAAAATCGCGTTTAACAGCGAAATATACGAAGCATTTGCCCAGGGATATCTGTCGGAAGCAAAAGCCTTTTTAATACCAAAGGAGATCGATCACCTCGCTTTTTCGTGCCGTTATATGGCCTGGGAACAGGCGATGCGGTTTTTTACCGATTACCTGAATGGTGATCTTTATTACAAAACGGATTACCCGGGCCATAACCTGGTGCGTACAAAGGCACAGATTCGTTATCTTGAAGTCCTGGAGGAGAACAAAGAGTTAATGGAATCGATTGTGGGTGCGGTGTAGGGCCGTTGCATACTAACGGCCTTACACACCATGCAACGTCCTTACATGGCATTACAGACGGATCTTTTCGGCACTCAACTGATTTCCCAGGAACAAGCTCGCGTGCGACTCAAAATTGGAAACAGATTCTGTTGTCAAAAAGCGGCGTGATCCCTGTTTCGAACACATAATGTCAATTTCAGGATGCCTGACCATGTAATCAGCAAGAGATTCAGCAATTATTGGACCTTGCTCAAAAATCATTACCTGCTCCGGAAGAAATTTTTTGATTGTGGGCATCAAAAGCGGGTAGTGGGTACATCCCAGAATCAGTGCATCAATTTTCGCATCCTGGCTAAACAAATGATCAATATTTTTCCGGATTATGTATTCTGCCGCGGGACCGGTTGTTTCGTCATTCTCCACCAACGGCACCCACAAAGGACAGGCTTCCTGGGTGACAATAAGCCCATCACCTGAAATTTTTGTAATCTCCAGCGGATAAGAACCCGAAGTGACGGTTCCTGTTGTCCCCACAACACCCACATGCCCCGTTTTTGTATAGAGAGGTATCTTTTCCGCACTGGGTCGTATTACACCCAAAACCCGTCGTGAGGGATCGAATCCGGGAAGATCGTTTTGCTGTATTGTCCGCAAAGCTTTCGCAGAAGCCGTATTGCAAGCCAGTATAACCAGGTGACATCCCATGGAAAAAAGCTCCATCACGGCCTGGCGCGTATATTCATAGACCACATCAAACGAACGAGAACCATACGGAGCCCGCGCATTATCACCCAGGTAGATGTAATCGTACTGTGGTAATTTTTCAATAATAGATTTCAGGATGGTTAATCCGCCATACCCTGAATCGAATACACCAATTGGCTGATAATTTTCTTTCACCTTCTGAACAATTTTGGTGATCTAAACTTACGATATAATTTGACCAAAAAAAGGGCACCAATACGGTGCCCTTGTATATTACATAAGAAATTTCTATTTAATTGCCAGTTTGGTTTTAACCAGTGCAAGTAAATCGACAGACTGTTCCGAATGGTATAAAACACCATTTACTTCAAATACATAAATCAGACTCTGTTCTTTGGCTACATCAGTAATCGCTTTACGTGCTTTCTCGATTACAGGCTGAAATTGTTTGGATTCTTCCTTCTGAAGACTTTCCTGGGCAGTTTGCTGAAAAGTCTGAATTCTTTCCTGAATGCTTTGAACTTCGTCCTGTTTTGTTTTCAACAATACTTCATTGGCATCTTTTGCCTGAGCTAAAGCAACATACTCTTTGCCTTTATCCTGATATTCTTTTTGCATTGCACCCAATTGAGTTTCAAGTGTAGCCTGAACTTTCTCAAGGGCAACTCTCGCAGTTTCTCTTTCCGGCATCGCCTGAAGCAGGGCCTGGAAATCAATGTGCCCGAATTTTAAGGTCTGAGCAGATAAAGTACTACCTGCGAAAAGGACTGAACAAAAAACTATTACTTTAAAAAAATTTCTCATGTTTGTTTTTGATTTTAATTTTTGTTGCAAATATATATCTTTAATTCTTATATCCAAGTTTCTGTAATATCTGGTCACTTAAATCGAATTTGGGATTCGTATAGATCATTGACAGACCACCTGCCTTATCAAATATGATCGAATAAGCACCCTGTTCTGCCACTTCCTGTATGACTTTGAAAACATCATCCTGGATCGGTTTAATCAATGCCTGCCGCTTTTGATATAAGTCTCCCTCCGCCCCGAAATACTGCCTTTGTAATTTCTTATATTCCTTTTCCTTGGTGATAATCATATCCTCGCGTTTTCTTTTCATATCGTTTGAAAGTAACACAACCTCTGCCTGGAAATCCTTATACATTTTGTCAAGCTCGGCATGCAACGTCTCGAGTTCCTTCTGGTATTGCTGTGATACCTTATCTAATTGCTCCTGGGCAGCTTTGTAGGATGGAATATTCCCCAAAATATACTCCGTATCAACATAGGCATATTTTTGGGCAAAACTCAATCCGGCAGAAAAAACAAATAACAAAAGAACAAGTACTAACTTTTTCATATCCAATAGTTTTAATTTTTTAAATATGTTGGCAAAAATCAGACCAAATAAAATTTGAAAACTTCGCTATTTGTTAAATAATGTTATCAAACATTTATTGTTAAAACTGTTGACCCATGATAAAGTGGAATTGACTGCCTCCGGTTCCTTTAGTATACCCGTCGTCGAATCCATAGCCCCAGTCAAAGCCCATCAAACCAAACATCGGCAGGAATATACGAACGCCCAGACCGGCAGCCCGTTTAATGGCAAACGGATTGTAATCGGTGAAATCGTACCACGAATTACCCGCTTCCAGGAATCCAAGGCCATAGATTGTAGCCGATTGACTCAGGGTGATCGGATACCGTAATTCCATGGTAATCTTTTCGTAAATATTACCTCCGTTTGCCGGCGTAACCGAGTTATTTTCATAACCCCTGAGTCCTACAATATCACTGCCAGTCATACTGTAACCCGACATTCCATCACCCCCTAAGCGGAATGATTCAAATGGTGAACGCAGATTTTTGTTGTAATAGCCCAGAAAGCCTGTTTCAAATTTCGTTCTCAAAACAAGTTTACTGTTTAAACTGATTGGTGTGAAAACATCTCCTTTAAAAACCCATTTATGGAATTCGATCAGACTATAGCGATCTTCCTGTGATAAGGTATTACTACTGTAGTCCTTATCCGAAAACAGTGAATAAGGCGGTGTAAACTGGACCATAAAAGAGAAGTTGGACCCACGTTTTGTATATAACGGATTATCAGTAGAATTCCGTCCAAATACTGTTTTAAAGCTTAAATTGTTTGACCGGCCATTCTGGAAAAAGAAATACTTCCAGTTTTCGAGAACATACAACTGGTATGACAATTCATGATAGACTGTAAAGAAGTCATCCGGCCATTTTAAACGATAACCAAGTCCGATAGCCCCACCCATTACTCCCATTTTTTCCGTAATTTCGTAGTCATACGGATTATAATTGCCATAGCCACCGCCACCGTATTGATCATAACCACCGCCGCCATAACCTCCGCCATAACCTCCGCCATAAGGATCATAACCACTGCCATAACCTCCGTAATTTCCGGTATAATTATAGGACTGATTTCCACTTGTTTGCTTCGAATAGAAAAGGGAAAATGTAAACGAATTCGGCTTTTTCCCGCCTAACCACGGTTCAGTGAACGAAAAACTGTACGACTGGTAATAAGTACCATTGGTTTGTGCACGCAGTGATAGTGCCTGCCCGTCTCCGGTAGGAAGCGGTTTCCAAGCTTTTTTATTGGTGATATTTCTTACAGAGAAATTTGAGAATTTAAGACCTACAGTTCCGACAAACATACCGGCACCCCAGCCACCCGAAAGCTCAATCTGGTCATTGGCCCGTTCTTCAAGTTCATAGTTAATATCCACGGTGCCATCCTCGGGATGAGGTACTACATCAGGTTTGATGGTCTCGGGATTGAAGTGACCCATCTGGGACAACTCACGTACCGAACGGATAATATTTTCTTTACTGAACAATTGCCCCGGACGTGTATAGAGTTCGCGTCGCGCCACATGCTCATTGGTTTTGGTATTCCCTTTAATGCCGATCTCGTTAATCGTAGCTTGGGTCCCTTCGACCATCCGCATCTCAAAATCTATTGAATCGCTCTGTACATTAACCTCAACCGGATTGAGGTTAAAGAAAAGGTAACCGGTATTGAGGTATTCATTCGATACGGCATCATCGTCTTCGGTAAGCCTTTTATCCAATAATTTCTGATCGAAAATATCACCCTTCTTAATCCCGAGCACCCTGTTTAACTGTACATCGGTATAAACAGTATTGCCAACCCAGCGGATATTCCTGAAATAATATCTCCTGCCTTCGTCAATCCAATACTTTAACTGAACCGAATTTTTTACAGTATCCCGTATTATGGAATCGGCTACAATCATTGCATCACGGTAGCCTTTTTCGTTGTATTTTTTAATCAGGTTAATTTTATCTTCCTCATATTTATCTTCAAGGAATTTTTTGGATGCGAAGAAATTCCTCAATTTTTTCGCCTTTGTCTTCTTCATCGACTTTTCAAGTTCTGAAGTTTTAAGTGCTTTCACACCCACAAATTCGATATTCTCAATTTTGACTTTCTCTTTTTTATTTACATTGATATCCAGGATGACCTGATTCACTTTTGAGGTGTCATCCCGCTGAACAATATCTACAGTCGTGTTGTAGAATCCTTTTGCGGTAAAGATTCCAAGGATCTGGCGTTCGGCTGTATTAATCAGGTTATCGGTGACCTGTCCGCCGACAAGTAACATGACCTTCTTTTCGATATCCTCGCGTTCACTTTTTGAAACACCTTTGTAGTTTTTTTGTGAAAGCCTCGGCCTTTCCTGGAGATAAATATCGAGCCAAATCTTATTGCCGACAATTTTTGTGGCAGAAATTCTGACATCCGAAAAGAGTCCCTGACGCCAGTATTTCTTTAACGCCGAGGTGATTTGATCACCCGGAATCGTGATTTCATCACCAATTGTCAATCCCGACAGGTTCTTAAGTACTTCTGTATCCAGGAAACGGATACCGCTTACTTCAATCCCGGCCAGGGTATACTTTTTCGCACTATCGTAATAGATCGAAAAATTAGTACTATCGGCAACGACCTGGGAAAAGAGGTTTAAACTACCTAATATTACCAGGGAAAAAATTATCAGTTTTTTGTACATTTTTAGCTTCTGATTTGTTCACTTGTTTTTCCAAATCTTCTCTCTCTACGCTGGAAATCGGCTATGGCCTCAAACAGATTCTCTTTACGAAAGTCCGGCCATAAAATGGGTGTAAAATAAAATTCACTATATGCAATCTGCCAGAGAAGAAAATTACTAATCCGGTATTCGCCACTTGTTCTGATTAATAACTCAGGGTCAGGAATCCCTGCGGTGGTGAGCTGAGTAGAAAACTCGCATTCA
The DNA here is from genome assembly GCA_038240855.1 of Bacteroidales bacterium. GTDB lineage: Bacteria > Bacteroidota > Bacteroidia > Bacteroidales > Prolixibacteraceae > JAAFHB01. Next base: position 156 of record JBBRGI010000095.1, on the reverse strand, counting down.
TTAATCTGACTTTCATTGATTTCACCGTTTTGCACTTTACCTACAATTTTCCTGACCGCTTCGAGGATATCCCAACGGCCCGAATAACTTAAGGCAAGAATCAGATTAAGCCCGGTATTTAAAGAGGTAGTTTGAACAGCTTCAGCAAGTCTTGAC
>JBBRGI010000094.1:0-12236 GCA_038240855.1 Bacteroidales bacterium | reverse complement strand
GAAAACTCGCAATTGAAAAGGTCGCGGCCGTTTAATTTCCCGGCTTCGTTCTTAACTTTTTGTAGCTGAGTACAGTAAAGCATCTAAAATCCCTCAGGGGATTTTTTTGCGCAGTGTCAGTGTATATTGTATTGATAATTTGGTAATTATGCAATCAATAGCATTGTTTATTTATTAGACTTAAATTGTTAAAAATGGCTAAACCGATTATCAATGAGGTTAAAGCGTTAAACACTTTTGCGCAGGACACCAAAATCAACGGTGACATTGATTCTGATGGAGACATTCGTATGGATGGAATCATGGTTGGAAATCTTAACTGTAAAGGACGCGTGGTTATTGGACCAGTAGCTCGGATTAAGGGAACTATTAACGCGAGTAATGCCGAAATTCTTGGTATTGTGGAAGGAGAAATTTCCGTAATTGATCTGCTTTCGCTGAAAGCTACTGCCGTGATAACCGGTGATATAATCATGGGTAAATTAATGGTGGAACCTGGTGCGAGTTTTACAGGAAACTGTAGAATGAATGGAGGTGAGAGAAGTCTCCCCTTAACAGAATGATAATGCTTCCTTAGATTTAATTGATCATCATTAATGAGATAAAATATAAAGAGTCGAAAGGAGATACCCTCCTTCCGACTTTTTTTATTATCCCGGTTGACTTTTAATTGTTAATTTCGTAGGATGGTAATGCCAGGGATGCAGTTTATTTGCGGTATCCAATCAATTCAACTCATGTTACAAGTTTTAAATTTCATTGATTAATTATGAATAACTTAAATAACGTGGTTGCTTATTTTGAAGCAGCTTTTCGTAAGGAGATTGAAAAGATCGGACAAACTGTCCCCCAAAAACTTTATGAACCCATAGCATATTCACTAAGTATCGGAGGTAAGCGTCTGCGACCCGCATTGATGTTACAGGCTGCTTCGATGTACACATCTTCCATTGAACAGGTCTTGCCGGCAGCAATGGCCATCGAAATCTTTCATAATTTCACCCTGCTTCACGACGATATTATGGACAAGGCAGAGGTAAGACGAGGTTTGCCTACCGTTCATAAAAAATACAATAAAAATATTGCCTTACTGAGCGGCGATGCAATGTCGATACTTTCGTACCGATATTTTGCACAGGGTAATGATGCCCGGTTACATGAATTACTCCCTTTATTTACATCAACTGCGCTTGAGGTTTGCGAAGGACAACAATTCGACATGGATTTCGAAAGCCGTGATAATGTAACGGTGGAAGAATACCTCGAAATGATCAGGCTCAAAACTGCAGTGCTTATTGCCGGAAGTCTGAAGATCGGAGCATTGCTCGCAAATGCCGGACCAACCGACGCTGACCTTTTGTACGAATATGGTATCAATGTCGGACTTGCCTTCCAATTACAGGATGACTGGCTCGACACCTTTGGAGATCCTGATGCATTCGGGAAAACAATCGGTGGAGATATCTGTGCCAACAAAAAGACCTATTTATTGCTCAAGGCTTATGAAGCGTGCAATCTCCTGATGCAGAATGAACTGACCCACTGGTTGAGGATGGCAGAGTTCGACAGGGAACAAAAAATAGCCGCCATTACCGAAATCTATCGCAAAACCGGTGTAAGTGAGGCAACGCGGAATCTGATGAAGCAATATCATGAAAAATCAATTATCGCTCTCCAAAAACTGAGCGTACCTGCCGCGCAGAAAAATACGTTGTATGCATTTGCTGGCGAAGTAATGGAGCGGATCAAATAAACCTATCTTTGCACACAGCTTAATTAAGGTTTAAATCTAAGGTTAAAATCACCATTATTAAAGTATAAATGAAAGTTATTGATATCATCCGGCAGTCAGAAAAAACTGTTTTTTCATTCGAGTTATTGCCTCCTTTAAAAGGTCAGAAAGCCGATAAACTGTATCGTACCATTGATGAGCTGGTTGAGTTTAATCCTAAGTATATCAATCTCACAACACATCGTGATGAAGTCGAATTCCGTGAACTGCAGGGAGGCCTGATGGAGAAAAGAATTGTCCGGAAACGTCCCGGTACTGTTGCCATTGCTGCGGCTATTCAACATGCCTACAACATCCCCGTGGTTCCGCATATCCTTTGCGGCGGATTTTCAAGGGAAGAGACCGAAAATGTTCTTATAGATCTTAATTTTCTGGGAATTAGCAATGTACTTGCACTACGGGGCGATGGTCTCAAAATGGAAAGTACTTTCACTCCGGACGAACGCGGAGGGCACTCACATTCAAGGGACCTGGTTGAACAAATTGTAAACCTCAAACAAGGAAAATACCTCGATCCGGCAGTTAAAAATACCGCTCCGCTCGATTTTTGTATTGGAGTTGCTGGTTACCCCGAAAAGCATTTTGAATCCCCGAATCTTGATATCGATCTGCTTAACCTTAAGGATAAAGTTGATGCAGGTGCCGATTACATTGTAACCCAGATGTTTTTCGATAATCAGAAATATTACGACTTTGTCGATCGTTGCAGGGCGATTGGAATCACCGTTCCAATTATTCCGGGGATCAAACCTTTGGCAATGATGAACCAGATCACCCTGTTACCAAAACTGTTCAGTATTGATATTCCCGAAGCTTTTGCCTGTGAAGTGCGGAAATGCAAGACAAACGATGAAGCACGCATTGTAGGAACAGAATGGGCCATCATGCAATCGCGCGACCTGGTAGCGCACAAAGTCCCTTGTCTTCATATCTACACCTATGGAATCTCTGATAATACAAGACAAATTGCCAAAGCGGTGATTTGAGAATTGAAAATCAATTAAAATCAATTAATCATGGAATTAAGAATAGGTGACAAAGTAAGATTTCTCAACGAGGTTGGCGGTGGCCGTATCACCTCAATAATTAATAAAGATATGGTTAACGTCGAGACAGCGGATGGATTTGACGTTCCAACCCGTATTAACAACCTTATTATCATAAGCTCACCTGATGTTTATGAGAAAGGTAGTCAAGCGCGAAAGACTATTTTGCCACCTAAGCAGAATATTCCGGCAGAGAAAAAGCCCGTAAAACCTGCGGAGCCATGGTTTACAGATAAAAACCAGAATCCTGCGAAAGAGGAACCACAATTCCTTTTTGCATTGGTTCCCGAGGTACCTTCGAATCCTCCGACTGGTAATATTTCGATGTACCTGGTAAATAACTGTAATGACACGCTTCTTTTCAGATTTGCCCAAAAGACAAAATATAATTACGAGACAGTAATAGCGGGGTCTTTAAGTCCAAACTCTAAAATTTATCTCGGTTTGATTAAACCTGAGATGATTGCAGATTTGCCGGTTTACTGTTTTCAGTTAATTAATTTCAGGAAGCGCACCAAAGCTTTGGGAAGTATAGTCCAGAAAGAGATTACACTATCGGCAGTAAAATTTTATAAACCGAATAGCTTCATTGCAACAAAACTGTTTAAGGAACCGATTATGGTCTTCCAGATCAATGAAAATCAGCTTAAAGCGGAACTTGATAAGCTTACAGAACATGATTTTCAGATCGCTGTAGCGCACAAGGAACCCAAAAAGAAGGAGCAGGCAATTACGCTTGCCAATCCGGATCTGATCGAAATTGATCTCCATATTCATGAGTTGCTCGACAATTACAGTAATCTTTCAAATACCGAGATGTTAACTGTTCAGATGACCAGATTTCACGAAGAGATGGTAAAGGCGATCAAAGCGGAGGTTAAAAAGATTGTGTTTATTCACGGGGTGGGTAATGGAACACTCAAAAATGAACTTCGCCGCGAGATGCAACGAAAATATGCCAAATATAATTTCCAGGATGCTTCATTCCGTGAATATGGTTATGGAGCCACGATGGTTATAATAAGGAACTAGTAATTGCTGGTTTATATTGATGCGCCAATGACTTTCATTTTTGCCTTTTCTCATTTTCTCCCTTTCTCATCTTCTTTTTCCCGCGGCGCATGAAGCGTTCGATTTTCAATTAAGGGTGTAGTTGCGCCGCATTTATGTTGATCTCTCTAACCCCGGGTGGCGCGATTCCGACCAGGAGAAAATACGAATTTCAAGAATTAATTTCACCACATCACCCCCCTCATATCTTCTCGTCTTCTCTTCATCTGGCTCAGCCTTAAATTTCTGTTCTTCTTGCTCTGTATAAAAAGTGATTTAACAGAAACAGCAGACCCACGACTATAAACGGGAAAGTAATCATGAGTATTTTCCCTAAACTTATACCGAATGAATGTGTCCGGTTATAATTCATCAGGTAAACAAACGGACTTAATGCCGCTCCGGTAATGATAAAGAGAATTCCTCCGGTTAATTCCCATTTCCAGGCAATGACAAGCATGACCGTTAACACAAAGGAGGGTGTCAGATCGATTATAAGGTAACTTTCAACTTGCGAACCTGTTTAACCGGCTTTCAGTATTATCAATATTAAGTTAAAATTTTTTGAGTTAACTTTGAAAAGGATTGAATCAGTTGCGTGAATTTTTGGAAAATTAGTTTAATTTTGCGTCACCAATAAAAAATGCGGAAATAGCTCAGTTGGTAGAGCATTAGCTTCCCAAGCTGGGGGTCGCGAGTTCGAGTCTCGTTTTCCGCTCTTGAAAATAAGAGAGTTAGATTAATTTCTGTCTCTCTTTATTATGTCTTTTGGGCTAAATCCTGCGAAAGCCGGTTTTCATATTTAAAAGGAAAGTTGAAACGCAGCTTAAGTTCATTGGTATCTTTAAGACTAAAGGCATTTGGATTGCCAATAGTTGAAAGCTTACTGAATGTGGTGTCGATTTTTAATTGCAGCTTCTTTTGAGAAAATGTCGGATTAATCAGCAGACCAAGAAAAACCCCTATGACTAATAACCTTTTCATCGCCAATTATTTTTTGATTGTAAAATCCTGCCTTATGCTGCCTTTCAGCGTTTTCAATTAGCTTGTGATATGACCAGATCAAAAATAACAAATAATTGATTAACTAATTCGAAATAAATAAAAGTATGGACCCAATTAGCAAAATATTTTCTGTGGTTAATGTCATTCGCTGAAACGTTTAATCCTCCGGTAAAATACGCTATTACTCAGGATTCCATCTTCTTAAAATACTCGACTTTTCCTGTCAGTGCTATCTGTTTTACTTTTTCAGTTAACGCCGTTTTTTGATTTTCGGTCAGTTCCGTGAAATTGCGCGCCAGGGCAATTTTTTCGCGCATAAAGCCTGCATTTTCATTGCCCGAAATTAAAACAGTAACAGGCTGTGACCACACAAAATACATGGCCTCCTGAATACTGATGTAATTTGGAATTATGGGGTCATCTGTTTTCCATCCGGACTTTTCCTTACTTGCGAAAAATCTGCCGTCAGCGAGCGATTTAATGGCCAGGATTCCCATATTTCGGTTGACAGCCTTTGACATGATGTTTTGGGTAAAGCTGAAATAGCTTGGGTCAAGCACATTTACAGGCATCAGTACAGTATCGAAGATGTCACTTTCAAGGGTTCTTTCCAGCATCCTGGCATGCGCAAACGGATTCTGATGACCTGTAAATCCAATGTATTTGATTTTACCTTCCTCTTTGGCTTTTACTAAAATATCCAGGACTCCATTCTGAATTCTGTTGTCAACATCGTTAGGTGTTTCGACGGAATGAACCTGGTATAAATCGAGGTGATCGGTTTTTAACCTTTTGAGCGTCCCTTCCAGGTGTTCTCTGACAGTTTTGGCATCCCTTCCCGTTGATTTACTCATTAAAAAAATCAGGTCGCGATAATTCGGAGTCAGATATTTGCCATATCGTGTTTCGCTGGTTCCATTGGAGTAGCTCTCGGCGGTATCAAAAAAGCGGACTCCTCCTTCGAGTGAAGTTTCAATTACTTCCTGGGCATCGCGTTCAGTGGTCCAGCCTACATGGAAACCACCCGTGCCCAGCATGGTTACATATTGATTTGTCCGGCCCAGTTTTCGTTTTGGCAATACTTCGCCCAAACGGTCACTCTCTTTTGCGGATTTTGTTTCAACTTTTGATTCAGCTTCTGTTGATCCTGTCAATGCAATACCGGCAGCCACCCCTGCCAGTGATTTTATGAACTTTCTCCTGTCTGCCATAATCTTTTTCTTTATTAATGAATTAATTTTAAAAAGCTTACAACCAAAGGTAGGTATTTATTTTTTCTTTTCAAAGCCGGAATGGTGCCTTATTTCAAATCGCAATAAAACTAATAGCGGATCAATTATCAGGGTGTTCTGAACTTTCTTTTCACAAATATTTATTTGGCAATACCTTTGTTTGGAATTCCCTTTTTTCTTTTCCGATGTGCCAGGAACCAGACAAAAAAACCGCTGAACAATACCATCAGTACGCAAATCCCGGCAACGGGAATGTATAAAAAATAAAACATTCCGATAAACGGCTCCAGTATTCGTCCTGTGTGGATCTCGAGAGCAAGATTCCATAGCGAAATGGGGGTTTTCTTCTTTATCTCTGCTGACATTTCCCAATCAATGGCGTTATTCAAAGTCTCAATTCCGGAATTATAATCAAAAACCCACTGACGGTTGCTGGTATCGCGGATATATCCGGCAACCATATTGTCCGAAACAGGCTTTGCCATTCCTGATGGAGCCTGGTAACCTTTCCCGGTGAAAAAATTGTTTACCTCGCCGGTAGTCACATCCCAGACAAACATTCCCGAAAAGGAACCGATAAGGTATTTTGTGGAATCAACCGTCTCAAGAACATTGCATCCCATGAGGCTTACAGGAGGCTGAGAATTAAACGATATCAAGGGGCGTTTCAGACTTTCATCGGCCACATAAAAACCCCGGGAGGTGGAGAAAATATATATCCCGAGACGCTGATTCCAGGTTGCACGCCTCAGTTTATCGTTCCAGGGATTGTTATTATCCAAATGTGATCCCGGAATAATACCCACTGTTGAGTTGACAATTGGAATCAGCAGTGGCGGACGCAAAAACAGGCCCGCTGTGGTGTTGATAAACAGAAATAATACGAAGATATAACCCACAACATTGTGCCAGCGCAGGTTTAGCCGGTATGTGGCCGGAAGATTGCCCGATGTGCCTGTCACTCTTTTCCTGCGTCGCATTAATTTGGGTAAAAAGAAATGAAGCAACCCGGTAACCGAGAGCAGTATTGTTACTATTCCGAGTAAATCGACCACTAATTTACCAACCAATCCGAATAATTCGCCGCTATGGAGTTCCCAAAGTGTATTGAATAAACCTGCGTTACGCACGTAACCATCGGGTGCAGGTAAGGTAATGATGCTAAAGTTTTTTAAATCGGCACTCTTTACCAGTTGATTCCTGCTCAGCATAATGAGTGTATCCTGTTTGACAAACAAATCGATCAGTCGTTTTTCGTGTAAGGGAACAGAAACTTCCTTCCAAATGTCGTCTTTTGCCGGTGTACGTTGAAACAGTCCGAATTGAGTTGCCGCAATCAGCCGGTCGTTGTATCTGATAAGCTGATTTATTTTCCGGTTATCGATACCTTTGGGAAATCCCTGATTAAAGTCGGTGTAACCGTGGTTTGTTTTGATCCATGCCCCGATATTCCCAAAGAATAGGAGTGAATCTTCAGAGATATTGAATCCTCCGCGCACAGCAGCCTGGTTCCAATTATGGTATTCGTACGAACCCGGTAACCATTTTCGGGAGATTTCCACTCCCGAAAATAAGTTACGGTGATTCATAATAATGCCGGAAAATGCAAAGTGAATCGCGAAAACAGCAATAACAATCCCGGGCCATTTGTGGAGTTTCCTGAATGTGGTAATTATTTTTTTACGACTCATTGATCACTCGTTCCTGAAATTTGTTAACAAATTTTTAACCTTTCACTCCCGGTGGGGTGGGGAAAGAATCATTCATTTTTAATTGTCTCGTTGCAGAAACGAAGTTCAATGCGGCAAATTACCGAATCGTCCAATTGTCTAATTGCCAAATTCTTTCATTCCTTCATTTCATAATGCTCCCCCTCTCCCTGTCTCTCTGTCTCTTTTTCATGACTCCAGCCAAATTTAAGTCCGAAAATAAACCATACCAATGACACAGTACCTGCCGCAAATAAGGTGTCACCAATTACACGCAGCCACTTTAACGTATGCATATAAGGCTGTTGCATAAAATCTACAGAACGGGCATACCATAAACCTTCTTTCACACTTGCAAGCGTCTGCGCCAAACCTATTGGTAACACGCTAAAAAGTACCATCGAAGCCAGACCAATATTAATTGACCAGAACGAGAATTTAATCCACTTTGTCTTCCAGACCACTGATTTATCCATATCACGTAAGACAAACAACATCAGTCCAATTCCGAGCATTCCGTAAACTCCGAATAATGCCGTGTGTCCGTGAACTGCTGTAGTATTTAAACCCTGCATGTAATAGAGTGCAATAGGAGGATTGATCAGGAATCCGAATATACCGGCTCCAACCAGGTTCCAGAAGGCTACAGCGATAAAGCAGTAGATGGGCCATAAATACGCTTTGGTCCATGCTTCGAGTTTACTTATCTTCAGACTGTCATATGCCTCAAAACCCATCAGAACAAGCGGAACAACTTCGAGCGCACTAAAGGTTGCCCCAAGCGCCATTACAGCAGTTGGTGTTCCTGTAAAGTAGAGATGATGGAATGTACCCAGTATACCTCCGGCAAGGAAGACGACCGTTGAGAACAGAACAGCGGTGGTTGCAGTAGCAACTTTTACAATCTTGAGTCTCACAAACAGGAATGCGGTAATAACTGCTGCAAAAACTTCGAAGAAACCTTCAACCCAAAGGTGAACAACCCACCAGCGCCAGTATTCGGCAACAGCTAAATTTGTTTGATGTCCCCACATAAATCCGGCTCCGTAAAATGCCGCAATTGCAATCGTGGAAATAAGGAAAAGGGCCAGCAGACTCCTGCTTTCAGTTTTTTGTTTCAAGGCAGGCAGAATTGCACGTCCCATCAACAGCAGCCAGATAATAAGGCCGACGAAAAGGAAAATCTGCCAGAAACGACCAAGGTCGACATATTCGTAACCCTGGTGTCCAAACCAGAAGTTTGTTACAAATCCAAGTTTTTGCATAACTCCCATCCATTGCCCTGCAAGTGATCCGACAACAATTACCAGTAATGCGCCAAATAAAAAGTTAACACCTAAGCGCTGAAAACGGGGTTCATGTCCCGAAATTGCAGGGGCATAGTATAAACCGGTTGCGAGCCATGAGGTTGCGATCCAGAAAATGGCGATCTGCACATGCCAGGTGCGTGAAATTGAATATGGCAACCACTCAGACAGCGGAATTCCATAAAAAGCCTGTCCTTCGACCCCGTAATGGGCCGTGACGACTCCCATAATTACCTGTGTAAGCAGTAATAAGGTAACGATCCAGAAATATTTTAACGTTGCCTTTTGTGAAGGGGTTTGTTTATCATTCAACAGGGGATGAGCGAGCGGGAAATCCTCGTCTTCTTCATCTCTTTTTTTGGCGTAATACCACACCATTAATCCGATGCCGGCTAAAAGCATCATCACACTAAATCCTGTCCAGAGTAAAAGTTCACCGGTTGGCCGGTTACCAACAAGCTCTTCGGAGGGCCAGTTGTTTGTATAGGTAATCTCCTGGTCAGGCCGCTGCGTTACACAAGCCCACGAAATCCAGAAAAAGAATGCGCCAAGCTGACGAACCCGCTCGGGATCTTTAAGTGAATTTTCGGGAATGCTGTAAGCATCGCGCAGGTGCGCTAATGCAGGATCGTTGGTGAATAAACCACCATAAAATTTCGAGTTATCCGCTATTGCTTCGGCTCTAAGGTCAGATACGATCAATGATTTTGTATCGGTCTGATACGTGTTTTTACGAAGATCGTTCTGCAGTCGGATTTTTAACGACGCCTGGCGTTCGGTATTCACTTTTTCATAAGTAAGACTGTCGGATTGTAAAGCCAGTTTATCGAGCATAAAGATGGCTTCCTTATGAAGCCAGTCGGCACTCCAGTCAGGGGCCTGATACGCCCCATGTCCCCAAACGGTGCCAATCTCCTGTCCTCCGAGTGATTGCCAAACATTCTGACCATCCTTAATATCCTGTCCTGTGAAAAGCACAGTTCCGTCGGGAGTCATTACCTTTTCGGGAACGGGAGGAGCCTGGCGGTAAATTTCCCGTCCATAATAGATCAGGACAGCAAATGAGATGGTCATGACCAGTATAAAACTGATCCAAAGCTTTTTTGTGTTCATTTAAAAAATAGTTTTAGTTAAAGGAAATAATCTATTGGAATTGTCAGGAAAGATTGTAAGCCTGGACCAGTTTTTTGATCCGCTCAACAAAATCGTTATGATTTATCAGTCCATGGTTCTCAATGTTTTTGAATTTAATAAGCAAAGCTTCCTGGTCGTTTTGTGAAAATGCATTGTCGGCCATCCTGAAAAGGACGTTGTTCTCCTTCTGGATATGGTTCCGGAGTAATTCGCCATACCCCAGCATATTTTTGTAAATCAGGTTTAATGATGAAAGGTCCCCTTCCTTTAAAAACTGTATACTTTCTGTTATCTTCCTCACATAGTCTCTTCCCTGAGTATGATCGCTGAGCATAACTGCGATCGGACCTTGTTGCATGGAAAAACCACGTTCAGCCATCAATGGAAATAATAGGGTCTCTTCTTTGGCATGATGCATGCCATCAGCAAAGTTTTTGATTATATCGACGACTTCCTCCAGGTCATCAATTTCGAAATCGGTGCTGCCTGTCATGATTTCCATTACATCGATCAGTTTCAGAATCGAATCATGGTCATTCTCGAGATTTTTAGTTGCAGTTTCCATAGGGATATCAATTAGTTTATAAATCGAACCGGTGTTTCATGGTAAAAATTATTCGGCCAAAATAAGTGCCTTGGGATAAAGGATATTATTTTCAAGATGAACATGGATATGCAGGTCATCTTCGAATTGTTCGAGTAACTTAAAGGTAACCTGGTAAGTTGAACAGGCATCCGCAGGCAATTTGTAATGGCTCGTTAGTTCACTGATTTGATCCATAGCGCCACCTGCAAATTCGTGCTCCGCAGACATGCGTGTGATCTCTGAGACTATTGTCTTTTTCGATTGGTCATCATTACCGGCTAACACACTTTTAATGGCCGGGAACAGAACTTCCTCCTCATTTCGTAAATGTTGAAGCAACTCCTTGTTGATACTGGCAAAAAGAGCGGCAACTTCAACCAATTCGGGATGATTATCAACATGAACATTTGCAATTTTTTGGGTGTAAAATAACAAATCGGGTAATGTTTTTAGCACATATTTATGGTGAGTATTCACCACATAGTCGCAAAGAAAACCGGGATCCCAGTTTTTGAAGTCCTGTCCGGGAGCGGGTGGGGTAGCCGATAACTCATTTAATTGATTTTCAACAATTTCGGGATCTATCCCTTTTTCAAGGCAGGCGTCTCCAAGTGATTTTTTACCACCACAGCAGAAATCAATGTTATTATTTCGGAAGATCAGGGCGGTTCTGAAATCTTCGGCGACTATATCACCAATGGGCTTTGCGTAATTATCTGTATTCATTTTCTTATCTTTTTATCGGATTAAAAACATTGCAATATTAGGTAAAAATTTATTAAAAGACAAAAAGGTCTTTTAATATTTTATTATTTTTTTTATTATTTTTGTACACGTCAAAAACAAAACAAAAAGTCGTGTTTAATAAAGAAACAGAATATGCACTGAGGGGTCTTGTTTATATTCAGGTTCAGAATCTTAAGGGAAACAAGCCCGGTATAGCAGAGATTGCCAAGGAAATTGATGCGCCGCAATTTTATACCGGGAAGATTATGCAGCGTCTGGTTAAGCAGGGATTTTTAATGTCAATAAAGGGGAAGGGCGGAGGTTTTCTGTTTGATGTAAGCAAACCTGACCTTTCTTTAAAGGAAGTTATCCAGGCCATCGAAGGGGGGAAAACGTTCTCCGGCTGCGGCTTTGGGTTAAAGAAATGTGATGAAGATAATCCTTGTCCGCTCCATTTTCAGTTTGCACCTATCAGGGAATCGATCAACAATCTTATTTCGCAGAATACTGTTCAGAGTTTAGCCGTTGAGTATAAGGGATGGAATGATGGGATGTGGAACAGGATGAAAGGGTAGGAGCGGGCAGCATGGACGAATCATCGATCTTCCTTCTTCCTTCTGCCTTCTGCCTTCTGCCTTCTGCCTTCTGC
>JBBRGI010000093.1:0-12251 GCA_038240855.1 Bacteroidales bacterium | reverse complement strand
GCGATGATGCCTCATCTTGAAAGATCGATATATCCATGGCAATGGCCCAATTACCCTGCAGAGCGCAAGGACGACCAGGTAACCCCCTGGATCGAAGCTTTCGTAAATGCATTAAACTGGGTTAAAGGCCAAACGAAAAATGGCTGATCCTTTTCGTTGATACTTTGTTGAATAGTATAGATGTTTAAATCTCAGGATTTCAGTTAATTAATTGCGACTTAAATTTATAAAAAAAATATTACACAGAGGAAGAAAGAGAAGTCACGGAGAACCACAGAGAGCAATTCCAGTAATTTCCACTCTGTATAACTCGGTGAATCCTTTGCGTAACTCTGTGCAATAGCTTCATTATCTGTTTGGCGATTGATAAGGGTTTTTCGTATCCTGATTTTTTGGATGAAAAATTTGAAGTGGTTTATAAATTTGATACTGAAAGTTTACTTCAATATTACGCGGGCGTGATTACTCCGGCGGCCCTGGAAAGGCTTTCGGGGATACATCAGAAGCAGTTGTGGAATTACATGCATGGTCGTTCCAAACCAAGAAAAAAACAGGTTGAAAAAATAGAAAAAGCATTACACAGCTTAGGCTCAGAACTAATGTCAATAGCATTGTAAAAATTCTATTTCACCCAAAAGTCCACAACAGTCACTTTATCGACATCAGATCCAAGACTTTTACCGAATTCCTTGTGTGCCGGATGAACAAGATAAGCATCGCGGTCCTCGTTGGAGGTAAAGGTCAGGATAAAGCAATGTGTTAATCCCTGGTTTAACCCTTCAGGACTGGAATTGGTTCCCCATTCGAAGCTTTTAATCGTCGTGATTTTTTTAGGCAACTGCGCAAACGCTTCCTCTATTTTCTGTATTTTGGCAGGAGTGGCCGATTCGGCAAATTTAAACATCACCACATGGCGAAGGACCTTAACGGGTTCTACCGCCTGGATATTTAGTGCAGAGAAAAACAAGGTAACAAAAAGTAACACTGCAAATGTTGATTTGATTTTCATAAGATTAAAATTAATTAATATGTTAATATATTGAACTTTTAAATGGAAAATCCCCCTTTTCCAAGGGAGAGAACATCCCAAAAATATTTATCTGTTCTTAATAAACCTGGCTATTCCTCCGTATCCAAAATATAATCTTCCCAGAAGTTTAAAACGGCGGGTCCTGTGTACAGATCATTATTATCCAGTAATTTAGCTGCAGGTTGCCAGCCTTTCTCTGATGATAATTCAAGGTGCTTTCGTGCTATTGCCTGATCTTTGACCTCACATTCATCCGATAAAATCAACAAGGCCAGCAGGTAAGCGGCAATCTCATCCTGATCGTCCTGAACCAGCGATTCCAGGATTTCGTATGATTTTTGATAATTGACAACACCGTTTTCACCCCTTTTCAGATAAGTGGCCTGGTTGAGTTTTGAAGCTTTGATCCCTTCACCGGCCCCTTTTTCAAACCACTCCCAGGCAGCAACAGGGTCGCGTCCGGAAAATTTCTTTGAGACAAGCAGTACACCTAACAGATTATAAGCCGGGGCATAATTATCTTCGGAAGCTGTCTTAAGATGGAGCAATGCTTTCGTAAAATCCTGGTAACCTGCTGTGATGAAGAGAATTCGCCCCAGTTCATACCTGGCTTCGTTATCACTTGTTTCAGCCGCTTTCTCAAAACTTACGATCGCTTTTTCAATATTTTTCTGTACACCATCTCCATTTAAATACATATCGCCCAGATTTTTCCAGGCATCTGCAAAACCGTTCTCTGCGGCTTTCGAATAATAGTTAAATGCTTCAGCAGCATCTTTCTCTGTTCCTTCGCCAAAATAATACATTCCTGCAAGATTATACTGTGCCTGGGCATAACCGGCATGTGAAGCCCGCATAAAGCATTCGAAAGCTTTGACATAATCTTTTTCGCCCAAATCACCGAAGTAATGCATAACACCCAGGTTATAGGTTCCGAGGTAAAATCCGGCTTTATCAGCTTTGGCATACCATTTCGCGGCCTCGAAAGGGTTAGCATCAATTCCCTTTCCCTGGTGGTAAGCATTTCCAAGGTTATTCATTGCCTCTGCAATACCTAGTCCCGCAGCAGTCTCGTAGTGCTGCACCGCTACGCGCATATTCTCAGCAATTCCTTTTCCCGATTCGTACATCACACCCAGGTTAAATACCGCTTTCGGGTATCCGGCCTCCGCGGCTTTCTTATACCATTTGAATGCTTCATCGGTATTCTGTTCTTTCGTAATTCCATTTTCGTAATAGACCCCTACCCTGAACATTGCACCGGGAACACCTTTTTCGGCAGCTTTCAGATACCATTCGAACGCTTTCTCCTTATCGGCCCAATAACTTAGATTTTTCTCGTGCACGATTCCCACCAGGTAGGTAGCTCTGGCATGACCTGCTTCAGCGGCACGTTTAAAATAATCTGCAGCCGACTGGTTGTCCTTTGTGGTCATCTCACCAGCCAAAAGGATACTGGCATATTTATATTGTGCTTCGATGATATTTTTCTCAGCAGCCTTGCGGTAATAGTCAACCGAAATTTTATGATTTGATTCAACCTCTTCTCCAATCTCATATTTCTGTGCCAGACGGAACATTGCTTCCGCATTTCCATTCTCCGCAGCTTTTTTCAGCCAGTCAACCCCTTCCTGATCCGATTTTTCGAGATACATATTCGAAATTGCTTCCTGTGCATCGGCACTCCCCTTGTCGGCAGCACGTTGATACCAGTCATTAGCATCCGGGACACCATTTTCTTCGAGCAGCTTTCCAATCAGGTAAATTGCTTCAACATAATCGGCATTAGCTGCCTGCTCAAGATATTCTTTTGCCTTGATATTGTCTTTTGGAGTCCCCACTCCTTCAAAATACATTTTCCCGAGTGCCAGCGCAATTTCGGATGAAACATTCTCCTTCATCTTCGAAAACCATGCAAAAGCCTCCGCTTCGTTTTTTTCCGTTCCCTTTCCTTCTGATAAAAAGAGGCCTGCTTTTTCATAAGCAGGGACATAACCATTTTGAGCTGATTTTAAATACCATTCGAAGGCTTTGGCCAGCTTTACAGGAACGGTAAGACCCTGTTCGAAAATTTCGCCAACTTTATACATCGCGGGAGCATGGCCCCCCTTTGCCGATTCATACCAATTATCAACAGCCTCATTTAAATCTTTATATCCGCCATCACCCGTTCGCAATAAACGGCCGATATTGTATTTCGCGATAATATCCCCACGTTGGGCACCTCGTTCGTACCATTCGAATGCTTTTTTCAGATCCAAAGGAAGCCCGTTGCCGTTTTCGCGCATCTCACCGATATAATTACACGCCTCTGCCCCATCTTCGCGTGCAGATTCCAGGAACCACTTTACAGATTCCTCAGGCGATAGCGGTCGTTCAGTTCCTTCATAATACTTCCTGCCAATATCCAGCAATGCCCAGGCCAGGCCTTTGATCATTAACTCATCGAAAGTTGTAATTGATTCATTGATATCCTTTTTACTCTTATAAATATCGAGGAATACCATGGCCGGCTTATAACCATCCTTAAGTGAAGATTCAATTCTTTTAATACCTTTCTCAGCATTGCCTTTTTTAAGCGATTCGATTCCATTACGAAATGCACGAGGGGCAGCTTCAATTATTTGACTCATCATAACTCATTCAAAATTGTGCTTAAAATTAGCTTTAATGAGCTATTTAAAGATATAATATCGGCAAAATAATTGAACAATTGTTGATTTAAGTGTTAATAAACAAATACGATGAACTATCCGGTCAGTAAAAAAGCTATTTTTACTACAAAATATCCTGATATGAACCCATTGGAAATTATTGCAAAATATTATAAACCAAAGTCAAAAGCTTACCAGATACTGATTACCCACTGCAATTTGGTGACGGAAAAAGCTTTGAACATCGCAAGGAACCATAAAGAGTTACTCCCCGATCTTGCCTTTATTGAGGAGGCTGCCATGTTGCATGATATTGGTATCTTCAGGACAAATGCGCCCCATCTGTATTGTTTTGGCGAGTTTCCTTACCTCTGTCATGGTTACCTTGGCCGTGAGTTGCTGACTGCAGAGGGTTATCCGGAGCATGGCCTGGTCAGTGAACGACATACCGGGGTAGGCATAACAGCCGAAGATATCGTGTCCCAAAATCTACCATTACCTGTGCGTGATTATATGCCCGTTTCAGTTGAAGAGCAGATCATCTGCTTCGCTGATAAATTCTTTTCAAAAAGCGGTGACCTCACCCATGAGAAATCAGTGAGTGAAGTGCTGAAATCGATGCAAAAATTCGGAAACAGACATGTTACACGCTTTAATGAATGGACAGAAATCTTTTTATAAATGAGGGCCGAAGAACAGAAACCGGAGGCTGAAAACACCTCCTGTACTGATTTTTACCTTGGCAATTGAGTTGATTTACCCAGCTCATCATACATTACCTGTAGTATCTCCGTTCGGACATTTAGCGTACTTATTTTATTACTCTCGCGTGTGGGATATACCCTGTTCGAAAGAAAGATATAGGTCAGACCGTTGGCCGGGTCGGCCCAGAAAAAAGTTCCTGTAAAACCAAAATGCCCGAAGCTTTGAGGTGACGGACCTGAACAAGGATAAGCCTTTTCCCTGTCAAGTTTCTGATTATCAATCGAAGGTTTATCAAATCCCAACGCGCGCCGGTTGTTATTCTGTGGAAACTGAACCCGGTTAAACTCTTCGAAGGTTGATTTTTTCAGGTATTGTTTACCTCCATATGTACCGTACTGAACATACATCTGAACCAGTTTCGCCAGATCGTTTGCTGATGCGAACAATCCCGCATTTCCCGCGAGACCCCCAAGTACCGCCGATGATTCGTCGTGAACACTGCCATGGACCAATCTTTTCCGATATATTGTATCATATTCTGTAGGAACCACCTGTTCAGTGGAAAACTTTCGTAAAGGATTGTAAGTGATCGTTGTAGCACCAAGCGGACGGTAAAAATTCTGATCGAGATACTGCGTATACTTCTGACCGGACAATTTGGCAATAACTTCAGGAAAGAGAATAAGCGATAAATCACTGTAAACATATTTTCCCCGGGTTTTCAATGGCGATTTCCGCATATCCTTGTAAACACTTTTTTTGAACTTTGGACTGATATAAAGTCCTGGCGCCACTTCCAGATTATGACGCTGATCCTGCTCAACACTATATAATTTGGGCGACAATTGTCCGTGACTTACCGATTTTCTCCAAAACGGAAGAAAAGGAATCAGTCCTGACTGATGGGCAAGCATTTCCCGTACAGTAAGATCACCTTTGTCGGAAGGATGCAGAAATCGTTTCCTCCAGTCGCGCCAGTAAGATGAGAAAGGTACATCAAGCAGGCATTTCCCCTCTTCATACAGTTTCATAATACCAGGAAGTGCTCCGGTTACTTTTGAAACAGAGGCCAGGTCGTAGATATCGTCAAGTGAAGCTGGAACCCTGTTGTCATAAGTATGGTAGCCATATGATTTTTGAAAGATCACCTTTCCATCTTTGGCAATCAATACATTACAACCCGGAAATGCTTTTTGCATTAATGCATTGTTTACAATGGAATCAATCTGTCCACTAAGTCTTTCAGAATTTAATCCCACTTCCTCAGGAAGGGTGTATTTTAAACGAATTGATCCATTAATTACAATTCCGTCGCCCACTTTATACCGGTTTCCAATCGCGACCGGGAGTTTGCCACCTGAACCTATGCCGCCAAACAACAATTGCGCGGCCAATTCCTGTGTAAGTGAGGTGTTCTGCCAGGCAAGCAATAATCCGTCTGGCTTGGTATCGTATTTTATTTCATTGATTGCATATGGGTTTGAAAAGAAAACAAATAATGAATTTTTCATCAACGACAACCGGCTGAACATGGTTTCCAGTTCATCGGTCACCCCATAAGGTCGTTCAGGTGCTGTATGAACGATGTTACCCACTTTTAAGCTACGACGGTTCTTACTTTCATAAAGCGAATGAATACCTGTAATGACCAGATTATATCCTTTCAGTTTCTGAAGAACGGCAGTATATTCAGCATTTGTAAAATTCTCAGGAAGAAAAAAACAATCAACTTTAGTGTAGTTGCCAAGCATCTTCTGGAAAGGGGTGGTGGATGAAGATCCTATCGAAAGGGCTGCAATCCGCAGCGTATCGAGTCTCTGGATCGGAATTATCTGATTTTTATTTTCAAGAAGAGTCAATGCCGATTCAATTAGTTGTCGTTGCGCAAGCTGCACCTCCGGCGTATTCACCTGTGCCATCCGTTCATCAGGGGTAAGCGAATTGAAAACAGAATCAACCCACGGGTGATCAACCAACTTGTCTAAATTAATCAGGGACTGTGACATCGCAGGAGAGATCACGCATAACAGTATAAGTAAACCAATAAGTTTATTCGTCATCTTCTGTAGTGAACATATTTCAGTTAAATCGAATCAAAAAATCGAATCATTAATTTGCAGTAATCAACAAATTCGGTAAGCGGTAATGTCTCATATTTATCAAGAATATCATGATATGCCTGAATACCACCCTGTGTGTAGATGTAAAAACAGGGTACTCCTTTTTGATAAAAATAACAATGATCACTGTTGCATGCAGCGCCACGGATATCGATTTTGGGCAACAGACCATATTCCTGGTTTATCCGGGTGATCAGGTCAAATTTATCTTTGTAAACACTTCCATTTACAATCCGTATTCCTTCTTCTCCGGTACCTGCCAGATCAAAGTTCACAAGAAATTTAATCCTGGCCAGGTCGATCAGCGGTGCATCCGTAAATGCTTTGGCACCAAGGATACCCAGTTCTTCGCCGGATAGTGCCAGAAAAACCATGGTATATTTAGGCTTATTTTCGGAGTAATATTTTGCAAGGTTCAGCATCATACTAATCCCGCTTGCATTATCATTGGCTCCGGGGAAATAAATGTCTTTGCCCATTTTACCCAAATGATCATAATGAGCCAGGACAACAATCGTGGAATCGGTACCTGACGTACCTTGCAGGTAACCAGCCACGTTCTGAGTCTCATAATGCGGTAAGAGCTTTGCATCAACGGTTAATTCAAGTGAATTTATTTTGCTTAAATCCAGTTCCTTAGTTAGAATAACAACCGGCCGGATATTCTGAATCTGTGAACTGCCCCAGGTAAGTTTATCATTGGTATAAATAATAACCCCTTTTATGTTTATCTGTGGATTATATTTTAAAAATTGGATGTATTCATCTGTTTTCTTACTCATTTCAGGTGTTTCATTTCTCTTATCCCTGCTGTCAATGAGAATAAACGAATCGCCCGCCTCCTTAATTAACGCCCCTAACTTTGCTTCGGTATCAATCTGGTTTCTATGGGTAATTAGTAGTTTAAATGCACCATTTACAGACGGGCACGATGGTTCGATAAGATAATCAACTGCCGTTTGCATTTCAATTCCGCCAATCTTAAGATACACCCTGTCAGGTAAGGTATTAACTGAAATATTGAATTTTTGAAAATATGATTTTCTGTTCAGTGGTTTTAAACCTAAGAACTGATATTCACGGGAAATGAAATCTGCACTTATTTTATCCCCATTTTCTGTATATCCGCGACCTTTGAATTCTGCAGAAGATAATTTCCGAATAATTTTTTTTGCATAATCAATATCCTGTGAAAATGCCGAAAAGTGGAAGAATAATAAACTCAGGAAAAGTATTGTCTTATTCATGTGTTAAATAGTTGAAAGATTATATCGATAAATTGTACAGCTTTTGTTAACATAACTAAATGAATCTAATTCCTAATCTGTAATATATTACAAGGCCTAATAGATCTAGACTTTTATGAAAATCTTCCTTTTATAAAGCACTAATCCGATAAGCCAATACATTACTATATGAGCAAGTGCAAAAAAGAATGAAGATATTTTTGGATCGGAACTTAGCGGAACAAAGATATGTTGATACAACCAGGTATAGCCGTTCATTACAGTTCCATCAGGTTCAGTGACTTTTATTAACCGGCTGATTATTCGGGCATATAGTCCGGACAATGCAAAAATTACCAGTGGATTCATCCCGAAGACAACAAAAAAGGAGGTCCATTTGGAGTAACCCTTCAGATCAATAATCCAGATTAACAGGGCCAATACCAGCAAAGCCCATCCGGCGGCATAAAGTACATACGAGCTGGTCCAAAGCGGTTTGTTGAGCGGGAAAACGAATCCCCACAGGAATCCTGCTGCAACTCCGGCAATTCCGTATATGGCCAATACACGCGGCACCTTTATTTTTTCTGTCTGCCTGATTACGGAACCTGCAAGGTAACCGAATATCACCGTAACAAATGCGGGTATCGTACTGAGCAATCCTTCTGGATCAAATGGAATTCCGTAACCTTTGTATAAATGACTTTCGCCGATAATTGCTTTATCAAAGGGAACGGCCGCATTATCCGCAAGTGAATAGGGATCGCTGCCACCGAAATAGTAAAGTATTCCCCAGTAAATTAAAAGAATGAATGCACCCGTTAGCGGAAGATATTTGCGATTGACTGCTAAAACGATCAGTGAACCAATCCCATAGGCTATTGCAATCCGTTGGAGGACACCCATTATTCTCAATTTTGAATAATCGGTCGTCCATTGGGGAAAAGAATTTAAAAATAAACCAATCGCAAAGATCAACAGTGTACGCTTTGCAATTCTTATCAGCGATTCCCGATTAAGAGAATTGTTATATTTTGAGAATGAGAAGAACATTGATACACCTACAACGAACAGAAAAAATGGAAAAACCAGGTCGGTTGGTGTGCACCCATGCCAGGCGGAGTGCTTCAGGGGTGCAAAAATATGGCCCCAGCTTCCCGGTGTATTCACCAGTATCATGGTGGCGATGGTCATTCCTCTTAACACATCAAGTGCCAGATAACGTGGTGATGATTTCATAAGTCAGTTTTTCTTAACCAAAAATAATTACTGATGGAATGTAAATTTTGAATTACTCCTTTCTCGAAAAAATAACCGGATTGCTTTCGGTATTCGATTTGCTGATTGCCGTAATCACGTATTTGTACTTATCCGGATCGGTTTGTTTGTCAAGTGAATAGGTAACAGAATTATTGGAAGTTGTCAGTAAGATATGCTCAGGATTTTGTATATCTGCTTTCTCCCGTTTCCGAAACTGATAAATTACGTAAGATTTTGCGTTTTCGCTATTTTCCCAGGTTAAGTTCAACTGGCTATTTTTAGTATCCATTTTTGGCTCAACGGGTTCCTGAGCAAGAATGGGATTTATTCTAAGGTTTGAGGGAGTGAGTGCCGGATACCGGTAATACCGCTTTTGTAAGTTTTCGTGAAGTTTGAGGGGGTTTTTACGCATAAATTTGGCACTGAAGAACATACTTCCCGATATCGCGGGATAGGTGCGGTTAAGCTTAATCTGCCGGATAATTTCTTTGGCGCTTTGCCATGATTTTACCTTCGATTCGGGGTCAATACGGTATGGTGCCTGACCGATATACAGTTGTGCTCCGAAACTATTTCTGCTCCACCAGTCTGCAATAATTTTATAGTCTGCGACCTCTTTCCCAATCTCCCAATAGATTTGAGGTGTGATATAATCGATCCATTTTTCACGCTGCCATTTCAGTACATCGGCAAAAAGATCATCATAATTGGTTTGTCCTGCCTGAGTATCCGAACCAGCCGGATCCTTGCTGCTGTTGCGCCATACTCCGAATGGTGATATTCCAAGCTCTACCCATGGTTTAATTGCCTTGATACTGTCGTGTAATTGTTTAATGATCAAATCCACATTATTACGACGCCAATCATCACGCTGGTCGGCTGAATATTCACCCCGATACGATTTAAACGACTGATCGTCAGGAAATTCAACACCAGCGATCCGGTAAGGATAAAAATAATCATCCATATGTATGGCATCAATATCATAACGTCTTACGATATCACTAACCACTGTTGCAACAAAATCGCGGGTTTCGGGCAGCGCGGGATCGAAATATCTCGTTTTTCCGTATGTGATAAACCATTCGGGATGGGTGTTCGTGATATGATCAGGGGAGGTCTGGTTTTTATTTACATCCACAATAGCACGATAAGGATTGATCCAAACATGAAGATCGAGACCCCTTTTGCGGCATTCGGTACTTGCGAATGTGAGCGGATCGTAACCTGGTTCTTTTCCCTGCTGCCCCGTGAGCCACTGCGACCAGGGTTCGTATGTCGAAAAATAAAAAGCATCCGCTGCAGGCCTGATCTGAAATACAACAGTATTCATTTGATAAGCCTTGCTTAAATCAAGCAACTCTGTAAACTCTTTCTGTTGTTGAGCTATCGTAAGGTCCGGTGCCGATGGCCAATCAATATTTGCAACTGTGGCAATCCACACGGCACGCATTTCAGTTTTGGGGTATTTAGCGCCATATAAATTGATTGCAAGCAACAATATAAGGCATAATCCAAGCGGTTTTTTCATATATTTAATCCTATAAGTGTCATGAGCATAATTATTTCGTCAAAAAAAAACAAAGGATTCTGGTGAATGGTCTAAAGGTAATCATTATTGCAACATAAAAATTCAACTTTTCTTTAAGTCGCTATTCCTGTAATCATTTGCTCCGGAGCAAAACAGAACCTTTTTTAAGCAATTGATATTCAAATTCAAAGTTAGGTGTAAAAATGTTCTGTCCTAGGCTTTTTTCAATCTGCGAAGGGCTCCAAAATTTGCCTTCTTCCACTTCGTCGCTATGCAGTCGTATTTTCTGAAAATCGTAAGATATAAAATAGTATACAAGTTCTGATTCCAGGTCACTCTCCCAGAGGTAGCTGCCAAGGGGTTTGGCCGAAAAGTTTTCGAGTCCTATTTCTTCAAAAGCTTCACGCCGCAGTGCTGTCTGCAGGTCTTCTCCAAATGAAATGTGTCCGCCTACTGCTGTGTCCCATTTACCCGGCTGCACCAGCTTTTGCATCGGCCGCTTCTGTAAATAGATACGGCCATGAGGATTAAAGACATGCAGATGAACGACCGGGTGAAGTATTTTATCGCCATTATGACACAAGGACCGTGGTGCTTTCCCGATAATTTTTCCATCTTGTTCAACAACGGGAAGCCACTCCTCATCTTCATACGATTTGACATCACTTTGAGGTAGACTTTTACGGGCCAATCGCCTGTTTCTGAAAAACTCAAAACCGAAATAGACGAAAAAAAGAATATAAAACAAGCCGCCGCTAATAAACGCCCAAGCCTCTTTACTCATATAAAATGCAGAATAAAAGACAAGCGCAGTATGAGCGATAACAATGTAAAATAAGTTGCGAAGATTCCGTTTAAAAAGTGCCTCCTGGAACTCGTTCATCTCAACCCCTTTCATATACTTCCGGGTCATTGAACCAACGATATCCACAGGTGAGAATACTGAAATGCCTAATACTGCAACCAGGATCAATTCAATTAGAGCAGGTTTCAATTTGAAAAAAATCTCATTTTCCAGCAGAATTGAAATACCGGAAAGCGCCACGAGTAAGGCAGTATCGAGTAATACAAAACGGTCGAGCCGCTTTTCATGAAACCAGACTATACCCATTTCGACAAGACCGATTATCAAGGCGACAACCAGGCCGACTTTCATCCCCCAGAATTCGTCAGCAAGGATAAAAACGAAAAGCGGGATAAACCCGGGTAGTAATTTTTTAAAAAGCGCTGCCTGTTTCAAGTGAACTATTCAGTGTCGCAAATTTAACGATTAAAATTTTTGGGGAAGTTTCTCGATGATCGTTGTTTTATCAGTGGAACGGTAGACTTTATAAATCCTGATGTAAAAAACCAGCGGCGAATAGGCCGGGATTGAAGATTGCGCCTGACCGGAATAGGCAAGCTTTGAAGGAATTACCAGCTTTGCTTCACTTCCTTCCTTCATATAGGTCATAGCCTCATCCCATCCGGTGATCACTGCTCCTGTACCAACAGTGAAAGAAAAAGGTTCAAATTCGCCCGAATTATCAAACTCATATCCATCCCTGATACCGGCCGTGTCATCCTCCTCGATCAGGTATCCCCCGTAAAACACTTTAACCAGATCGCCTGGTTTGATCAGTACGGTATCGGTCGGAGCGACTTTTGTCTCCATAAAATAAAGCCCTGAAGGTTTAGGAGTTACAGTTGAATGATATTTGGCAATATATTTTTTGAGCAATTCCT
>JBBRGI010000092.1:0-12288 GCA_038240855.1 Bacteroidales bacterium | reverse complement strand
ATTATTGCTATTTACCCTGATTTTAATATGGGCAGCCCAGTTGTATGCCCAGGTTTCCAAAGTAAATGGAACCATTACAGACGAGAATGGAGTCCCCCTTCCCGGAGTTAATATCATAGAAAAAACAACTACAAATGGTGTCGTTACCGATTTCGACGGCAAATACTCAATCAATTTACGTAATCCCAAAGCGATACTGACAATTTCCTTTATCGGTTATACTCCGCAGGAAATTCCGGTGAAATCGGGTGTCATCAATGTACAACTCAAATCTGACGTCATATCGCTCGATGACGTAGTTGTGGTGGGATACGGAGCGCAGAAAAAGGCGAGCGTTGTAGGCGCCATTTCAACAGCAACTTCCCAGGAACTCAAGCAAATGGGTACTCCAAACCTTAGTAATGCTTTGGCAGGACGTGTTTCGGGAGTGATTACCATGGTGGGCAGTGGCCGGCCGGGAGGTGACGACGCGGAAATATACATTCGCGGAGTATCCACCCTTAATTCGGCAAATTCCAAGCCACTGATCCTGGTTGATGGAGTGGAACGTGATTACACCCAGCTCGATCCTGAGGACATTGAATCATTCTCGGTACTGAAAGATGCTTCTGCAACTGCAGTTTATGGTGTACGAGGTGCAAACGGGGTTCTTCTGATTACAACCAAACGTGGTATCATTGGTAAAGCTGCGATCACTGTGAGCTTCCAGACTACACTTCAGCAACCAACCCGACTGATGAAATACCTGAATTCGTATGATGCAGCCATGCTGCGGAACGAATCGCTCGTCAATGACGGTTTGCCGGCACGCTTTACAGCCACCGATCTTGAACATTTCAAAACACATGACTCGCCTTTTACACATCCGGATAATGACTATATGGCCGACTTCCTGAAAAAAAGCACCGCCATGCACAACATGAATGTAAATGTAAGGGGAGGAAACAACCGGCTCAAATACTATGTTTCGACAAATGGACTGTTCCAGGATGGAATTTATAAACAGTTTGGTGAGGCCAAATATCCTTCGAATGCCCATTTCAAACGATTGAATATCCGCTCAAACCTCGATTTTGAAGCGACCAAATCAACTACGGTAAGTCTCGATTTAAATTCAAGGGTCGAGGAACAGCAAAACATTTCTCTCGGTGACGTCTCATCCACTACCTTGTTTGGTGAAATGAACACCACACCACCGTATTATTATGCCTACAGGTTGCCGAATGGCTCGTATGGAAGCAACATCGACGGACAACGTGAAAATCTTATGGCTGTGCTTAATGATTATGGTTATAACCGGATGCTCGACAATATCCTTGAAGGAACTTTTAAGGTAAATCAAAAGTTCGATTTCATCACGAAAGGATTATCTTTCAGGGGTATGGTAAGTTTTAACAGCTATTTCGGTTCGGGTACCAAAGTGGGATACCGTCCTCCAAAATACCTGTATAATGCGGATAAGACTTACACGGAAGTGATTGCAGAAACGGCTCCATGGATTGACAAGCTTGCGGGATCCGGGCACAGCAAAAGAACCAATATGGAGTATTCGCTGAACTATTCGCGTAATTTCGGCGACCACGCAATTACAGGTATGGCCCTTTATACGCAGACACAATCATATAGCAACGCCGAGGTTCCAAAAGGATTCCTGGGATATGTGGGACGCGTGACCTATGGGTTTAAGCAAAAATATCTGGGAGAATTCAACTTTGGTTATAACGGATCCGACCAGTTCGAAAAATCGCACAGGTATGGGTTTTTCCCTTCCATGTCACTCGGATGGGTGGTATCGGAGGAACGCTTTCTTAAAAATTATGTTCCTGCCATTTCTTTTCTGAAAATCAGGGGATCATACGGCGAGGTAGGAAATGACCAAATTGGATCTGACAGGTTTCTTTATCTGCAGACCTACAACATGAGTGGCAACTATTATTTTGGGACAGACAACTCATGGGGCGCACAAAGTGCATTGTATGAAGGATCTCTGGGCAATAACAATGTCACCTGGGAGGTTGGTAAAAAATCGAATGCGGGTTTTGACATAAAATTATTCAAAGACAAGGTTTTTTTTAACATTGACCTGTTCAGGGAGATGCGTGTCAATATTTTCACCTCGCGCAATACCCGTCCGCTGGTATTGGGGGTTGATCTGCCAAAAGAAAACATCGGTAAGGTTGAGAATAAGGGATTTGAAATTGAGACCGGAATCGAAAACAAAGTGGGTCAATTGGGATACCGCATCCGGGGAATGATTTCTTTTTCAAAAAACACGGTAGTATTCCAGGATGAGGTTGATCCCAGGTTTGAGTACATGCGCCGGACCGGAAAATCGGTAGGACAAAACTATGGGCTTAAAGTTCTTGGTTATTATACCCCCGACGATTTTCAGCAGGACAGTGAAGGAAATCTGATCCTTCAACTAAACGGCAAACCTCTTCTGAAACCGGAAATGCCGCAGCCTACATTTGGACCGGTACAACTGGGTGATTTTGAATATTGGGACAGGAATGGCGACGGCGCGATAGATTCGTTTGACGAAGGCCCGATCGGGAATTCCCGGATCCCAAAAATTGTTTACAGCTTGTCGTACGGGTTAAACTATAAAGGGTTCGATTTTAATATGATGTGGCAGGGAGCTGGTGGAAATTATAAATTTCTGTCAGGAACCGGCGCCTGGGAGCAGATCAGGGAGGCTGGCCGGTATATGGAGGTTCACCAGACAAGATGGACGCTGGAACGTTTTCTGGCCAATGAGGAAATTTTTTATCCGCGGTTATCAAGCGCTGAAAATAAACACAATCACCGCAGCAACTCTTTCTATCAGAAACAGGGTGATTATATCCGTTTGAAAAACGTCGAACTTGGGTACAATGTTCCAAAAAGAAGCCTGAGTAAAATCGGGTTAAACAACCTTCGGTTTTTTGTAAGCGGAACCAATTTGCTCACCTTCGATTTCATAAAGGTAATGGATCCTGAATCGAATAACAGCGATGGAAGTTCTTATCCGCAGATGAAGTTGTGGAATATGGGTTTTAACTTACAATTTTGATAGTTCAACCAAAAATCTGAGAACAATGAAAAATGTCAATAAATTAATCATTATACTGCTGGCAACCATCTTTATGGCCTGTCAGGAGGACGGAAGCAACCTGTTGGATAAGGCGCAGAACAACGATATTTATGAGGAGATGGTCTTCTCCAATCCGCAGAACGCGGTGTGGTACCTCAACGCAATTTACAAGGAGATGAATGCAGACTATGCCAGGTTCGGATCGGCCGGATTCCTGGGAAATGCAACAGACGAAGGTCAGTGTAAAGCCAACTGGGATGTGGCTCACTTATTTGGAATTGGTTCGTGGGGACCAACATCAATACCCCTGGCAGTGAATGTCTGGAAAAAGAATTATACATCCATCAGGGCCGCCAACCGTTTTCTGGCTAATGTCGATCTGATTCCTGACTCCGACGAACCGCTGGTCAACGAGCAAATCCGTCAACGGATGAAAGGAGAGGCAACCTTTTTGCGGGCGTTTTTCTATTCCGATCTGCTGAAGCACTATGCAGGAGTACCCATTGTCACTGAAGTTCTGGACCAATACGACGAGGAGAAACTTTTTCAGCCACGTGAGAAATATGATGAATTTGTCGAATTTATCTGTTCTGAAATCGAAAAGGCAATACCACTTTTACCACATGCTGATGAATTAAGTGCCTCGGAATTTGGTCGTATTACCAAAGGAGCTGCCCTTGCACTGATATGTAAAGTAAGGTTGTATGCGGCAAGTCCGCTGTTCAACGATTCGGCCAAACCCGAAAACAGCGAATTCAGAGGTAAGTACAATGCCAACAAATGGGTTGTCGCCGCTGAAGCCACAAAACGTTTCCTCGCTGAAACTAAAGGTCTGTACGCGTTGCACCAGACCACTGCCCCTGACAAATACGGCAGCTACGAAGATTTTTTCATCCGCAGAGCCAGCCCAGAAGTTATCCTCTCCTATCAGAGCAAACCTTCGGACGGGAGCAATGTTAACCTGGAACGGAATTGTCTTCCGGGACAGTTTTTCAACTATGGAAATGGCGTTATCAATAACCTGCCGCTGCTGAACCTGGTGGCCGACTACGAAGTGGTAAAGGTCGATGCTGCAGGGAATATCACGGGTTCATACGAACTTGGGATCGAAAAAGTCATGAATCTGTATGCCAGTGGCACAGTCGATCCGGTTTCAGGTTGGGATCCTCAAAAACCTTATGAAAATCGTGACCCACGCTTTTATCAGACCGTATTCTACAACCAATCTCCCTGGCCCGCACGAGCCGGAATAATCTACCATATCTGGCAAAAAGATCCTGCCTCTGCGTTGGTTGCCGACGGGGCCCAGTATCTCACCGGCTGGTACAACACCGGCTTCTATGACCGGAAATTCCTCGATGCGTATGCAAATCTTAAAGCCTGGGGAACTGTGTTGAATGTAAATCATAATTATCCCATCATACGGTATGCCGAGATATTGCTCAATTATGCAGAAGTTGTAAACGAAGCATTCAGTACACCTGATATCGCCCCTGCAGGCTACCCAATGTCGGCGAGGGATGCCGTAAATCAGATTCGGGCACGGGCAATTTTCCCCGCCTACACCGCGAGTGTGCCCCCGGGATTGCCGGTTAAAGCAAAAGGAAAATCAATGCCTCCTATCGCTGCCGGGTTATCAAAAGACCAGATGCGGGAGAAAATCCGTCACGAAAGACGCATAGAGTTTGCGTTTGAGGAACAACGCTTCTGGGATGTACGACGCTGGAAGATCGGAAACCAAACCGAAAAAATTTATTCACAACGAATTTACAAACGCGACAATGGCACCTACCGTTACGATGCTGAACTTTTGGAAATCAGGCTTTGGAACGATAAATACAGCCTGCTTCCCATGTGGGAAAATGAAATGCTGAAAAATAAAAGTTTAGTCCAAAACCCAGGATGGGGGAATTTTTAGCAAGGTATATTAACTTGAACCCAAAATAAGAAATTCGGGATAAATAAGCTGTCAGGTCAAAGTACCTGACAGCAATTGAAAGAAAATTTAGGCAACTGGAATAAGCAGGGTGATACATATACATGGGATGATGCTGATGGCACTATAGCTGCCTATGCTAAAATTATAAAAAATTGATTTTAAGCAAATAAACAAAATGAAAAAAAAACAATTAGTATACAAATTAATTTGTGCGCTTACCGTGATGAGTCTTATATTACCTGTATCATTAATGGGACAAGTAAAGCCGTCAGCACCGGTATATCATATTTATGCAGGAAATACCCATTCGCATACCAGCTATACCAGTTCTCACGGTTCACAATGGGATCATGTACCGGGTGCAACAAAATTCATGGAGGTTGATTCGGCAGGGGTAAGTCGGGTTTTAAATTCCACACTTAAGCAGGATTGGCAGAAAGTCCAGGGTCCCCCAGCAGTACATTATGCCCTTGCTAAATCCAATGGATATGATTTCTATGCGGTTACCGATCATTCACAGGAACCCGACTTTCATCCGTCTGATCCCGGCAACACGGCATGGCTGGCCACAAAAAAAGCAGCAGACGAGACTACAGATAATAATTTTGTGGCCATAAGAGGCTCTGAATTCTCCGAGAATAATGGACCTAACGGAAAAGGTCATATCAATGTGTTTAATACGGCGATCTATATCAATGCCCTGAAGACCGGGATAGACCTGCCTTATTTTTATAAATGGCTGGAGTCTGTTCCAGCCAACGGCGAGGGTGCTGTGGTTGCCAGTTTCAATCACCCCGGTGCTGACCAATATAACGATTGGGATTATCGCACTCCTGAGGCAACCAATATCATCACCATGCTCGAGGTGATAAATTCAAACAATGGCATTCACTATCCCGCTTTTATAAAAGCGTTGGATAAAGGATGGAAAGTTGCTCCTGTATGCGGAAATGACAACCATGGAATTGGAGGCATCACAGCGCATACTTCACGCACTTTTATTCTGGCAACAGATAAAACAAAGGTTGCTATTCTGGATGCCATGAAGAACCGAAGAACCTACGCATCACTTGATAAGAATATTCAGTGCAGATATACCGTGAATGGGATGATCATGGGTTCAACGCTTACTGGTGATAACGTTTTCAAATTTGACATTTCAATCAGTGATCCTGATACGAACAATCCTAAAAACAAAATAACGAAAATTGATATTGTAAAGGATAATGGAGAAGTGGTTAAGACCTATGAGGTTACCAATCCTGATTATACGGTACGTTGGAGCCCCGTTATTGAAGATGCAACGAATAAGTACTTTTTTGTCAGGATATATAATGCAGGCGGCGGGGATGCACCAAAAGCTGATCCCCTAAAACCAATAGCCTGGCTGGCTCCGGTATGGACTGGCAGGTAATCATTAAATCTGTAGTTTTAATCCTTATCAAAGGCGAAATGAAATTTTACACGGGAAAACAAATGCATCTGATTAAGAATTGTGTAAGATCTGTTTATTCAGGTTGTATGCTGATTTTATGTACCTTCTCCGCATTCGCACAGACCAGGGAGATTACAATTAATCCTTCAAAAACATTTCAGGAAATTGAGAGTTTTGCTGCTTCCGATGCCTGGAGCGGTAATTTCGTTGGTAAATACTGGAATGAAAAACAAAAAGGGCAAATTGCTGAATGGTTGTTTAGTCAGCAATATGATCTGGCGGGCAACCCGGCGGGGATAGGTATTTCGATGTGGCGGGTAAATTTAGGTGCAGGAACGCTTGAACAGGATAGTGCCGACATTTTGCCCATTCAAAGAAGGGCTGAGTCATTTTTGGCCAGCGACGGTCAGTCTTTTGACTGGAGTAAATGTGCAGGGCAGCAATACTTTATGCAAAAAGCTACAGAATACGGGTGCAATAATTTTTTACTGTTCTCCAATTCTCCCCTTGTTCAATATACAAAAAACGGGAAAGGATGGTCGCATTCGGCTAAAGAGGCTAATATAAAACCGGATAGCTATAGTAACTATGCTTCCTTTATGGCTGGTGTAGCACAATATTTTACAGAAAAAAAAGATTGGCATATTGCTTATATCAGCCCTGTTAACGAGCCACAGGTAAAATGGAACAGTCCTGCTCAGGAAGGTTCTCCATGGAAAAGCTCTGAGATGAAAAAGTTGTATGTCGAGCTCGACAAGGCACTTTCATACAGTCGTTTATCAAATGTAAAAATACTGGCAGGCGAATCGGCAGGATTAAATTATTTGTACGATACTTCGACCAGTTTAAGAGAAAGATTTTCAGACGAGGATGCCCCGGACAGACAAATCAAAACATTTTTTGATCCTCAAAGCCCTGACTATATTGGCGATTTGCAGCACATCCCTCCTGTTATAGCCGGACATAGTTATCTCAGCGATAAAACAAATGCTGCTATAAAGGAAACCAGGGAAAAAGTAAAAGAGGAGACTGAAAAATACGGCATTCGTTTTCATCAATCGGAATGGTGCATGTTACCTGGATTAAAACTCCCGATTGACGGTTTTACTTCCGACTGGAAACCCGACAACTATGCAGACATACAGCCTGCCCTGCTGCTGGGACGATTAGTGTATGGCGATCTTGTTTATGCTGGCGCCGGATCATGGGGCTACTGGAAAGGAATGGAAGTAAACGGCAACCATGCTTTGGTTTCTTTATACCCAACCAATGGTGATCTTGAAAAAGGAGGCCTTGTTCGTACAAACAAAATGCTATGGGCTTTGGGTAATTACAGTTTTTTTATCCGCCCTGGCTATATCAGAATTGACCTTCAGGGAGCAGACGATCCAGACACCCTGGTCGCTTCTGCCTATCTGGCGCCTGATAAATCCCGCATAGTGGCTGTGTATGTAAACACTTCTTTTAAAACGATGCCAGTCTGTGTGTCTTTCGCTCAGAGCCGGGATAAAATAATAAAAAAGGTGTCGGTTTACAAAACTGATGACCGAAGTGATTTGGCCAATATGAATGTACCGGAAAAATACTTACCCGGGACGGAATATCGGATACCTCCCCGTTCACTTATAACGATGGTGTTTGATTATTAATTAAGTCTTAAAATATCTAAAAAATAAAAAGTGAAAAATTTTTTTCTCATATCCGAACTAACCATCGTTTTGTTGATGTCAGCAATTTCGGGACTGTACGCGCAATACGACAGCCCCGATTCCGAAAGCCCTGGCCAATGGCTGGCTTCGCAGATATACACGTTTCGAAATTACACTTCTGCCGAAACGCCTGAAAAATTCAACGAGGCAGGAAATGATGGAAAATATTCATTAAAACTGCTAACGACTGAAAAGAAACTCATTAGTCCTCTCCTTTTAGGCTTTAATGCCGTTTATGCTTATGAAGCTGATACAATCTGGGGCGACGGGAAAATAGAGCAGTATTTAAAGGATGTAAATGTTACTGTGATGCGATATCCGGGTGGAACGGTATCTTCTTTCTATCACTGGAATTCGTTATCCGGAGAGGGATGGAAAGACAGTTGGGATCCAAAGAATCCCGTTACTCCCAAAACAAAAAGTGACTTTATGGATTTGGATGAATTCATTGCAGTATCGAAACGAATCAATTCGACCCCTCTACTTGGAATCAATATGAGCTCAGGCAGGCGCTGGAAACGATTGGAAGAGGGTGTTAAGGAGGCCCTTGACCTGATGAAATATTGCCGTGATAAAAAATTCAAGGTTAGATACTGGTATCTCGACAACGAACCTTACCAGCCCGATAGCAATGGCGGCAGCAAAACGATTGAGGAGTATGCTGAGCTCATTAATTTGTTCTCTGTCCGCATGAAGGAATTCGATCCGGAAATTAAAATCATTGTAAACTGGCAATCAGCTTTTAAAAACAAAAGAGACGATTATCAGAAATTACTCAGTATTGCAGGTGCTAATATCGATATCATTGATGCTCATTGGTATTGGAGCTGGAGCAACCCTACATTTGATAAATGGCTGATAAAAACGCCCATGACGGTTTGGACCGGTGAGAGTTATCAGGCCGAAATCGCGTATTTTCGTCAGATGGTAAAAGATTTCGGATACCCGGATATAAAACTGGCTTCTCTCGAATGGAATGTAGGCCCCATAAAACAAAACCAGCTTAACCCTCATCAGTGTGCACTGATTCAATCTGAAATGCTGATGCAATTTATGATAGGGGGTTTGGATATGGCGACTTTCTGGCCACTCCAGGGGGCGGGTAATGCTGTATCATCGCGAAGTTTTATTCGCCGGGGCGACAGAAGTGCGCAACCTGCTTACCAGACTTTTGAATTCCTGGGAAAAATCCAGGGCAGTGATTTAATAAAAAGCGAAGTTATCAAAAGCAATCCCAATATCCTGAATATTGTGGCTGTTGATCAGACCGGAGACCAGATCAGGGTAGGTATATTAAACAAAAACGGAATTAAAATGAATATTGAGATCACCTCTGATCTTTTTGGCACCCGGGAACTTATTGAGGCTAAAGCTTTCGTACTTAATGATCAGGGGAATGGCAGTTACAATCCGGTGATAAAGTTAATAACACATAATGCTTCAGAAATTTCGTTTGAGGCATTTGAAACCTCGTTAACCATGCTGACTTTCAAGAAAAGATAAATATCCAATTTAATACTTCTTTGAAAGGAGGGTTATCTTCTAACAATAAAAAATGAAAACCTAAAATTATAGAAAATGAACAAAAAAATAAGCCTTATTCCTCTTCAAAGGGGCAAAACGGAGCCTGTTGAGGTGGAGATGAAGCGTACGTTCAGCACGCTAATAATCCTGATCTTCGTTCAGGCAATTGTTCTTCCTGGTTTTGAGGCTTGGGGTATCGAAAAAAGCCGCAGTCA
Source organism: Bacteroidales bacterium (assembly GCA_038240855.1). Classification (GTDB taxonomy): domain Bacteria; phylum Bacteroidota; class Bacteroidia; order Bacteroidales; family Prolixibacteraceae; genus JAAFHB01. The sequence continues at coordinate 2,393 of JBBRGI010000092.1, read as the reverse complement.
CTATATGAATATTCAGACTGCTGAAGAACTTAGAAAAATATTCCGCTACACGGGTGATAGTGTATGTTTTCTGAGTTCCCACCGGGGCGGCCCGGAGAAGAATTTTCCCGAAAACTGTATCGCCACTTTTGAGAACACGCTCAATTATTCATATTCGGTTATGGAAATCGACCCTCGTTATACAAAGGACAGTATGATGATTGTGCATCATGATCCCACCCTGCAACGCACCACCAATGGAAAAGGTAAGGTGGCTGATTTTACACTTAAAGAACTAAAAAAATTAAAACTGAAAGATACCGAAGGAAATGTCACAAAATACGGGATTCCGACTTTCGAAGAAGTGCTGAAATGGGCAAAAGGAAAAACGATTCTGATACTCGACAAAAAAGACGTTCCAATAGAAGACCGCATAAAAATGGTTGAAAAATATAAAGCTGAGGCATACACGATTATCATGGCCTACAACTTCGAAGAGGCAAAGATCTGTTACCGTTTAAATAAAAACATCATGATGCAGGTGTTTCTCCCTACACCCGAAAAAGTCAGGGAATTTGACAAGACGGGCGTCCCATGGGATAACATCGTTGCATTTATTAATCACAAAAAACCAGTCGATTCAGCCATATTCGATATGATCCATCAAAAAGGGGCACTTTGTATCCAGGGTACCTCAAGGAACTATGATCGGGAATTCATTGAAGGAAGAGTTACAGTTATCGGGGAACTGAAAAAAGATTACAATTCCCTGTACCGGTTTGGAGCTGATATTCTCGAGACAGATATACCTGTTCCGGTAAGTAAAGTAGTTGGAAACAGACTTTCATCGGCCACATACATTTCAAAAATACAAAAGTAGCTTCAGATATCTTTTGAAAAACCACATACATTTTACTATGAAAAAAATTCAGATTTTATATTCCGGAATGGCCGCATTCGCGCTGGTTCCGGGAATGAATATGGCATATGCTCAAACGGAAAATAAACAACCCAATATTATATACATTCTTGCCGACGACCTTGGATATGGCGAGCTCGGCTGTTATGGACAGCAATACATTAAGACACCTTATCTCGACAGGCTGGCTGCCGAAGGTATCCGCTTTACCCAGCATTATACCGGAGCCCCCGTTTGCGCCCCGGCACGTTGCAGCCTGCTCACCGGGAAGCATTCAGGTCATACCTTTGTGCGCGATAATGGTGAACTTAAAGACAGCATTGCCTTTAGAACCGGGCAGACAGCCATTCCTGATGCGACTTTTACACTAGCCGAAATGCTTAAAAAAAGCGGCTATGCCACAGCAATTATCGGGAAATGGGGATTGGGTAGCCTTGCATCATCAGGTGCGCCCAATAAACAGGGCTTCGACCTGTTCTATGGTTATGCCGACCAGGTACATGCTCATAATCATTACCCCGATTTTTTATGGAGAAACGAAAAGCAGGAGTTTATACCGGGGAATATTACCTCCGTTCATCCGAAAGTCGACAGAACAAAGGCCATAGACACACAGGAATATAAAAAATATTCAGGGTCGCATTACTCCCTCGATCTGATGACTGATGAGGCGGTTAAATTTATCGGGGAAAACAGTGAAAAACCATTTTTTCTTTACCTGGCCTTTGTGACACCTCATAAGGCACTTCAGGTTCCGGACGAGAGCCTTGAAATGTATAACGGTAAATTTGATGAGCAGCCTTATGACGGCAAAATGGGTTATACGCCTCATCCCAGACCATTATCGTCCTATGCGGCCATGATTTCACGCATGGACAGTAAAATCGGGGCTATTCTGCAGAAATTAAAAGAGCTGGGAATAGACGACAATACTATCGTCATGTTCTCGGGTGATAACGGTCCTGCGGGAGGTGGTGGTTTGAACACTCAGTTTTTTAAGAGTTCAGGCGGACTCCGGGGCGGGAAAGGCCAGGTTTACGAGGGAGGAATTCGCGAACCATTTATTGCATGGTGGCCCGGGACAATTACTCCCGGACAAACATCAGAACATATTTCGGCACACTACGACCTGATGGTCACACTGGCTGACCTTACCGGTCAAAAATTAACTGATACCGACGGAATTTCATTCCTTCCAACTCTTCGCGGAGAAACAAATAAACAGCAGCAACATGAATACCTGTACTGGGAGTTTTCGAGCGGCGGAGGACAATATGCAATCAGATCCGGTAACTGGAAAGGGGTGTGCCCGCAGGTCAGCAGAAGTCAGCATCCACAATGGGAAGTTTATAATCTTGCCACCGATGTTGCAGAAAAGAACAATGTCGCCGGAGAGCATCCTGAACTGGTTGAAAAATTTAAACAAATTGTGAAACAGCGTATCCCTTCCCAAAACCCAGCCTGGAATTTTGAGATGACAGCCAAATAAAAAAAA
>JBBRGI010000091.1:0-12349 GCA_038240855.1 Bacteroidales bacterium | reverse complement strand
CCAAAACTTTTTTTTCGTTTTTTTAAACCAATCCCCTTATCCCTAAATGCCTCAATCTTCCTGTGAACGCTGATAAAAGTTCCCGTTAACCGTTCCCTCAAATCGTGGTGCAAATGTAAAAGGTTTTTTCACACTAAAAACCAAAACACCAAAAAAAGTAGATAAAAATAAATACAGTTGTATTTCCCTGATTTAATGCGTATTATACAACTACATAAAAACAATGATTCAAATAAAGGTTGCATTTGCTGTGCATTCACAGATAAATTAAGTCATTTAAACTTCGCGAAAGCTCTGAAAAACGAAAAAAGAACGATAAATTTGAAAATGCCGGCGCCAATTTTTTTGATACAAATCAGAAAATATGTCTGCATACCCAATAAAAACAGATTTTATTTATCAAAAATGTTATTTTTACACCTTAATAAAATATAAATGAAGTGCCCGACAGTATAGTAATTATTCCAACATTTAACGAAAAAGAGAATATCGCACAGATCATCCGGAAGGTATTCTCGCTTGAAGGAGATTTCCACATCCTTATAATAGATGATAATTCCCCCGACGGAACCGCATCAATAGTAAAGGAACTAATCAGTGAAAATAATACCAGGTTGTTTTTAGTCGAACGTTCAGGTAAATTGGGACTGGGCACTGCCTATATTGCAGGTTTCAAATGGGCGCTGGAACACCAGTATGATTACATCTTCGAGATGGATGCTGATTTCTCTCACGATCCCAACGATCTGATACGACTCCGTGAAGCATGTCGGAACCAGGAGGCCGATCTGGCTATCGGATCGCGCTATATATCAGGCATTAATGTAATTAACTGGCCGCTCAAACGTGTGCTTATGTCGTATTTTGCATCAGTTTTTGTCCGTAAAATTACCGGAATGCCATTCATGGATACAACAGCCGGCTTTAAATGTTACCGGAATATCGTATTGAAAACCATCGACCTGGATACTATCAAAATGAAAGGATATGGATTTCAGATTGAGATGAAATTCAAAACCTGGAAATATGGTTTCAAAATTATAGAAATTCCGATCATTTTTACAGACAGAAAAGAAGGAACATCAAAAATGAGCGGAGGGATTTTTGGTGAAGCATTTAATGGTGTAATTAAAATGAAAATACAGAGCTATTTTAAATCATACAAAAGAGAATCAATACCAGAGCCTGAAATTAAAGCAAGGCAATTCACCCAATAACCTGTTTTTACTTTAACAGCAAAAATAGCGGTGAAAATTAATTGATTCAATATTTTTATATAATTTCACTTCCTAATGGGTAAACTCCACATTCAACAATTAACACTAAACAATTTTTAATAAATCATGAAAGATATCCTCATCAAAGATGCCAGGGTTATTAATGAAGGTAAAATTTTAAGAGACACCAGTATATTAATTCGGAACGGCATCATTGAGAAAATTTTCAGAGATGAAGTTCCTGCCAGCATCCTGGCTCAGTCCGATATTATTGATGCATCGGGCAAGTTTCTTCTGCCGGGTGTCATCGATGACCAGGTTCACTTCCGGGAACCCGGACTGACCCATAAAGGTGATATCGAATCAGAATCAAAAGCAGCCATAGCCGGAGGGATTACCTCTTTTATGGAAATGCCCAATACAATCCCCCAGGCGATCACCCACGAATTACTTGAGCAAAAATATCAACGCGCATCGGAAGTTTCTTTGGCCAATTACTCCTTTTATATAGGTGCTACCAATGATAACCTGGAAGAATTGTTAAAAACTGATCCTGCGAAAGTTTGCGGAGTGAAAGTTTTTATGGGATCTTCAACGGGGAATATGCTTGTCGATAATCCGGAATCCTTAGCCGCTTTATTCGCTAAATCGAAGATGCTGATTGCGACACACTGTGAGGATGAACAAATCATTCAGGCAAATATTGCAATCGCGCGCGAAAAATATGGTGAAGAAGTTCCAATGAGCGAACATTCAAAGATCAGGGATGCCAATGCCTGTTTTAAATCGACCTCAAAAGCGGTTGAGCTGGCTAAAAAGTATGGTACCCGATTACATGTACTACACCTTTCAACGGCCGGAGAGATTGCATTATTTGAAGCAGGACCTGTCAAAAACAAAAAAATAACCAACGAAGTTTGTGTTCACCATTTGTGGTTTACGGAGGCTGACTGCGAACAACACGGCACTCATATTAAATGGAATCCCGCAATCAAATCGGAAAACGATCGCAAGGCATTATTAAAGGGACTGAATGAGAACAGAATAGATGTTATTGCAACCGACCATGCTCCGCATACGCTCGAAGAGAAAGATCAGACCTATTTTAAGTCACCATCCGGCGGACCACTCGTCCAGCATTCGCTTATTGCTATGCTTGAAATGAGCCGTAACGGCAAATTATCAATGGAAAAAGTTGTCGAAAAGATGTGCCATACCCCGGCGGATTTATTTGGAATCGAAAAAAGGGGATATATCCGAAAAGGTTATAAAGCAGATCTTGTTATTGTTGATGCAGCACGATGGACTGTTTCAAAAGAGAATATTCTTGCGAAATGCGGCTGGTCTCCATTCGAAGGCCAATCGTTTTACTATTTTGTAAATCAGACCTTTGTGAATGGCAAACTTGTTTATGAAAACAATAATCCGAATTCTACAGGAACTTTTTATGAGGAGACTAAAGGGGAAAGACTCACTTTTTGCAGAAACCATTCATAGTCGTTGTATACTCCTGTGGATGATGATCCTTGCCGGGGCCTGTAATCAACCCGACGAAGGAAAATCACCCCCGGGTAATATTTACGGGAAAATCATATACGACACGGCGATTTTTAACCGCGATTCAACTGATTCGTGGGCTACCGAAAGTTTATCAGGGCTTAGCCGTAAAGCATTAATTGATAAGATATTTGAAGCAGTTTACGACGGAAAAATTACTCCTTACGACTATTTTTCGGGAGAAAAAATGTCGGCAAGGCAAATCAAGAAACTTGAATCATCAGAGTTTTCGCGTGAAGATATCAGCAAAATAAAATTCGAGGAGCGCTGGATATGGGATGATGAAAAAGCAGAAATGCAGAAACAACTGATTTCGCTTACCCTTGCGTACGATGTGTATGATAATACCGGAAATTCAAGAGGACAAAAACCGATATTTAAACTGATATTCAGGAAATAAAAATGGCAGGAAAATATCCTGCCATTGAACCTTCTTTCCCCCGTGTGGTCACATCTTTTACGTGAATATCCAGAATCCGGCTCTTATATTAAAGTGAATAATTGTTATTTAACAAGGAAGCGTGCAGTAGTCCGGGTTCGCTGTGAAACAAAAACAGATCTGTCCAGAATCAACTTGTTGATTGTATCTTCATTATAATACCTGATCGTCAAAAGCTCAAGATCACTGTTATAATGGACAATGAAATCTTTCTTTAAATCATCGATAAGATTCTCAAATCTCCTTTCAGGCCGGTCAATTGCCACTGAAAAATTCATGGCCGATTGCTGAACCAGGTTCACCTTCATCCGGTACCGGGCAAATAGCTGGTATATTTCGCTCATACTTTCCTCTGCCATGAATGAGAAATCGAGCGGGGATATTGTGATCAGTATCTGATCCTCTTTTACGATTATGACAGGGATATAGTTCATTACATGATCGATATTGCAAATTACCGATCCTTGTTCATCCGGGTTTATAAAGGAACGTACATATAACGGTATGTTCTTTTCAACCAATGGTTTCATAGTTTTTGGATGAATAACTTTAGCACCATAATAAGTCATTTCAACTGCTTCGCGATACGAAAGCATATCGAGTTTATGGGTAACTTCGAATTTACCGGGGTCTGCATTCATTATTCCAGGAACATCCTTCCATATTGTAACACTCTCTGCATTAAGAATATTGGCAATAATGGCTGCTGAATAATCTGAGCCTTCACGTCCTAAAGTTGTGGTAAGATTAGTTATGGTAGCCCCTATAAATCCCTGGGTCAGGTAGATCCTGTTTTCGGCAAAATTAAATTGCGACTGAATAAGATCCGAAGACAACTCCCAGTCAATATTACCTTCCCTCCACGTTGCATCAGTCCTTAATCCGGAACGGATATCCTTGAATTTATTGAGAATACCTGCGTAATTAAGGTACGCACTGGTAATTTTCGTGGATAAAAGTTCCCCGAAACAAACAATCTGGTCGTATTCAAAATCATAATCCAGAGAAGGAGTATGATTTATCCGGGTTTCCAAAGTTTCGAAATCGGCTGAAACGGAGATGAACAGTTCATTTGAATCATCATTATAAAGTGCTTTAATAATATCAAAATGATACTGTTTTAAAGCGTTTATATCCCCGGCGATCCCCTCAGGATTCCCATAAAAATAATTTTTTGTCAACGATTCAAGTGCATTGGTAGTCTTTCCCATTGCAGAGACTACAATAACCAGGTCATCAGGATAACTCCTTACAATTGCAGCCAGATTTTTTACTCCTCCGGCATCTTTCACGGAAGCTCCACCAAATTTGAATACCTTCATTTACAATATTTTAAGAAATAACACCAAGCTTCGGTTTAACAAGTTAAATCTATTAAAACATTTGGGATTATTAAGCCGGGCACACTATAAAAAGACAGGCATTCCGTTCTGACAGTCCGTAGATGATCCGGAGATGTAATAAGACCGGAATGCAAGCGGTATCCGCATTATCTTAAAGTTTTGTCCGGAAACAGCCATCATTTATTTTGTATCTTTGTAGTCTTCAAAGTCGTTAAATTAAATATAAATAACTATAATACAATTGATTAAATGGCATTCATTAACGAGAATTACCTGAAATTAAAAGCGGGATATTTATTTCCGGAAATCGGGAGAAGAGTGAAAGAATTTGCTGCTGCAAATCCCGGACGTGAAATTATCAGAATGGGAATCGGTGATGTAACACAACCTCTTTCGCCTGCAATCATGAGCGCTTTCCACGAAGGAGTGGAAGAGATGGGAAATAAAAATACATTTAAAGGTTACGGTCCCGAACAAGGATATGATTTTTTGCGTGAGGCAATTGCTGAAAATGATTATAATCTGCGCGGGGTAGATATTACTGCAGATGAAATATTTGTGTCAGACGGATCGAAATGTGATACCGGAAATATCCAGGAAATATTTGGGAATGACAATATTATAGCTATTTGTGATCCGGTTTATCCCGTATATGCCGACACCACGGTGATGTCGGGGAAAACGGGACCCTGTCAGTCAAATGGCTATTTCGATAACATTGTATATATGCAGTGCAACGAAACGAATGGCTTTATTCCTGAATTACCTTCAACTAGACCCGATCTGATCTTCCTGTGTTTTCCGAATAATCCCACAGGTACTGTCGCCACTAAAGATATCTTGAAAAAATGGGTCGACTACGCGATTGCCAACAAGAGCATTATTTTGTATGACGCTGCTTATGAGGCATATATTACCGACGACACGATTCCCCATTCAATTTTTGAAATTGAGGGTGCTAAAAGTGTTGCAATTGAGTTTCGTAGTTTCTCAAAAACGGCAGGCTTTACAGGTACCCGTTGTGCATTTACTATAATTCCCAATGAACTGTTTGCCTACGACATCAAAGGAAATGCTGTTGCAGTAAAACCACTCTGGATGCGCCGTCAAACTACAAAATTCAACGGAGTTTCATATCCCGTGCAAAAAGCTGCAGCAGCTGTTTATTCGCAACAAGGTAAAAAAGAAGTAAAGGAACTTATTTCCTATTACCTTGAAAATGCCCGAATAATAAGGGAAAGTCTTTTCGAATCAGGCTTCACAGTTTTCGGCGGTGTGAATGCGCCATATGTTTGGGTCAAAACAAAAAACGATCTGACTTCCTGGGAATTTTTCGACAAACTGCTTAATGATGCCAACGTGGTCGGCACACCCGGTTCGGGATTTGGTCCTGCAGGGGAGGGATATTTCCGCTTTTCGGCTTTTGCCGATCGTGAAAATGTACTTAAAGCAATGCAACGAATCAGGAGTCTGTCCTTGTAAAACAACCATAGACAGAAAATATACATCTTTACAATGACATTCTCACCGGAATTGAAGTATTTTTTCCAGGTGTATTGTACCTCTTTTAAATTCAGTGTAATTCATATGGCAATAAAATTCGTTAGAATAATTGTAATAGTTCTGCTTATCTCGTCCGGATTCCATATCCGGGCCTATTGCCAGTTGTATTTCCCCGAAGATATGATCAACATTAAAGGCCAGGTAATTGATGAAGTGACCAAAGAAGGCGTTGGATATGTTCAGGTACTCAATTTGCGGATTCGCGGAGGAACCATGGCCGATGCATTTGGGAATTTTTCGATCCAGGCTGACCCTTCCGATACACTCACCTTTAAATCGATGGGTTATAAAGAGAAAAAAATTCCTGTTGCCGGCATCATCACACCGGGGAGTGAAAATGCCAAAATCACCTTATCGCCAGTAAGAATCCTGGTTGGACAAGTCGATGTCGAAGGTACTGCACCTAAAGTAAATATGAGCGGCATACCGGTCGGAAAATCAGTGAATGTACCCGTTGAATTGCGAAGCGATTATTTTGCATCAAGACCAACAACACTGACGGCAATATTCAGACCTTTATCGTTTATATCGTACCATCTGAGCAAAAGCGAGAAAGAAAAACGTATTACCCTTGCGGCTATACGCTCGGAACGAGACTGGCAAATATTATCACTGGTATATAATAAAGATGTTATTCATCGAATTTCGGGATTTACCGGCGAGGCTCTTGAAGATTTTATGCTTTTCTGTAATGCATATAACGGATTACCTGTCAACGCCACAAGTTACGATGTTGAAAAGCGTTTAAATGAACTTCTTATCGAATACCTTGATAAAAAATAGGCAGAAAAATAATCATCATCATGGAGTTACCAGTTTACCAGGATATCATAAATGCTCATCGGCTTATCCGCGATTATATACACTGTACGCCTGTTATGACCAGTTTAGCAATCAATTTGATTACAGGATCGGAGATTTTCTTCAAATGTGAAAATCTGCAGAAAACAGGGGCATTTAAATTTCGTGGCGCCTGCAATGCCGTCTTCTCACTCACAGATGAACTGGCAGCCCGGGGAGTGGGCACCCATTCTTCCGGTAATCATGCCGCAGCACTTGCCCTGGCCGCCCGGATGAGGGGGATTGAAGCTCAGATCGTTATGCCATCAAATGCTCCTGACATAAAGAAAAAAGCAGTTCAAGGATATGGAGGCATAATCACATACTGTGAACCAACACTACAATCACGCGAGAATACGTTAATGGAAATAGCCGAACGAACAGGTATTGTGATAGTGCATCCCTATAATAATTGCAACGTTATCGCGGGTCAGGGAACAGCAGCTAAAGAACTTTTGGAGGAAGTACCCTTTCTAAACCTTGTTATGTGCCCCGTGGGCGGAGGAGGATTACTATCCGGAACTGCCTTATCAGTAAAAGCTGTTACCCCTTCCTGCAGGGTAATTGCGACCGAACCGGCAGGAGCTGACGATGCATGGCGATCGTTTAAGGCGGGATATATCATTCCTTCGGATCATCCAAAAACAATAGCCGACGGGCTTCTCACCTCCCTGGGAGAAATCAACTATGGGGTTATCAGCCAAAAAGTTGATGATATTATTACCGTATCTGAGGAATCGATAATCAATGCAATGCGACTGATTTGGGAACGAATGAAGCTGATTATTGAGCCCTCTTCTGCTGTTCCATTGGCGGCACTTCTTGAAAACAAGGATACGTTCAGAGATTTACGCGTAGGAATCATTCTTTCGGGTGGAAATGTTGATCTCGGAAATCTTCCGTTTTCACGGTAGTAAATTCATATTTCCTCACATCATACTATTATTCGGTCGAAAATTCCTGAGACAAAAGCTGATTAAAAAGTCTTTTTTTTAACTTTGTGAGGAGGTATGAATAATACACCCGTTATTGGGTCAGCCACAGAAGCTTAATACTGCGTTAACGATTTTCCACTAAGTTTGACAAAAAGAGAAATTGGAAATAAATAAAACAATACTTGGAATTGATCCCGGAACAAATATTATGGGATACGGTATATTAAAAATCGTAAAAAATAAAGCCCACATTGTTGCGCTTGGTGTTATAAAAACAGCGGGCTTTTCGGGACATTATCAAAAGCTCAGCCACATTTTTGAAAGGACACTCTACCTGGTCGATGAATACAAACCTGATGAAACGGCACTTGAAGCTCCTTTTTTCGGAAAAAATGTTCAATCGATGTTGAAACTTGGCCGTGCTCAGGGTGTCGCAATGGCTGCATCATTGTACCGGGGAGTTCCAATCTTTGAATATGCCCCTCTGCGGATCAAACAAGCCATAACTGGAAACGGGTCGGCAACCAAAGAACAGGTTGCCTATTTTCTGAAACAGATGTATAATATTGAAATAACACCCAACGACCTGGATGCAACTGACGGACTCGCTACAGCGGTGTGTCATTTTCTACAACTAAAAAATCCCATCAGCGATGGGACTTGTAAGAACTGGGAATCGTTTATCCGTAAAAATCCGGATAGAGTCAGGTAATTTCCGACTTCTGCATACCTAAAAAACATCAGACAAATTCAAGGGCAATTTTTGCAGCGATTTCAGTAAACTCTTCAGGGGTAAATTTCAATTTAGGTTTCGAGAAATTAATGTCGCTCTCACTGTTTAACGGAATAAGATGAATATGCGCGTGAGGCACTTCAAGACCCAGAACGGCAACCCCAACTTTTTGGCATAATATTGCTTTTTTTAACGCCACAGCAACGCGTTTTGAAAAAAGCATTAATCCCGCATAATTTTGGTCATCCAGATCAAATAAATAGTCTGTCCCTGCCTTGGGTATAACCAACACATGGCCGGGCGCAAGCGGGAAGATATCGAGAAAGGCAAGGAAAAGTTCATCTTCAGCCACTTTATAACAGGATATTTCGCCTTTTACAATTTTTGAAAAAATACTTGACATCAACTTTTTTATTAAGCCATTACATACCAAGTTCAATATTGATAATTTCGAATGGAATCACACCCGAAGGGACCTTTATTTCAACTGCGTCTCCGATTTTTTTACCCATAAGACCCTGGGCAATGGGTGTATTTACACTAATTTTTCCCTGTTTCAGATCAGCCTCGTGTTCCGAGACGATCGTATACGTCATTGTGGAATCATTCTTAGTATTTTTAATCGTGACCTTGTTCATAATCTGAACAACATCCGTTTCAATTTTCGATTGATCGATAACCCGTGCACTGGCCAGTTGAGCCTGCAACATGGAGATTTTAGCTTCGAGCATACCCTGAGCATCTTTCGCAGCGTCATATTCTGCATTTTCGGAAATATCTCCTTTCTCGATAGCTTCCCCGATATTTTTGGAAATAGCCGGTCTTTCGACATTGATCATCTGATCAAGGTCTGCTTTAAGTTTTTTTAATCCTTCGGCAGAGATATAAGTAATTTTGCCCATTTGAAAATTTATTTTGGTAATAACACATAAAAAATAAGAAGAACTCCGGTATGCCGGAACTCTTCCCGATGATAAGATACAAATTTAAAAATATTCTTCAAGAAAAATACAAATATGCCCCTGAAAAATATCAACCAATTCTTTTACGAATATTTCCGATTTAATATTTCCGAATACACTACTGCCTTCCTAAGACTAAAACCTTCCTTTATACCAACTTTACGTATTTTTACAGGAAGTTTAACTTCAGATGCCGGAGTTAAAAACGAAGGACTTATTTCCACCCGCTCAGGTATTAATTTCTCCGGCTGATATTTTGTGCTCTTAACTTCTTTTTCATGTTTCTCTTCCTGTTCTTCTTCCGCATAATCATCATCCCATCCATATTCCTCATTCTCGATTTCAGGTGTAAGAGTTCTTTCAATCGAGTCATAAATATTATCCAGTGGTGTTTCGTAACCCGCCATCGTCTCAGGTTCTTTTTCATAATCACGAAAGGTCTGCGCATTCTTTTGCACAGGTCTCCCCTGTTCCTGCTCCAGGAGCGCCCTTTTCTTTCTGTTTTGGGTAATTGCCTGGATAATTGAGACGACAACAATCATGATCAGAAAGATATAATCTCCGATTGCCGCGTATTGAAATATTACAGAATTGAATTCCATTTTTTACTTATATTAGCAATCCATAAAATTAAATAAAATGTTTAAGTTTAAACCTATTATAATCACAAAAATTGCAATTTCTGCCTTAATAATTATTTTGGCGGCGAATTGTTCAAAGGATGAGAATACTTTCTTACCTTATAAAAAAGTATACCTTCCAATTCCGCTCGCAACCTATAACCATCTCAAGATTCCGGGAAATTCAATTTTATTTCAAGACCATGGATTTAAAGGGGTAATTGTGGCATGTGTTAATCCTGACATTAACCAGTATTATGCCTATGATGCATGTTGCCCTTACGAAAAAGATTATTCAGGAGTTGTCGTCTCTGAACCGACGCCCGGTCTTCAGACACCGCGGGGAACAGTTTATAGCAGCGATTTCTTCGGTATATGCAGCAAATGCGGATCGAAGTTTAATTTAATGGGAAGTGGCCAGCCGGTTAAAGGCCCAGCGGTCAAGTATCTTCAGATGTATAATATTATTACGGCATTTGAATACCTGACGGTTACAAATTAAAATGTAGGGCCGTTGCATGCAACGGCCCTACGGATGTTAAAAATAACGTCCCTGCATTTTTCGGTTCCTGGTTTTTAATACCTGTAATGATCAGGCTTGAACGGACCGTTTGGCGAAATTCCGAGGTAATCAGCCTGTTGCGGTGTCAGCACTGTAAGTTTAACGCCCAATTGCTCCAGGTGAAGTCTGGCAACCTCTTCGTCGAGATGTTTTGGCAACCTGTAAACACCGACTTCGTATTGTTTATACCATAATTCAAGTTGAGCCAGGGTCTGGTTTGTAAAGGAGTTACTCATTACGAAAGATGGATGACCGGTTGCACAACCCAGATTAACAAGTCGACCTTCGGCAAGCAGAATGATCGCATGACCATCAGGATAAATATATTTATCAACCTGCGGTTTAATATTGATTTTGGCGATACCATCCCACTTTTCAAGACGCGAAACCTGAATTTCGTTATCGAAATGACCGATATTGCAAACAATTGCCTGATCCTTCATCGCAGCCATATGTTCACCGGTAATAATATCCAGATTCCCGGTTGTCGTTACAAAGATATTGCCTTCTGTGATTGCTTCTTCCATGGTTTTCACCTCAAAACCTTCCATTGCAGCCTGTAATGCACAGATAGGATCAATTTCTGTAATGATCACCCTGGCGCCATATGATCGCATAGAGTGCGCACATCCTTTTCCTACATCACCATATCCTGCGATTACCGCTACTTTACCGGCAATCATAACATCTGTTGCGCGTTTGATTCCATCGGCAAGTGATTCACGGCAACCATAGAGGTTATCAAATTTGGATTTCGTAACCGAATCGTTTACGTTAAAGGCTGGAAAGAGCAACTTACCCTGCTCAACCATCTGGTAAAGGCGATGCACACCGGTTGTAGTTTCTTCCGAAACACCCTTGATTTCCTTTGCCTGACGATGCCAGCGATCCGGATCCGCAGCCAGTACTTTCTTTAAAATTTTATTTAGTTCAATTTCATCTTCTGCACTCACTGGATTGTCGAGAATCCCGAAATTACTTTCAGCTTCAAATCCTCGGTGGATCATCATTGTGGCATCTCCCCCGTCATCAACTATTAACATCGGACCTTCGCCATTTCCAAAATCAAGTGCCCTCTCGGTGCACCACCAATATTCTGCCAATGTCTCACCCTTCCATGCGAAAACGGGAACACCTGCCTCGGCGACAGCAGCTGCCGCATGATCCTGGGTAGAAAATATATTGCAACTGCACCATCTTACCGCAGCCCCCAATTCCACCAAAGTTTCAATCAAAACAGCAGTCTGTATGGTCATGTGCAATGAACCCATAATCCGGGATCCCTGTAACGGTTTTTGTTTACCGTATTTCGCACGAAGCGACATTAAACCTGGCATCTCTTTCTCGGCAATATCGATCTCTTTACGACCAAATGCGGCAAGTGAAATGTCTTTAACTTTAAAACTTTCTCTCTGAGAAGTCATCATATTTATTTATTAAATAATTAATTATCAATTGATTCAACCCAAATATTCTTTTGAAAGAATATTCAGTGCCATAACCCGGTCCCTGATCAGTTGTTGTTGCAACTCTGCAAGATCAGTAAATTTTTGCTCATCCCGAATCTTTTCAACGAAA
>JBBRGI010000090.1:0-12548 GCA_038240855.1 Bacteroidales bacterium | reverse complement strand
GTCAAATTGCCTGGTGATTTTGATTTTTTTTGAAAGTATCAGATCTTCAAGACTCTCCAACTGATGATTGATCATGATCTCAGGATTGACCGGAGTCGATTCAGGGAATTGCCTGTTCTCAATTTTTGCAAGTAAAATAAGCGTTTTGTTTAGCCTTGACAGCCTGTTGGAAGCTTCATAAGCATCAGCCACAATTTTGTACTGCTTCTCCTTCATATCGCCCCATTGAAGCAATAACTCCATTTTTGAATTGATAATGGCTAAAGGAGTTTGTATCTCATGCGAAGCATTTTCAATATATTCCTTCAGGTTAAGATAATCATTTGTAATACGTTCGGTCATCGTTTCCAGTACCCGGTTAAGATCATAGAACTCCTTTATATCGGAGTGATTCAATATAAACGGATCACGGGAATCGACATCGTAGTTGTTGATCTTTTCAATGGTTTCATAAAAAACTTTCCAATCCTGACGGGAGGAAAACCGGTTGGCAATCAAAAGTGTGATGATGATTATGATTATCATTAAATTCATGATGATCACAATACGAACAATGAGCCGGTCAGTCTCCTCCAAAGACTTGAAAATCTGTATGTAATAGGTTTGATTATTAATAGTTTCTGAATATCCAAGTTGTCGGTAGAGGCTGTAACTGTTTTCAACTTTGTCATAGAGCAAGGTATCACGAAAACTTACAGGGGGGCGCGGGTTATTTAAAGGAGTAATTAATACCTTTAAATTCAGATTATAAGGCAAGTTATTTGTTGAATGATCTGATGCCAACTGTGTATTAATGCTCTTTTTATTCTTTTCAAGTTCCGAATTGATGTTTTGGTCAACCTGGTGACGAAGAAGGTAATAAAAGGCTACCATCCCAAATAAAAAGATAAATAATGAGATAGATAATAAGTTGAGGGTGATTTTTGTTAAGAGTCTCAATTGAGTTCAAATTTATATCCTAGTCCATAAATCGTTTTGATATAATCCTGGCATCCTTCTTTGAGCAATTTTCTTCTGAGATTTTTGATATGCGTATAGATAAAATCATACGAATCAGCCAGATCCATATAATCGCCCCATAAATACTCAGCCAGCCCGGCTTTGGTGATCACCTTATTTTTATTCGATATAAAAAACAATAAAAGTTCATATTCTTTTTTAGTCAGTGTTATTTCTTTCTCCCTGACAAAAGCCTTATGCTCATCGGGAATCAATTTGATTTCATTCATAATGATCTGATTGTTTCCTCCGTAACTAATCCGGCGGTTAATGGATTTTAGATGGGCATTGAGTTCGGCAAGGTGAAATGGTTTTGTCAGATAATTATCAGCCCCGATTTCAAGTCCTTCAATACGGTTCTCGAGGGAATTAAGTGCAGAAATAATGATGATTCCAGGTGAGATGGATTTCTTTTTAATGAATCTTATCAAATCCAATCCATTTCCGTCAGGCAAATGAATATCCACGACAATACAATCATACTGGTACATCCCGATCTTATCGATTGCATCAAAATAATTATAGATAGCTTCGCACTGATAACCCTCCTCCGAAAAGTATTCCACCATTGAATCGGACAATGTTTTTTCATCCTCGATAATCAAGATCTTCATTTTTGAAATTCAATCATTTTTATATCCAAAGAACAAACATCCATGCCAGTATGTTTGATAGTTTGAGGTTGTGAATATAGCAAATAACTTGCTGAAAAGTTTTCGCATTTTTTCATACCTGATGAACTGCCAATTTTGCAGGTTACTGTAATTGGCCGGATATTTGAATGTAAATTTTCAATTTTGAATTTAAAAATTTTGAGCTATGATTGGAATTTGGGTAATATTTATTGGTTTTGCATTGGTAAGTTGGTTGATTAGTAATCAATTAAAGCGTCGCTTTGCAGAATATTCACAGATACCGACATCGAATGGAATGTCTGGTAAGGATGTAGCTCAGAAAATGCTGCGCGACAACGGGATCCAGGGTGTTACCATTCAATCGGTTGAAGGAAAGTTGTCTGATCATTACAATCCTGCCAACAAAACAATCAACCTTAGTGAAGAGGTTTATTATGGAAAAAATGTTGCTGCGGCTGCAGTTGCTGCCCATGAATGCGGACATGCCTTACAACATGCATCGGCCTATCAATGGCTGGGAATGCGATCAAGTCTGGTTCCCATAGTTAGCTTTACTTCGAGGTGGATGCAATGGGTTTTACTCGCAGGAATTTTGCTTGTTAACACTTTCCCTGCAATTTTACTCGCGGGCATTGTTCTTTTTGCAATGACTACCTTGTTTAGTTTTATCACCTTACCTGTGGAGATGAATGCAAGTAATCGTGCTTTGTCCTGGATCGGGACATCCGGCGCAACCAATTCGCAGACACACCTTAAAGCAGAAGATGCCTTAAGATGGGCAGGATATACTTATCTTATTGCAGCCCTGGGATCACTCGCAACATTACTGTATTACATCGTGATCTTTCTGGGAAGAAGAAATTAGGTTGTTTTTTTTTGTAGAGACGAGGCATACCTCGTCTCTACAAAGTAAACAGATCAAAAGAGGTTATCCGGATATTCGGGTTTTAGAGTGTTACGGATAATAGTTGATTCGCCAGGATATGTAAACCTTCTTCAATTCGTTTCCTTTGAGCCGGGCGTGGCTTACGCAGTCCTGCTGCGTAATGCCAAAGTTGGCGTTCATTTATGCCGGTAATACGGGACAGCGCTGCTTTTGTAAATATATTGCTATATGCCTCTAAGAGGGCTTCGGTTGAAAGTTTAAACACTAACTCATATTCACCTTTGAACACCTCCGGAATAGGGTCATTATCTGCCAAACTACCTTCCACATGAAACTCAATAGCTTCTTTGATGTTTTTTTTCATTTCTTCAAGTGTTGAGCCGGTAGAAGCGCATCCGAACAAAACTGGTGCGTATGCACAAAAATTATTGCCGGTATAATATATTTCTACTGTTACTTTTTCCATGAAATTGGAATTTTATTGCGGGAAAATTATTTTATCCCGGCTTGTTTTAAAATTGAATTTACGATAAAATGTTCTAATTCTTCATTCTTACCATGATCTGGTACGGTAACTTTCCCGGATTTAAAAGGATGTTTGTATTGTTTGTGACTTCCTCTCTGACCTACCAGGTACCATCCGTCATTTTCAATTAAGTCTATAATCTCTTTGACTTTTCTTCGCATTAGAGCTAAAGTATAATATACAACACAACACAAAGATAGTAATAACACGAACTAATAATGAGTTTTTTCTGCAAATATTGCAAAAATACATTCCTGAATTTCAAAATTCGATAAAGGCAAAAGCCGAAGAGATGAAAATGCAGAGATAAAATAATATCAAAAGGTAGTAGAGAAAAGGCATGCCTTGTCTCTAATGGCATGCCTTGTCTCTACTAAAAACCAACACCATTTTTAGAACAATTTATTTATAAAATCGCGTTCGGGATCAATCGGAAACTGTGTATCACGTGCAAATGCCGGCTCACGTTTAATCCATTGTCCGCGTGTGAAATCCGGAAAATCTACCAGCGCACCACCCCGGGCAACTGACATCTCCGATAAGGCTGAAACAGCGCTCCAGGCTGCGGCATCATAAGCATCAAGCGGGACTGGCTTCTTGTTCCGCACTGCATCGAAAAAGTCGTTAAGCATAATAAAATCCATGCCTCCATGACCGGCACCTGTGGCCAATTCCCCCTTTTCGCGCCAGTACTGATGGTCATATTTCTTTAACCACTCTTCGGCCTTGTCCCAAACATGTGGCTTGCTTTTACCCTCCACATAAATCTGCTCACCGGCATCCTGCCAGTCACCGGAGCCTTCCCCTTTCCAAAGACCATTGGTTCCTTGCACCCGGAAACCTAAAGAATAGGGCCGTGGGAGATTGGTATCGTGGGTCACTATAATTGTTTCTCCATTGGCACATTTTATCATCGTGGTGACAATATCACCCAGATTGAAGTTAAGATTCTGGTAAGGATGATCTTTGGCCACATGATCATCGATAAATTTACTTAATCCCCGGGCTTTTGTTGCCATGGCCGAAAGGGTGAGAAAACGGTTACCACGGTTGATATCGAGGTAAGTCCCGATTGGTCCGAGTCCGTGAGTAGGGTAGAGGTCTCCATTGCGTTTAACCGCATGCAGGCCACGCCATTGTGCCTCCGAATGGGCCTCCTGGCCGATCTTCAGATCATTGGCTTTAACATCAAACTTAACACCACGAAGATCGTGCTCATATCCGCACCGGCAATGGATCAGTTCGCCAAACTGGTTTGTGCGAACCATATTAAGAATCGCCATCACATCACGACGGTAACAGACATTTTCCATAATCATTACCTGGTTTCCTGTCTGCTCGTGCACATTTACCAGATCCCAGCACTCTTCGAGCGTATTGGCAGCAGAAACCTCCACACCCGTATAGGGAACTCCTGCTTTCATTGAGGCGATAGCCATTGGTACATGCCATTCCCACGGAGTCGCGATTATCACTGCATCGAGGAGTTCATTTTTAAGCATATCCTCGTAGGCGTGATCACTGTCCGAGTAGCCTTTCGGCGCTTTCATGCCGTTGCTGACCACCATTTTCTGTACTCTTTCAATTGCTGCCTGATTAATGTCACAAATTGCAACCACCTCAATACCTCCGACCGTTAATGAGTCATGTACATGTCCGCTTCCACGCCCGCCAACGCCAATAAAACCAACCCTGACAATAGCCGGATCTCTCTTGACCTGATTACTGACTTTTTCTTTCTTCTGAGCAAAGGCATCATTTTCAGTTAAAACCATTCCGGCAAGCCCGATTCCGGCAACCGTTCCCATTTTGACAAATTCCCTGCGATTAGTTTTCATTTTTTTAAATCGAATTATTGTTTGATCTATATTATTGAATGTGTGATGATTAGAACAGGAAAGGCAACTGGCATCTGGCTTCTCGCAACTGGCTGCCAGCCGCCAAAAGCTAGTAGCTGATTTACCTATAAAAATTCGTCACAGATACTTTATTATTTGCAATTGCAAATGTGAAGATTCAAAACAACAAAACAGAATGTTTGCTTAACTTTGTGCCTTTAAATTTAAAATTTTTAATCTATGAATCAAAAAAACCGGATGCGCCGGAAGAATCATGTCACTACGTTCAAAAAATGGGGTAGAAAAGGGTATTCAGTTTTCCTGAGTATGCACAAAATTGTGCGAATAGGATGCTTAAGCGTTTCTTACTTACTTTTCGCAATTCCATCGAATGCCCAGAGAAACATGATGATTGTGGGTCACGACACGATCAACTCAATAAAAGACGTTGAAGTTGAAGAAGTTGTGGTCAGCGCGCAGCGAGCTCCTGTCTCCTTCTCACAGGTAGCACGCATTGTTAAAGTAATCGGGAAGGAAGAGATTCAATCGGCGCCGGTACAAAGCCTGCAGGATTTACTCGAATATTCATTAAATGTCGACGTCCGGCAACGCGGAAACATGGGTGTGCAAGCCGACATCAGTATCCGCGGAGGATCATTTGAACAGGTTCTTATTCTATTAAACGGTATCAATATCAACGACCCGCAAACAGGACACCACTCCCTTAATCTACCGGTTAGTTTCGATGCCATCGAACGCATCGAAATCCTTGAAGGACCCGCCTCCCGGATTTACGGTCCCAATGCATTCAGCGGAGCAATCAACATCATCACCGGTTCATCAGACAAATCAAACCTCAAAGGTCGTTTAAGCGGAGGTGAGAATAATTATTACGATGCCGGACTTACAGGAACTTTTAACGCAGGGAAAGTAAGAAATTTTGTCTCTGTTGACCACAGAAGTTCCGATGGTTACATCAAGAACACTGATTTTAAGATCACCGATGCATTTTACCAGGGTAAATTAATCTCCAAAACTAGTGCACTTGAGTGGCAGGCTGGTCACACAGAGCGACGTTTTGGTGCCAATAGCTTTTATACTCCGGCCTATCCCAACCAATTCGAAGAGGTACAAACGACCTTTGCTTCCGTAAAACTGGAAACCGGGAAAGTCGTCCATTTCACTCCTTCCGTCTATTGGCGCAGAAACCAGGATCGGTTTGAGCTGTTTAGATACCCCGAATCAACTCCAACCTGGTATACGAATCACAATTACCATCTTACAGATGTTTATGGAACCAATATAAACGCCTGGTTCGCCACAAAACTTGGGAAAACAGCATTTGGAACTGATTTCAGAAGCGAAAATATCCGAAGTACCGTGCTGGGTAAACTTTTGGGAAAGCCCGTTTCTATTCCCGGAGAAACCGGGAAGCAGTATACCAAAGCAGATAGCCGCTCAAATTTCAGCCTTTTTGCTGAACACTCCATTTATTTGGACAAATTTTCAGTTTCAGCCGGTGTTATGGCAAACTGGAATTCGCAGCTTGGCGATGGATGGAATTTCAACCCGGGAATTGATCTTGGATGGAGTGTGACCGATGCCCTGAAATGGTATGCATCAATCAGCTCATCAATGCGGATGCCTACATTTACAGATTTGTACTATTCGAGCCCAACAAATATTGGCAATTCATCACTTCAGCCTGAGAAGGCAACTGCCTATGAATCAGGGCTAAAATACAAGTTAAAAGGAGCAGATGGTCATGTAGCCTATTTTTACAGAAAGGGGAAAAATATTATTGATTGGGTAAAACCCCCGGATGAAAATGTTTGGTATGCGAGGAATATCACCACACTGAACACGAATGGTGTTGAAGTTTCAGCCAGAATTAAACCGGAACAGCTTTTTGATAAAAAATCATTTATCAAATCCATGAGTCTCTCGTGGTCGTGGCTAAACCAGGATAAGCAATCAGGCACTTTTGATTCGAAATATGTCCTCGATTTTTTAAACCACAAATTAGATCTTGGATTATCGCATGAGGTAATAAAAAATGTAGGAATCAATTGGCAAGTTTCTTGGCAAGACAGAACCGGATCATATATCGTCTGGGACGGTGCTAAATATGGAAATAAAGTTGCTTACAAATCTTTTGTTCTGGTTGATAGCCGTATTCACTGGTCAACAAAAGCCACCTCAGTATACCTGGAAGCATCAAATCTTCTCGATAAGACCTATTTTGATTTCGGAAATATTGCACAACCCGGACGAATGCTGAGGATGGGGTTAATTTATCAGATCAACTTATAAAAATAGAATTTCTTGAAAGCCTCAAATCTTTGCCGGAAGTGAAAAAAGTGTTAACTTCGCATTGCAATAATAAAGGAAGATAATATGTTGAAAGGAATTTTAGCCATTACAGGGCAACCCGGACTTTATAAGGTGATCTCGGAAGGAAAGAACAATGTTATAATTGAGTCATTACTAACGGGCAAAAAATCAACTGCCTACGCCGATGCCAAAATGAGTACGCTCGAAGATATTGCCATCTACACGTTGGAGGAAGATGTTCCGTTAAAGAAAGTTTTCCGCAAAATTGCTGAAAAGGAAAATGGTGGTCCGGCAATAGATGCCAAATCATCACCGGATGATCTTAAGAAGTACTTTACGGAAATTTTACCCGAATACGATAAAAGCCGCGTATATGGTTCGGACGTAAAAAAGGTATTATCCTGGTATAACCTATTGAATGAAAAAGGTTTGCTGGTATTCGAGGATGAAACTGATGAAACTGATGAAACTGCTGAAAAAACGGTCGCAGAAGCTGATTCAGAAGCTCCGGAAGTTAAGGAATAAAGAAAGGTAGAAGACCAGAGGGAGAGACGGGGAGAAGGGGAGAAAGGGAGAAAGGGAGTGTGTCTTGTCCTGAAATAGGTTGCTCATTTTGAACTTCACCCCAACCTGAACGAAACAATATTAAAAAGAGCGGAGATCTGATGATTTCCGCTCTTTCCTTGTTATGCCGATCTAATCAACATGTTAAATCAACTATTCACAGTAACCTATCAATCAACTCTGTAAGTTCTTTGAAATGGGTTTCGTCGAATCCCATTGAAGTATAGATTATTTTACCGTTTACATCAACGAGAAAACTTCGCGGAATACTTTCTGAAGCAAAAAGACCATAAACTTTGCGTTTAGGATCTGGCAGAATCGGAAAGGTGAAATTTTGATCCTTTCTAAATTTCAGAACTTCATCCCACGAGTGTTCACGACCAAAGGTAAGCATGGCAAATCCGGGATTATTTTTATGCCTGTTCCAAATCTGGTCCTGAATCAATGGTAACTCCTTCCGGCAAGGGGCACACCAGGTGGCAAAAAAATTGATCAGGACTATTTTTCCCTTGTAATCATTAAAAGAAACACTCTTTCCTTTTGATGTCTCGAATTTAAAGGAAGGAACCGACTGATTCTTAGCCAATAAAATCGTTTTATCATCTGTCGGAGCTTGTCCATAAGTAATTCCAAATGTAAAACTGCAGATTATCAAGAGTAGTACTCTGAATTTGGTCATATGATTTTAAATTAAATTAACCTCGTCCCGCTATAAATTGATCAATATTATTTTTGATCCGTGTGGTGGCATTGGCCACATCCCCCTTCACAAATTTGTCACCGGTAATATTTTCAAAAAGCTCGATATACCTTTCAGAAATCTGATTGACAAGTTCATCAGTCATTTCCGGAACCTTCTGACCTTCGAGGCCCTGGAAACCATTTTCGATCAGCCACTGTCGTACAAACTCCTTGGATAGCTGCTTCTGATTTTCACCACGTGTTAACCGCTCTTCATAACCCTCAGCATAAAAATAACGTGAAGAATCAGGGGTGTGTATCTCATCAATGAGGTAAATTTTGCCGTCTTTTTTCCCGAATTCATATTTTGTATCAACCAGGATCAATCCCTTTTCCGCAGCCATGGCAGTTCCGCGATGGAACAGCGAATGGGTATATTTTTCAAGGAACGCGTATTCTTCGGCAGATACAAGGCCTTGATTTATAATTTCTTCACGCGAAATGTCTTCGTCGTGTCCTTCGGCCGCCTTTGTGGTGGGAGTGATAATAGGAAAGGGAAATTTTTGACTTTCCTTCATCCCATCTGGCATTGGAATGCCGCATAATTCTCGTTTACCCGAGCGATACTCCCGCCAGGCATGACCTGTGAGATAACCCCGAATGACCATCTCGACTTTAAATGGTTCACATACATGTCCAACAGTCACCATAGGATCGGGAGTTGCAATTTTCCAATTAGGTACTATATCAGCCGTGGCATCCAGAAATTTGGCTGCTATCTGATTTAAAACCTGACCTTTAAAAGGAATTCCCCGGGGTAAAACAACATCGAAGGCCGAGATCCTGTCTGAGACCACCATGACCAGGTATTGATCATTGATATTGTAAACATCTCTCACCTTTCCCTTGTAGAAACTCTTCTGTCCGGGAAACGAAAAATCGGTAAAAATAATTGCCTTGCTCATCTGATTGTAATTTATAGTTAATTAATAATCTTCGTTGTGCAGGATATTGTAACGATCATAGGCATCGACGATTTCTCTGACCAATTTATGTCTTACAATGTCATTCTTGTCGAAATAAACGGTGGAGATTCCTTCCACACCATTGAGTATTTTCAATGCCAGTATCAGACCGGAATGTTGCTTCCGCGGCAGATCGATCTGGGTAATATCGCCTGTGATAATATATTTCGTGTTTAGGCCCATACGGGTCAAAAACATTTTCAGTTGCAGAATAGTTGTGTTTTGAGCCTCATCAAGAATTACAAATGCATTACTGAGTGTCCGGCCCCGCATAAAAGCAAGTGGCGCAATCTGAATAATTCCGTCTTTAATATATTCTTCAAGTTTTTTTGCAGGAATCATGTCAAGTAATGCATCGTAAATGGGCTGAAGATAGGGATCGATTTTTTCTTTAAGATCACCGGGCAGAAAACCCAGGTTTTCACCCGCTTCGACCGCAGGCCGGCTTAAAATAATCCGTTTAATTTGCCTGTTTTTCAGTGCACTGATTGCCAGCGCAATAGCTACATATGTCTTTCCGGTTCCTGCAGGACCAATGGCAAATACGAGATCCTCTTTATTGCATGCATCAACCAGCTTTTGTTGATTGGCTGTTCTTGGCCTGATCGGTTTTCCTGTATTGCTAAACAGCAGTACGTCACTGCTACTTTGAATGCTCTGATCAATAGAACTGATGTCATCCATCATGATCTGATGAATAGTCTCGTCAGAGAGTGCATTAAAATGATAGTAATGTTCGATAATTAATTGAAATCTGCGAATAAAATCACCAACATCGTGTTCTTCTCCCTTTACTTTGACAGCATGTCCCCGTGCTACAACCAAAATTTTAGGGCAATAGGAACGGATTAACTCCATTTTGGAATTTCCTGCACCAAAAAACTCTGTGGGTTCGATCCCTTCCAGTTGAAAAGTATGCTCGATCATATATACCTATTTAGGTGGTACAAAATAAACACTTTTTTGGACCATTTTCTTACCTTCGCAGCAATAAATACGGTTTACAATGAATACCAGGAAAGAACAGATAGCCTCTTTTGAGCGACTATTGGACATAATGGATGAATTACGCGATAAATGTCCGTGGGATAAGAAACAGACCTTTGAAACGTTGCGAAAATTAACCATAGAGGAAGTTTACGAATTAGGTGATGCGATTCTGCGAATGGATTTGTCAGAAATCAAAAAGGAATTAGGTGATTTACTGCTTCATATTGTCTTCTATTCGAAAATTGGTTCAGAACAGCAGTGCTTTGATGTAGGTGATGTAATCAATAATTTAATCGAAAAACTGATTTACCGCCATCCTCACGTATTTGGTGAAACGGAGGTCAAAGATGCCCGGGAAGTCGAAGAAAACTGGGAAGCGCTGAAGTTAAAAGAGAAGGACAGGGGAAAACGGGTTCTTGAAGGTGTGCCGGCATCACTTCCCGCTCTTGTAAAGGCAAATCGTATCCAGGAAAAGGCCAGGGGTATGGGTTTTGATTGGGAGGAGAAACATCAGGTTTGGGACAAGGTAAAAGAGGAACTTGGTGAGTTTGAGGCAGAGGTTCGGGCCAATGATCAAAAAAATATGGAGAATGAATTGGGAGACCTTATTTTCTCTATTGTCAATGCAGCCCGACTATACGATATTGATCCCGAAAGTGCGCTTGAAAGAACCAACCAAAAATTTATCAGGCGATTCAATCATCTCGAAGAGCAAACGTTGTTAAAAGGGAAATCACTTCATAAAATGAGCCTTGAAGAGATGGATTTCTATTGGGAAGAGGCAAAAAAGAATGAGAAGAAAAGATTGTAAGAAGAAAAAAGCGGCTATTCGCCGCTTTTTTCTTCTTCAATTTTATGAATTGCTATGGGTAATATACTTACAACGATCTTCTCTTTTGTGTCATCAAGATCGATTGTAATGGTATCACCCTCATTCATTACATTACCAATAATTGTTTCAGCCATCTCATCTTCGAGATATTTTTGAATTGCTCTTTTCAACGGACGGGCTCCGAACTGAGGATCGAATCCTTTATCCGCAATGAAATTTTTGGCTGTCTCAGTTATAACCAGCTCATATTTAAGTGTTCCAACACGTTCATATAAACCTTTAAGTTCGATGTCGATAATCTGTTCAATATGACTTTTCTCCAGCGGATTAAAAATCACAACATCATCAATCCTGTTAAGAAACTCGGGAGCAAATGCGCGTTTCAGTGCTTTTTGAATCACAAATTTAGCATGATCGTTTTCTTCTTCAGCTGTTTTACGCGTTGAGAAACCGACTCCCTGACCAAATTCCTTAAGTTGACGTGTTCCGATATTGGAGGTCATGATCACAATAGTATTACGGAAATCGATTTTCCGTCCGAGGCTGTCTGTCAGACGTCCCTCATCCATGACCTGTAGAAGGATATTAAAGACATCGGGATGAGCTTTTTCGATTTCATCGAGTAAAATGACCGCATAAGGTTTGCGGCGTACTTTTTCGGTAAGCTGACCACCTTCTTCGTATCCGACATATCCCGGAGGAGCTCCGACGAGACGCGATACGGAGAATTTTTCCATGTATTCGCTCATATCGACACGAATAAGGGCATCGGAGCTGTCAAACAGGTATTGAGCAAGCACTTTGGCTAATTGTGTCTTACCTACTCCTGTTGGCCCAAGGAAAATAAACGATCCGATGGGTTTATTGGGATCTTTCAGACCAGCGCGGTTGCGTTGAATAGCTTTGGTGATTTTAAGCACTGCATCATCCTGACCAATAATATTTTTTTTCATATCATTGTACATATTCTGCAACCGTTTGCCTTCGGCCTGTGCTATTCGTTGCACAGGGATTCCCGACATCATGGCTACGATATCGGCAACCTGTTCTTCACCCACAACTTCACGGTGGTTCTCAAGTTCCTTCTCCCAAATCTCCTTTTCCTTTTCAAGCAATGCCAGCAGATTCTTCTCCTTGTCGCGGAAGCTGGCAGCAAGTTCGAAATTTTGACTCTTTACGGACTGAATTTTTTCGCCACGAGCCTCCTCAATCCGCTCTTCAAGTTTAATGATCCGTTC
>JBBRGI010000089.1:0-12579 GCA_038240855.1 Bacteroidales bacterium | reverse complement strand
GGGAGAAGACAGAGTGGTAACTTTGAAGACAGAAGGTCAGGCGGAGGCCGAATCGCATCGGTAGGAGGTGTCGGTGCACTAATTATCGGATTAATTGTTTGGTTTTTGGGCGGAAATCCGACAGAGATTTTACAATCCATTCAACCCGGATCATCTGTTGAGACCCCTGCTAATGATGCTCAGACCAATGCCCATGAAGATGAACTGATTCAGTTCAGCCGGGTCGTTCTGGCCGATACGGAGGATGTCTGGAATAAAATATTTGCTGAAAATAACCTGGATTACCGTGACCCTACATTGGTCGCGTTCAGTAATTCGGTTGAGTCGGCATGTGGTCTTGCAACGGCAGCAACGGGGCCTTTCTATTGTCCGGGAGATGAAAAGTTGTATATCGACCTGCTATTTTTTGAAGATTTGCAAAGTAAACTGAACACACCGGGAGATTTTGTCATTGCCTACGTTATTGCCCATGAAGTGGGTCACCATATCCAAAAGCTTTTGGGGACAATGGATAAATTCAATTCTATGCGGGGTAAACTTTCTACCTCAGAATTTAATCGCCTTTCGGTGAAACTCGAACTGCAGGCTGACTTTTATGCGGGAGTTTGGGCCCATCACGCGCAAAGAATGAAAGATATAATCGAGGAGGGAGATATTGAAGAGGCTATCAATACCGCAAGTGCTATTGGTGATGATCGCCTGCAAAAACAGACCCGAGGAAGAGTTGTCCCCGATTCATTCACCCATGGGACTTCTGAGGAACGTATGCGCTGGTTTAAACTGGGGTACCAGACGGGTGAAATCAGTAACGGTGATACATTTAATGCCGGGGAGCTTTAATCCATGCGATCCGGAACCTTCCGGCATAACAGAAACATTTACAAATTATTTGTATTTAAAATAATTCCTATATTTGTGCACTTTAAAAAAATGAAGCTTTTTTAATGCTATGAGTAACAAATTCAGGGAGTACAAGGAGTTTGATCTTGCGAAAATTAATCAAGATATCCTGAAATTTTGGGAACAGAACGATACGTTTCATCAATCGATATCAATCCGTGCCGGAGGGCCAACCTATGTGTTTTACGAAGGACCCCCATCGGCTAACGGATTACCGGGTATCCATCATGTGGTTTCGCGAGCCATAAAAGATATTTTCTGCCGCTACAAAACCCAACAGGGATTTCTGGTTAAACGAAAAGCCGGATGGGATACACACGGACTTCCTGTAGAATTGGCAGTCGAAAAGTTGCTTGGTATTACCAAGGAAGACATTGGCAAAAATATTTCTGTGGAGGAATACAATGCTGCCTGCCGTCAAGAGGTGATGAAATATACCGATAAATGGGAAGAACTCACCCATCAGATGGGGTATTGGGTCAATATGGACGATCCATACATTACCTACGATAGCCGCTATATTGAAACTTTATGGTGGCTTTTAAAGGACCTTTATAAAAAGAACCTTCTTTATAAGGGTTACAGTATTCAACCCTATTCACCTGCCGCCGGTACAGGTTTAAGTTCGCATGAACTGAATCAGCCTGGCTGCTACCGTGATGTGAAGGATACAACCTGTATTGCCCAGTTTAAAGTCATTAAAAATGAGTTTTCGGAGAAACTGTTCGAAGGGATCAAATCAGATCTGTTTATCCTTGCCTGGACAACTACCCCCTGGACTTTACCCTCAAATACAGCTCTGGCTGTGGGAGCGAATATAGCCTATGTAAAAGTCAGAACCTTCAATCCGTATACTTCAGAACCCGTTACTGTAATTCTTGCCAAAGAATTGCTGAGAAATTATTTTCCGGAGAAGAATGAGGCTTTGTCGTTCGGTGATTACCAGGGTGATGGGAAAAATATCCCGTTCCAGGTTATTACCGAATGTAAGGGACATGATCTTGTTAAGGTAAACTATGAGCAACTTATTCCGTGGGTCAAACCAATGGGCGATGCTTTCCGTGTAATAGCCGGCGATTTTGTAACCACCGGGGATGGGACAGGAATTGTACACATTGCTCCAACATTTGGTGCCGACGATGACCGGGTGGCCAAACAAACCGGAATTGCACCGCTTCTGCTTATTGACAAGGATGGTAAAAATCAGCCAATGGTCGACCGCCAGGGAAGATTCTTTCGGCTTGAAGATTTGTCCGGTGAATTTGTTTCAACTAATATTAATGTTCAGTTATACAGTGAATATGCGGGTCGGTTTGTGAAAAACGAATACGATGAACAGCTCACTGACAGTGATTCCACACTTGATATCGACCTCTCAGTGATGTTGAAAAAAGAAAACAGGGCATTTAAGGTCGAAAAGCATGTCCACAGTTATCCGCATTGCTGGAGAACAGATAAACCGGTTTTATATTATCCGCTCGACTCCTGGTTTATCCGCTCTACGGCTGTACGTGACCAGATGATCGCCCTGAATAAGACCATCAACTGGAAACCTCAATCAACCGGAACGGGTCGTTTTGGAAACTGGCTCGAAAATCTTGTCGACTGGAACCTTTCCAGGTCACGTTTCTGGGGAACACCGCTTCCAATCTGGCGCACTGAGGATCGATCTGCAGAGATTTGTATTGGATCGGCTGAAGAGTTGGTTGCAGAAATTAACAAATCGATAGAAGCCGGTTTAATGGATTCGAATCCATTCAAAGATTTTAAGGTAGGTGATTTTTCAAAGGAAAATTATGAAAAAATTGATTTTCACCGACCTTTTGTTGACAATATCATACTTGTTTCGCCCAAAGGCGAAAAGATGATGCGTGAATCTGACCTGATTGATGTTTGGTTCGATTCAGGAGCAATGCCATTTGCCCAGGCCCATTTTCCTTTCGAAAACGAGGACATATTCAGTGAAGTATTTCCTGCTGATTTTATTGCCGAAGGTGTCGACCAGACACGGGGATGGTTCTTTACACTGCATGCCATTGCCACCATGGTGAAAGGTTCGGTTGCGTTTAAGAATATTATCTCCAACGGATTGGTACTTGATGCAAACGGAAATAAAATGTCAAAGCGGCTGGGAAACGGTATTGATCCTATTGCGGCAATCGAAAAATACGGGTCTGACCCGTTGCGATGGTATATGATTACCAATTCGCAGCCTTGGGATAATCTGAAATTTGATATCGCCGGTGTTGAAGAGGTCCGCCGTAAATTCTTTGGGACACTTTACAACACTTACAACTTTTTTGCCCTTTATGCCAATGTTGATCGCTTTACCTTTAAAGAGGAGGAAGTCGCTGAAGAGTTACGTCCTGAGCTTGATCAGTGGGTCCGGTCATTGCTTAACAGCCTGATCAAAGATGTGACCGAGGCCTATGAGAATTATGAACCTACGCGCGCCGGCAGGGCAATTTCGGAGTTTGTTACCGAAAATCTATCGAATTGGTATGTCCGTTTAAGCAGGAAACGTTTCTGGGGAGGTGAATACGATACCGATAAAATTTCAGCATACCAGACACTTTATACCTGTCTTGAAACCATTACCAAACTTGCCGCTCCGATAGCGCCATTTTACATGGATCAGCTTTACTGCGATTTAAACCGGGTAAGTGGCCGTGATACCGACACTTCAGTACATCTGACACTTTTTCCTAAGTGTGACATAAGCGCGATCAACAAAGCACTTGAAGAACGTATGGAAATAGCCCAGAAAGTTTCTTCCATGATTCTGGGTTTAAGGCGGAAAGAGAAGCTTAAAGTACGTCAGCCCCTGGCCAAAATCATCGTTCCTGTACTTAATGAAAATTTCCGGAAACAATTTGAGGCAGTTGAGAGTATAATCCTGACAGAGGTGAATGTAAAGGAAGTTGAATACCTCACGGATGATGCCGGGGTAATCAAAAAGAAAATCAAAGCCAATTTTAAAACGCTCGGACCCAAGTTCGGAAAATTGATGAAGCCAGTATCGCTAATGATCAGTGGGATGAGTCAGCCAGAGATAAATTCGCTTGAAAATACCGGAGTTTTTGAATCGGTGGTTGATGGGAACACGGTCGCACTCACGCTGGAGGATGTTGAGATACATTCGGAAGATATTCCCGGATTACAGGTCGCCAGCGAAGGTGCCATTACCATAGCCCTGGATATTAATGTCACTCCTGAATTACGACTCGAAGGTATCGCCAGGGAGTTCGTAAACCGTATTCAAAATTTGCGTAAAGAGAGTGATTTTGATGTGACTGACAAGATTATCCTCCGGATAGTACGCCATCCTGAGTTAAGTGAAGCAATGGAAAAATATCAAGATTACATTGGTAATCAAACGCTTGCTTCCAGAGTTGAGTTGGTCAGTCAATTGCCAGAAGGATCAGGAAAGTTGGTTGAAATTGAAAAGGGAATTGAGACAATGATCCAGGTTGAAAAGGAAATTTTTTAGCAAGGCATATTTACCTAAATGGAAATATTTTGCTATTTCAATATAAATGTATACTAAATATGTTATTTTTACACCAAACCATTATGCTATGAGCGAGAAAACACGATATTCAGACGAGGAACTCCTGGAGTTCAAAGAGTTAATCCAGGATAAGTTAGTGAAAGCCCGTCAGGATTATCAATTATATAAAAATGCGATTACCCATGGTGATGGTAATGACACTGAGGACACCTCTCCTACTTTTAAAGTACTGGAGGAGGGAGCTGCAACTCTTTCAAAAGAAGAGGCAGGCAAGCTGGCGCAACGGCAGTTAAAGTTTATTCAATATCTCGATGCCGCACTGGTTCGGATCGAAAACAAAACTTACGGTATCTGCCGGGAAACCGGAAAACTGATTTCCAAGGAGCGGCTTCGCGCTGTTCCTCACGCGACTCTTTCGATTGATGCAAAGAATAATCAGCGTTGATTGAATCAGTTTGTTATTGTTCAGGGGGTTAAATGTCCGCAATAATTGTATAAAATTCGGGGTGTTTTAGTATGCCCCGTTTTTATTGCTAAATAGTTAAAAGTTTTATGAGCCCAAAGACGAAGTCAATTATCATTATCGTGCTTATCCTGTTTTTCGATCAGGCACTTAAGATTTGGATTAAAACAAACATGATGCTGGGCGATGAGTTTATTATCGCGAAAAACTGGTTCATCATACATTTTGTGGAGAATAACGGGATGGCTTTCGGTCTTGAGTTTGGGAACAGCATAGGTAAGTATTTTCTGAGCATATTCCGGATCGTCGCAATTGGTGCAATCGGCTGGTATATTTCTAGGCTTTGGAAAAAGGAGGATGTGCCGTCAGGTGTTATTGCCAGTTTTTCGCTTATCATGGCAGGCGCCATCGGAAATATTCTTGACAGCGCCTTTTATGGAATGATTTTTAACGAAAGTTATGGGCAGGTTGCGACCCTTTTTCCACCTGAAGGCGGTTATTCCTCTTTCCTGCAGGGGCGTGTTGTCGATATGTTTTATTTTCCCCTTCTCTCGGGTAACTATCCCGCATGGTTACCGTTTTTAGGTGGTGACGACTATATTTTCTTCCGGCCTGTATTTAATATAGCCGATTCTGCAATTACCGTTGGAATTACCTCAATTTTAATTTTTCACCGGCGTTTTTTCGACGAAAAACATACTTCTGACGAATCTCAGACTATTGAGAATATTAGTAAGGAAACTGAACTTAGTCAGGAATCAGCAGATAAAGAATAATCGCCGGGCCTTGAAAACTAATGCCATGCAGAATATTGGCGATCATGGTTAGTTAAAAATATGGCGATTTTCGGAAACCTATCCAACTGGAAATAAGAAATTTGAAAATTTGCAGGGCACCTTTAAAAGACAAATTATGCAATTAAAATATACATACAGATACCTGGCAAGAATAACTTATTTATCGGTGATTATCATCGTGATGGTCAACTGTAAAAAAGAGGGTATTGATCGTGTGCCGAAAGTCACCAGTGAAGCTACAGATGTTAATAAGTTCATTTATAATGGACTGAAAGACTATTATTTATGGTCAGACAAAGTGCCAAACCTGGGCGTTCATAAATTTTTGGATAAAGATTCTCTGAACGTTTTTTTAAATTCTTATACCGATCCAAACAAACTATTTACGGGTTTGCTTTATAAACATGGTACTGTCGATAAGTGGTCTTTTCTTGTTGATGACTCGCAGGTTATCGACGATTGGATTCAGGGAATTTCCGAAACAATGGGGTTCGATTTCGTTTTAAGTTATTATGGTGCAGGAAGCAATATTTTTGGTGTTGTCAGATACGTTTATAAAGGGTCTCCGGCAGAAAAGGCCGGCATCAAAAGGGGAGATTACTTTTTGAAGGTGGATGATCAGCAGCTTACAGCTTCCAACTATCAATCTTTGTTATTCAATAAACTGACCTATAAATTGTCTTTTGCATCACTATCGGGAAACAGAACTACAGGCTACAGCATTACTCTGAATGGAAGATCAGTTACCATGACCGCCGTACTGCTGCAGGAGAATCCCATTCAATTGGATACGGTTCTTATGATTAATAATTTCAAGGTGGGATACCTTGTATACAACAGTTTTAATGCGGAATTTGATCTACAGCTTAACGAGGTTTTCAGGAAATTCAAAAATGAGGCGATCGATAAGCTGGTTATTGATTTACGTTACAATGGAGGCGGATCTGTTGAAACGGCCATTTACCTTGCCAGCATGATTTACGGAACCTCCACATCGAAAGTGTTTCTTAAAGAGCAATATAGTCCTGGATTACAGGCTTATATTACAACGCAAAACGGCGCTGCCTCCCTTAATCAAAATTTTGCAGAAAAGATTGGACAAACCTCTACCAGTGCGGGAACACCTATTAATACATTGAATATTGGCAAGGTTTACATAATTACTTCAGATAATACCGCCTCAGCCAGTGAACTGCTGATTAACGGACTTAAACCCTATATGCAGGTTGTAACGGTAGGCGACAGTACGGTTGGAAAATATGTGGGCTCATGGACCATTAAAGATTGGGATGAAGATGGAAAAGTAAACCCAAGTCATAAATGGGCAATGCAGCCTATTGTCGTTAAAATTGCCAATTCACAAGGCGTTTCAGATTATGTGCTTGGCTTATACCCTGATCTTCGGAAAGAAGAGGAGATAGTTGAGCTTTTACCCCTTGGCGATCAGAATGAAGCCTTGCTTAAAGTTGTTCTTAACGATATTAAAGGAATTCCTCAATCGGCTGTAACGTTTAAATCAGCTCAATTGGGAATCAGAAAGATATTTGATTACCAGGATCACCGACCCTTCTCCAAACAAATGTATATTAACCGGCTAAACAAAGAATAAGGAATTAAAAACAAACTGTAAATCAGAGATCTTTAGTTCCGGCTAACGATGACGAACGGTTCATTGATCGGAAATACAAAGCCCTGAAAAACGCGAAAAGAAAGATCAGGCTTACCAAAACAAGGTAGGCGCTTCCATCGGAGGAGGTACCTGTTTTGTCAAGACTGTTGTCAATCAATCCTCTATGCATCAGGTGGTAGGCAATAACCGCTGTTGCATTATTAACAAAATGTGCAATTATTGGTAACCACAGGGTGCCGCTCCATTCAAGCATATATCCAAACATTGCACCCAAAACAAGGCGCGGAAGAAATCCAAAAAATTGCAGGTGTAAGGCGCTGAAGATCGCAGCAGATATCCATATTGCAGCATGAGCATTACCAAATTTCTTTTTCAGTAATTGTTGAACAACTCCCCTGAAGAGTAGTTCTTCGCCGATTGCGGGCAGAACTGCAATCATTATTAGGTTGGTTAAAACGGCAGATATGGAGTCAGTTGCCAGAAAGGCCCGGGTAATTTCGTTGGCTTGATTTTCGGAATCCTTCATCCATGCCTCCGCAAAATCCAGCCATTCCGGAAGGGTTAATTTAGCATTAATCTCGGTCAGCCAGTTAATAAACGGATTGGCAAAATAAATAATTGCAATCACAAAAAGTACACTTTTCAGGTCGGGTTGCCTGTTATAGCGAAGAAAAACTGAAGGATTATCGTGCAGAAACCAGGCGATAATAAAGGGTGGAATAATAAATATTCCGATTGATTGAATGGTCTGAAAAAACTTCATTACAGTAATGTTTTGGGGATATGTAAGATCCTTAAACATCGTTTCCATCTCAGTAATGTTTACCCCAAATATCAGCCAGCCAAAG
Organism: Bacteroidales bacterium; assembly: GCA_038240855.1. Taxonomy (GTDB): domain Bacteria; phylum Bacteroidota; class Bacteroidia; order Bacteroidales; family Prolixibacteraceae; genus JAAFHB01. The sequence goes on along the minus strand of JBBRGI010000089.1, from coordinate 4,430 downwards.
GCGAGGCTTATTACCATTGCAAAAATGCTACAGACTAAAATCACGAGACCGGTAAAGAGTAGTTGAGTTGACGTTTTGGATTCGCGAAGTGACTGTCGGTACATCTGTGTGAATTTTTTACAAAGTTAGCAATCCTCCTTAATGTTTCAGATATTCCCCGGACAATAGAATTCGTTCCGTTTTTCCTATCTTTGAACAATGATTTTAAACCGTTAATAGTGAAAATTGGTCATCTTGAATTAGGGAAACTGCCATTGTTTCTTGCTCCCATGGAAGATGTTACCTATAAGTCTTTCCGGTATATGTGTAAGAGTTATGGTGCTGACGTGATGTATACCGAGTTTATTTCGGCTGAGGCGTTAATCCGTGATGTCAAAAAAACACTGAAAAAAATGACCATTTTCGAGTTCGACCGACCGGTTGCCATCCAGATTTACGGTTCGAATATTGAGGCAATGGCTGGTGCAGCCAGGGTTGCAGAAGAGGCACAACCCGATTTTATTGATATAAATTTCGGCTGCCCGATGAAAAAAATAGCCGGAAAGGGGGCAGGTGCAGGCCTGTTACGTGATATTCCCAAAATGATAAAAATGGCCGCCGAAGTGGTCAAAGCGGTGGATATCCCCGTTACAGCCAAAACGAGGTTAGGTTGGGATCTTACGGATATGCCAATCGCAGAAGTCGCTGAGAGATTGCAGGATGTAGGTATTCAGGCACTTGCTATACATGGTCGTACCCGATGCCAGCTTTATACAGGGGAGGCTGACTGGTCATTAATTTCTGAAATTAAGAAAAATCCGAGGATGCATATTCCGATCATCGGAAATGGGGACATAAACGGTCCTGAAAAAGCAAAAGCGTTTTTAGATCAATCGGGTGTCGATGCACTGATGATCGGGCGCGGGGCTATCGGCCGACCATGGATTTTTCGCGATGTTCGGCATTATCTGGAGACAGGCGAGTTGCTTCTTCCACCGTTGGTGCCCGAAGTTGTCGCCAATGTAAAAGAGCAACTGGCTCAATCAATAAGCTGGAAAGAGGAGCCTAAGCGGGCAATTCTTGAAATGAGAAGGCATTTTGCGCGATATTTTCCAAATTTAGCGGACTTTCGCGATTTACGCATACGATTACTCCAGGCGCCTGAGCTTGAAGATGTCCTCGGAATTCTCGATTTAATTGCAGAACATTATTCTGATGAACGTGTTGATTATACGAACATCGGGTTAAAATGACCTATAGATAAGGTATTATAATGAATCTTAAAATAATTACAAATGGAAAATTACCAACAATATGCGAGGTTTTATTCCCATAATTCATTTTGGAATAAGCTGAAGGGATTTGCCAGGAAGGCAGGAATCAGGGTAGTTTATGCAGCTTTGCTGTTGTACTATATGTTTTCTGATGAAATGGTTGATTTGAAATCGAAGATGACCATAGTTGCAGGTTTGGGATACTTTATTTTCCCATTCGACATCATTCCCGATTTATTGCCTGTGATTGGCTTTAGCGACGATCTGAGTGTTCTGATGTTTACCTTATCGCTAGTCAAAGGGAAAATTAATGATACACACCGGCTTAAGGCCCGGAATACCATAGTGCAATGGTTCCAGGGTATTAATCTTATTCAGGTTTTTGCACTCGAACAGGAAAATACTAAAAACAGTAGAAACTGATATTGTACTCACCTATGAATGATCCAAAAATGACAGATACTTTATTATATTTCAACTGTTGCTCTTTGGATAATTTAATTAAATAGCCAGCGTGAGTATCGTGATTCGTAATATGAGGACAGCTACCGAACTAATGATTTATTTCCTGATCAGCGTATTGATAACCGGATTATTACCCATGGTTTCAAACGGACAATCAATAAATAGTTTAAGAAAACTTTGGCAGAATGATGCCCTGAAGTACCTCCCTGAAAATCAAAAAGAAAAATTATTGACGGATGCTGATTTTCACCAATATGCAAGAATTCGTGATGATGAGTTTGGGGAATACCTCCGAGAGCCATGGTGTGATTTTGAGATTAGAGATGGACTTTCTGATGAAAGCCTGGCACCCCTGAATAAACAACCGGTATTCAATAACGCTGATGTTGATACAAATCCTCCTGTAAATCTTCCGATTTCTGCTGTTAAAGGGTTAAATAACAGACGATCAGGAGCGATAAAGTGGATTCCCGTAATCAGGAAGCCTGAATCAGATGCGTTTACTTCCGCTAAAGCCACTTTCCTGTTTTATGGGCAGCCGATCAGTATCAGTTATGACAAACTGATCACGGTGACAAAGATCAAGTCAGTGTCGGAGGATTCAATTTCAGTTTTCTGGAGTTCATTTGCGCGTTCAAATAGTAACCATTTGATTGATCAACTGATGGACTACCGCGATTTACGTGGCCTGGGTGACTGGGGTTATTTCCAGTTGGTAAAAGCAGCTTCGGGCCATATATTCAGGAATGATCAGCTCAATACTGATTTACTGACCTGGGCATTAATGATCAGGTCGGGTTTCGATGTTCGCATGGCATTTAACCAAAGCAGTACAACCCTGCTATTTCCCTCCGCAGGTATCATTTACAACAAACAATTTGTCGTAATCGGGCTGCAACGTTTTTATCTCGATCGTGAATTGAAAAGTCAATTGCTGTTGACCTGTGAACAACCATTTCGTGATACCTTTGGAGTAATAGATTTAAAATTTCATATGTCATTGAATTTCAATGGCAAATTGACGGCACGCAAATTTGTATTTGCATGGAACAATAAAAATTATGTATTTACACTCCATTTCAGCCCGGAGGTAATACGATTTTACACTAATTATCCTCAGACTGATCCTTCTGTTTATTTTGGAGCTCCCCTGACGTCTATCTTAAAAGAAGACTTATTGAACCAGTTACATCCCATTGTGTCAAAGATGGACGAAGATGAAGCAGTGGCTTTTTTACAGCAATTTGTACAAGGAGCATTTAGTTATACCCCGTTATCTCAAAATAGTGAAGTATTCAAAATTCGGTTTGCTGAGCAAGCTATCGCTTCAAAATCCGGAGACGACCAAAGCAAGGCTGTTCTTTTCTCTTGGCTGATCAGAATTGTCGCGAGATTGCCTGTTGTAGGAGTACAATTCCCCGGATACTTTTCCACAGCTATCGGTTTTAATAAACCGGCAGAAGGGGATTTCTATTTGTGGAATCGGAAGAAGTATTATATTGTGGATCCAACTTTTTTAAATGCTCCGGTAGGGGTGATCATGCCTGAATTTTCGGGTATCGCCGCACAATTGATTGCCCTTGAAAATGCAGATTCACAATCAGAAAAGGCACATAAAATATGGAATCAGGTTTTAAACCTGGGAGCCTTGCGGGGAGGAACAGGCCAGGATATTGTTTTTGACAGACATGGCAGAGCGTTTATAACCGGGTATTTTAAAAACAACGGCTCCTATGTTCCTTTTATCGCCTGTTTTTCGCAATGGAATTCATTACAGTGGATCAGAAAATTTGAAGGTGACGCGAAAGCTATTGCTTTTGCAGTTACACAGGTAAATGATGATGAGATCTATATTGCAGGCACATTTGAAGGAGAACTCACCATGAATGGCAGATCGCTGTATAGCGCGATAAATGCTGATTTGTTTATTGCCCAGTTTAATCAGAACGGGGAATTGGTATGGATGAAAAGTGTGGGGATCGATCCTGCAGTGCAGGAAAACAGGTTATCGTATGTGGTTAAATTCGATCGGCCCGGAAATAATATTTCAATTCAGTTTTCAAATGAGAATGAAAGGAATCTGAGAACCGGGTTTGGTCCGGTAAGTGAAACCGGACTCTGCTTTATAGGTTCAGGAATTTCTACACCCGGATATGTACCGTATTCATGGACAGAAGCTTCAACAGATATCCCAGGCTCAATTTATAAGGAATACTTCCGTATGGTTAAAAATAAATACCAACCAACAACTGCCGGAATTCTGGCATTAATTAAACTATTGCAGAATCAGGGAGCTCACATTAAAGGTAGCCAGATTCAAACATCATTAACCCGCTATAATCCATCCTTTCAGGCAAATCACCCCTTGTTTTTTAGTGCTGTTGGCCGGATTGATAAGCTTATAACTGATAATGGAGTTGTTACGCTGAGAATCGTGGGAGATAAACCGATTACGCTGACTAATTTGATGATTGATGATGGTGCCCGGTTTTATCTCCGGAGTTTCGGTAACGGCGATATTTCGGTTGGCATTATTTCCGGTGTCCGAAAGATAATAAAGGCGGCAGTATTGCCGGTAAATAGTCTGTTAATCGATTGTTCTTCCGGGAATCTGATTGTTGATTATGACTATGATCACACATTAAAAACAATACCTGTGACTGTACTTAATTCTTTGCAGTGACCCGTGCACGATTGAAATCCCAAAATCCT
>JBBRGI010000088.1:0-12619 GCA_038240855.1 Bacteroidales bacterium | reverse complement strand
GTTTCGAATCTTTTTTTGCTGCGATCCGGTCCGATATTGCTGTTTACAGATAAAGGATAAGCATAAACGGCAGTTATTTTTGGTTTACTGTTGTCTTTAATTCCAAAATTATAAAATATCGGGTTTTGAACCCTTTCCGATTTGGTATCCCTTATTTCGAAATGAAGATGCGGGCCCCCTGAACTTCCTGAATTACCAGACCACGCGATTGTTTCACCTTTCTTAAACTGAAATTCACCGGGAGAGGGGTTAATATTTATCTGGAAATTTTCACGGTCATACTGTTTCTCCTTAACGTATTCATATATTTTAGGGTGAAATTTTTCGAGATGTCCGTACACTGAAGTCGTCCCATCGGGGTGATTCATATACAATGCATTACCATAACCTGCCGGAGAAACACCTATCCTTGAAATATATCCATCCTTTACAGCAAAAACAGGCAGCCCGGTTCGCCCCTGGGTACGAAAATCGAGACCTGAATGAAAATGGGCACTCCTCAATTCACCGAAATTTCCTGAAAATGAAAAAGGGGGTTTGAGCGGACTTGTAAATGATTCATTAGCAGGGATATTTTGTGCACTAAGCGTGGTAAAACAACAAATTATCAGTACAAGAATCGGAAAAATAATGTTCATTATCGACGATTTTCAAAGAATGGGCTAAAATAGTAAACTTTTAAAAGCTTTGTTGGAAGATTAAATGATTAATAAATTTTTACAGGATAATTTAAATATTAACTTTGTCTCTGTAAACGATAGGTATGACGGAGCGTGAAACTGTTTTGTTGAAAGGTTTTAAAGGTAAACTCGATAAACTGATCAATCTTCATCTGCGGATGAAAGAAGAGAAGCAGTTATTGACGGAGGAGCAATCGCAGCTAAACGAGCAGATCAGGATACTCACCGTTCGTAATGAGGAACTTATTAAAAAGATAGAGGAACTGAAGTTTGCAAAATCGTTACTCGGAGCGGAAGATGATCCGCACGAAGCAAAATTAAAAATAAACAGAATAGTGCGGGAAATAGATAAATGTATTGCCCTGTTAAATAAGTAATACAATATGCTATGGATGATAAACTTTCGATAAATATCAATATAGCCGACCGTTTGTATCCTCTGAGAATCGATCGCAATGAGGAGGAGAATATTCGTAAGGCAGCGAAAATTATCAATGAAAAGGTGGTGCAGTATAAACAGAAATATGCTTCAAAAGATTTACAGGATTGCCTCGCGATGGCAACATTGCAGTTTGTGATTCAGAAGTTTGACACCGAAAAACGCAGTGATATTTCGCCATTGGTAGATGAATTGGAAGTGATGAATGATTTTCTGGCAGAATTTCTTGAAAAGGAAAATTAGTTATTGAATTTTCTATTGTATGCCCGCATCTTTCAAGTAACCTGGTTGTTCAGTCTGATCTGATGATGACCGTTTAACTTGAATTTGCGGTATTTTTTTGTTAAACCCTAATTGTATTTTACACATGTTAGTAGGAATAATTATTACAGGCATTGTTACACTGCTGATAGGAGGTACGGCATCCTATTTTCTGTGGGATATGGTCCTGACGAAGAACAAGCAAAAATTGCTTGCTGATGCCGAGGTGCAGGCCGAGATGCTCAAGGAGAAAAAAATGCTCCAGTCGAAGGAGAAGTTTATCCAGCTTAAATCGGAACATGAAAGCTATATCAACGAGCGCAATCTCAGGATTGCCAGCACGGAGAATAAGCTCAAACAAAAGGAAGCCATTTATCTTCAACGCAAGGAGGAACTGCAACGCAGTATTAAGGAACTCGAGAACTCAGAGCGGGAGATTGATTCGATCCGCGAAAATCTGAACAATCAGCTTGAATTAGTCGAACAAAAAGAGGAGGAGATGCTCAAACTGCACAAACAACAGGTTCAGCAACTCGAAGCTTTATCGGGAATATCTGCAGATGAGGCAAAATCCCAACTGGTTGATTCATTAAAAAATGAGGCAAAAACGGAGGCAATGTCATTCATCCAGGAAATCATGGATGAAGCAAAAATGACTGCCAACAAGGAAGCAAAAAAGATTATCGTCAAATCGATACAACGTGTTGCTTCCGAGACGGCGATTGAAAATTCTGTAACTGTCTTTCATATCGAAAGTGATGAAATCAAAGGTCGGATTATCGGACGCGAAGGCCGGAATATCAGGGCTCTTGAAGCAGCAACGGGTGTTGAAATTATTGTTGATGATACTCCTGAAGCAATCGTACTATCTGCTTTTGATCCGGTAAGGCGTGAAATTGCACGGCTTGCACTTCATCAGTTGGTTACTGACGGGCGAATCCATCCTGCCCGTATCGAGGAAGTGGTGAATAAAGTCAAGAAGCAGGTTGAGGAAGAGATTATTGAAACTGGAAAACGGACAACTATCGATCTTGGCGTTCATGGTTTGCACCCTGAATTGATCCGGTTGATCGGCAAAATGAAATATCGGTCCTCGTACGGACAAAATTTGTTGCAGCACTCACGTGAAACGGCCAATCTTTGCGCCATTATGGCTGCCGAACTCGGGCTTAATCCCAAACGTGCCAAACGTGCCGGACTTCTTCACGATATTGGTAAAGTACCCGATGATGAGCCTGAATTACCACATGCAATATTGGGTATGAAACTTGCTGAAAAATTCAAGGAAAAACCCGATATCTGTAATGCGATTGGTTCGCATCACGATGAAGTTGAGATGGAGAGTCTTTTGGCTCCAATCGTGCAGGCATGCGATGCTATTTCTGGGGCACGGCCCGGTGCACGTCGTGAAGCAGTTGAATCGTACATCAAGCGGTTAAACGATCTCGAAAACATGGCCCTTTCATACCCCGGAGTGACTAAAACTTATGCCATCCAGGCTGGACGTGAACTCAGGGTTATCGTTGGAAGTGATAAAATGACTGATATTGAGGCAGAAAATCTTTCTTACGATATCGCAAAAAAAATTCAGGATGAAATGACTTATCCTGGTCAGGTTAAAATAACTGTGATCCGTGAAACGCGGGCTGTAAGTTATGCGAAATAAAATTATTGAAATATCTAAATACTAAAAAGGGGCCGAAAGCCCCTTTTTTAGTATTTACTGAATTTTTCGAGCAAGGTATTGGTCAGACTTGCTTTTTCAACATCACCTGTTGTCTGATAACATTGCCGGAGCCAAAGCAGAAGTTTTTTGATCAGCATTCCATCACTAAGATGATTCATATTTTCAATGCTCTCTTTTCTTTCATTCACCAGATAATCCAACTCTTTTGCTCCGATTATGGCCCCATTGTGCTCCATATTGATGTAAAACAGATATGGTTTTGCATTTTCTCCATAAACCTCTTTTGAAATTCTCGGGTCGTAATATCCCAGTATCAGGTATTGATCAATTTCAATGGCATGGATCGGAAGGTTCAGTCTGTGGGCGATAATACAATATAAAATTGAAAGTGAGATGATATTCCCTTTTCGTGAAACCAACAGATTTGTTAACAGGCAATTTTCGGGTGCAAAAATATCTGTCATATTTAGTTCAAAATGGTACAGGTCATAAAAAATATGGTTAATGACCGATACTTTTTCGAGTGAGGTGAGCGAATCGTTAATTTCTATCCACATATCGCCGACAATTTTGCGGATGAGCGGATCAATTTTTTCGGGAGTAATTGTGTGATGATGAATCGTATTAACAAGAATCCATCCATCAAGAAGTGTTTTGTCTTCGGAGCCGACCCATTGGGCTGTTTTGTCAGCCAGCTTCAATAATTTGAGTTTATTGATAATTAGTTCAAGCCGTTCATGCTGCAGTAAACTCTTCGATGAACTTAATGCGTATTCCAAAACAGGCAATATGGCTGAACCCGATTCGAGTAATTTATCCCTGACAGCGAAATAAACTTCCTCGTCATGATCATCAATCAAGGCAAGCAAAGTATCGATATTTACAATCTCTTCCATACGTTACTATAATATCAGCTTATCAAGAATTTTGTTTACAAGGCGTTTCATTACAGGTTTATAGTCAATGGATGCATTTCGGGTGATCCGGTTTGCGATGATGATACAAACGGTAAGCGCCTGATGGCCTAGTAGTTTACAAAGTCCATAAATTGCAGAGCATTCCATTTCGTAGTTTGTAATTTTCATACCCTGAAAACGAAATGATTCAATTTTATCATTGATCTCCCTATCCACAATTTTTAAACGTAATTCTCTGCCCTGTGGTCCATAAAATCCTGGTGCAGAAATGGTTATTCCCTGAATAAAATCATTGTCTGTAATTTTTAGGTAAAGATTATCATCACAGTCCACCACGTAGGGAGAGGCCAGTAACGGATTCCAGCTTGTGTACGACTTAAATGCATTTTCAAAGGCCTGGTCTGAAATTTCCTCACGTCTTGCATAGAAATTCATTAATCCGTCAAATCCGACGGCTTTGCGCGATACCAAAAAAGCATCGACAGGAATATCACCCTGTAACGCACCTGACGTACCTATTCTGATCAGGTTTAGACTGATCTTTTTTTCCTTGATCTCCCGGGTTTCAAGATCAATATTTACAAGTGCATCGAGTTCGTTAATTACAATATCGATGTTATCGGTTCCAATACCCGTAGAGAGCACTGTAATCCTTTTTCCCTTGTACCTGCCTGTAATGGTGACGAATTCCCTGTTCTGAGCTTTCACCTCAACTTCATCAAAAAAATCAGCAATCATTTCAACTCTTCCCGGATCGCCGACCAGGATAATATCTTTGGCAATCTGACCCGGTTTAAGATGCAAATGAAAGATCGATCCGTCGGGATTGAGGATTAGTTCAGAGGGTTCTATTTTTTTCGTCATCATTTTTTAATAGTTTCAATCAAAACTAATAAGAATTTCGTCATCAACAAAATTGATGGGATATAATTGTTTTTTGATATTTTTGTTAAAAATTAAAACTAATGATACAAAGAATTCAAACAGTTTATTTGCTGATTGCCGAAATGCTGATTGGTGCCCTTTTTTTTGTCCCATTCGCCAAAATTCTGGGCAATGAGGGATTGATCTATCAATTTGATATGAAAGGAATCTACCTTGCCGGGTCGCAGAAACCTGAAATTATTTACGGTAGTCTGCCCTTGGTTATATTATGCGCATTGAGCCTTATTATTTTATTGATAACTATTTTTAAATACAAAAATCGCATATTGCAAATGAGGCTTTCAACAATTAATATTCTTCTGCTCATTGGAATCGGTGGTTTGATCTTTTATTATGTGTATTCCAGCGCTAAACTTATGCAGGGAAGCTATTCACTTAATATATATCTTGTATTTCCAGTTGTCGCAGCAATTTTTAATTATTTGGCAATCAGAGCTATAGCCAAGGATGAATTGTTGGTCAGATCGATCGACCGAATACGATAGGTCAATCATAATGACCGGGTGGATGAAAAATGAGGGGGAGAATGTTCATGCCCTGCCTAATATAATTATAGTGACCGGGTGACATGTTCAGGTCCCCGAAAAGATACCCGGTCACTTTAAAAGAGTTCGGACAGTTTCCGGCAAACTGCAATCAGGAATTTTTGGTCATCAATCGTAAACGGGGCAGGGGAATGAGAATCGATATCAATTTCGGCGACGAATTGATCACCCTTAAGAACAGGGACCACAATTTCACTTTGCACATCAATACTGCAGGCGATATAATTTCCTTCCTGGCTGACATCCTGTACAATTTTGGGTTGTTTAGTCTCTGCCACCTGTCCGCAAACACCTTTACCTACCTGGATCATGGTATGTTCTGTCGGCTTCCCGGAAAACGATTCCAGTGTCAGCATTTCTCCCTTTGTATCCAATACGTAGAATCCAACCCAATCATAATGACAGACGTTGTTTTTCAGCAGTTCACAGGTGTGCAATAAAATTTCGTGCCGTTCTTTACCCGTAGCAATAAACGATTCAATTTTCTGAAGTAATCCTGTATAATCAATAGGCATCTAAATAAATAATTTACAGTCGTTTGTGGTATTCAATAAAAAAGCATTTCATTCTCATTGGTGATTTTTTCGCAGTAAAGGCATTTCAGCGTAATGGGTTTGTCTGAAAGGACCTCAAAACGTGTTGTGATGTTCTCTGCATTAGTGATGCATTTTGGATTGAAGCAATGGACAATCCCTTTGATATCACCGGGAGTTTCAACCACTCTTTTTTCGATGACCTCGTAGTCGCGTATTGTATTCAGCTTTGCATGCGGTGCCACAAGGGCAATTTTATTCACTTCTTCGTCGGCAAAAAAGCGGTTTGCAATTTTAATAATTGCTTTTGCACCCATTGCTCTGCTATCGAGGTTATTGCCAAAAGTTACCATTTGACTGCAATCTTCCAGTTTGAGGATTTTTATCACCTTAAAAAGTGCTTTAGTTGGGATATGGTCAATGACTGTGCCGTCTTTTATTGCACTTACTTTGAGATGTTTTTCCATGACAAATTATTGAAAGATTATTTAAGGTTTAATAAATGTGCGATGATCGCCATGCGGGTATAGACCCCGTTCTTCGCCTGGGTGAAGTAATAGGCTTTTGGGTTACTGTCAACGTCTGTATGTATTTCGTTGATTCGGGGCAGTGGGTGCAGGATTTTCATATTCTCTTTCGTGTTTTTCAGCATTTCGTTCCTAAGGATATATACATTTTTCACTTTTTCATATTCCACCGGGTCAATAAACCGCTCTTTCTGAACGCGCGTCATGTAAATTATGTCAGCCGCATTAATTATATCGGTAAATTCACTGTGTTCGAAATACCGGATGCCCTTTGAGGTGAGAAGCAACTTGTACTCCTTAGGCATTGCAAGTTCAGGTGGTGCTATAAAATTGAAAATCGGATCCTCAAACTGCAGTATGGCCATCAGCAGGCTGTGCACCGTTCGTCCGTATTTTAAATCACCCACCATAAACAGGTTTATGTTATCGAGTCTACCCTGGGTTTTGATGATCGAATACATATCGAGCAACGTCTGTGACGGATGTTGGTTTGCACCGTCACCCGCATTGATAATGGGAACGCACGACACTTCGGATGCATATCGTGCACTTCCTTCCAGGGGATGCCGCATAATGATCATATCGGCATAATTACTCACCATCCGGATGGTATCATGCAGCGTTTCACCTTTCGACACACTCGAGGAAGCAGAATCGGAGAATCCGATAATCTTTCCTCCCAAACGGTTAATCGCTGTTTCGAAACTTAACCTTGTACGAGTCGAAGGCTCAAAGAAAAGTGTGGCAATAACTTTTCCCTGCAGCAGCTTCTGGTTCGGATTCGCTTCAAAATCCTGCGCGAGTTGCATGATTTTGAGGTACTCCTCCTTCGTAAAGTCAGTGATGGAGATCAGGCTTTTGGGGTTCATAAGTATATAAATTTGAGGTTATCACTGGTGAAAAAAAACCCAACATATTTACAAAAATATAAAATTTAGCTGGTATTCAATCCAACATCAGGGTTTGTTATTCATAATTAATGTAGCAGTGAGATGATCGATTTTTCCGAGTTTTTCAATCACAATTTCTGTTAACTTTTTTCTTACCAATATCTTAGCCTTGCAGGTGAGATCGAAATGACTTTCTTGCAAAACAAGTTGATATTCTTTTAATACCATCATAAACTCGTTCATAGCCAGGTAATCGAAATTGACTTCAATTGTATTTTCAATGATTTTTTCGACGATAAGTGCGTTGTTCAGGGCATCGGCGGCGGCATGTTTATAAGCTGTTGTTAATCCGCTGGTTCCTAATAAAATGCCCCCAAAATAACGGACCACCACAACCAGGATATCTGTTAATTCAAATTGTTTTATTTGCCCCATTATGGGTCTTCCGGCCGTGCCCGAAGGCTCACCATCATCATTCACCCTGAATAGATTCATATCCGCCCCAAGCCGCCAGGCAAAACAGTGATGCCTGGCACTGTGATGTTCCTTTTTAAGCCGGTGAGTGATTTCCCTGATCTGTTGTTCGTCCGACACGGGAAATGCATAGGCAATAAATTTGCTCCCTTTCTCCTTGTAAATTCCTTCACTTTGCGATCCTATTGTTTTATAGGTGTCTGTGTATTCCATTGCATGAAAAAATGAGTATCGGCAATATCAAAAATAAAAAAAAACAGACCTTCTGGCCTGTCTGTCAAATTTAACTTAATACTTTAACCTGTTTTCTATCTCGTCGAGGTAAACTTTAAAATTTTTATCTGTATCCTTCAGATTAGCCACTGTCCGGCACGCATGAAGCACTGTTGCGTGATCCTTACCCCCGATTTGCGAGCCAATCGATGCAAGCGAAGATTTTGTCATGCTTTTCGAAAAGTACATGGCAATCTGGCGGGCCTGAACCGTTTCTCTTTTGCGTGTTTTAACTCCCAATGAATCGATGGGAAGATTGAAATAATCACAAACTGTTTTCGAGATATAATCGATCGTTATTTCACGTACCGAACACTTCACGAGTTTGTTGATCATTTTTATAGCCAGGTCGATGTTGATCTCTTTCCTGTTCAGCGTTGCCTGAGCCAGTAATGAAATTAATGCTCCTTCAAGCTCCCTTACATTGCTGTTGATATGTGATGCAATATATTCAAGGACCTCTTCGGGAATATCGATTCCGTCTTTATAGATTTTCTTTCGCAGGATATTCATCCGCGTTTCGAAATCGGGAATTTGCAAATCGGCAGTAAGTCCCCACTTAAACCTTGAAAGCAATCTTTGCTCAAGTCCCTTTAATTCGATGGGCGGTTTATCCGAGGTCAGGATAAGTTGTTTCCCTGTTTGATGCAGGTGATTGAAAATGTGAAAAAAAGTTTCCTGGGTTTTCTCCTTTCCCGCGAATTCCTGAACATCATCAATGATCAATACATCGATCATTTGGTAGAAATGAAGAAAGTCGTTACGGTTGTTGTTCCGTGTTGCCTCTGAAAACTGGGTCTGAAATTTATTCGCATTTACATACAGGACAATTTTTTCAGGGAATCGTTCCTTAACCTCAATTCCAATGGCCTGTGCAAGGTGGGTTTTACCCAATCCTGAATTACCATAAAGCATTAATGGGTTGAAGGCCGTTCCGCCTGGCTTTTGTGCAACAGCATAACTGGCGCTGCGGGCAAGCCGGTTGCACTCACCTTCGATAAAGTTATCAAAGGTATTATCTTGCTTCAGTTGCGGATCAATATTCAGTTTTTGAATTCCCGGTATTACAAACGGGTTCTTAATGGCACTGTCATCGTGAAAGGATGAGGCTGCAATTGGCCTGTTCTTCAGATTATTGTTCTGATTGGCAGGCAGTTTTACGGTGTAGGGTTTGTTGTTGGTGCTGAGATTATTATCCACCACCACACTATATTCAAGTTTCGCACCTACACCAAGTTCTTTCCTGAGCGTTTTCCTCAGAATATCAATGTACTGTTCTTCAAGGTACTCGTAAAAAAAAGGGCTTGGAACCTGAATAGTAAGAATATCATTATCCAGCTTAATGGGAACAATGGGTTCAAACCAAGTTCTGTAACTTATAAAAGGCACGTTGTCTTTGATAATTTTCAGACAATTCTCCCAGACGTTATTAAAATCTCTGTTCATTTAGGTTTTGGCTCATGAAAAATTGTACTTTGTTTTTTATTCATAGGTTGCAAAGGTTGAAAAAATTTAGTCGGGAAAAAATTGCTCAAAATGTTGCATTTTTCTATGGTTTTAATTTTCAGTTTATTGCCTATGAAAGTATTTTAAAAATAATGCAAATAATTCATATTCAGCTAATTGCGTTTCTATTGTTTGCAAACATTTGATCTTATGCGTGTTGTAGAGATAATTTGTACAATGCTTTTGAGAAAAGAATGTTTTTGAAAAAACTGATCGAAAAACGGCAAAAAACTCTCTTTCGAGAAGTCTAAAAGTAAATAAAAAAGAATCGATAAAACTATTTCTCAACCGTTTTTAGCGCATTTTTTAAACTAATTTCTTTCCCGTTTTTGTACGTCTTTAAAAATGCCTCAGGAAAAGCACTTTGTATCTTATTTAGAGATATTTTTATTTTATCATAAGATTCAGGAACGGTTACATAATAATATTTTCTCTTTGATATAATTTCTGTAATCTCCTGAATCCCTTTAAATATGGGGGATGAAAGGCTCACAGGTGTCGATGAGGAGAGGATTTGGACCCTAAAAGTTATATTATCAGCTTTCTGGGAGGCAGATGGGATTGTAATATTTTGATTGCGCCCAAAATCAAAAGCAGAAAAGTGAACGTAACGCTTCGGATTCATCCGAAAATCGACCAATAAGCGGTTCAGATTTTCGGTTGAAGAACTCAGATTTTGATACAACCGCCGGTCGTTGACCAAAAGTCCCAGGGAACCATTGGCTATATCAATTTTGCTTAAGATCACCTGCAAATTCGACAGGGAACCATTCAACTGGTCTACGGTACTATTCAATTCAAGTTGAGTGATCGAGTCGCTGAATGTGGAGAAATTGTCCATAATTCGTCCCAGTTTTCCTGAGTTGCTTTTCAGATTCTCTGTCGCCTCACTTAGATTTGATATCGTTGATGCGAGATTTTTCTTTTGATCGGATACAACATCGTTCACGTTTCCCGAAATTTTTTCGAGATTGGTCATTGTAAGATTGATCTGATGGATGCTTTCATGGAGGTTGCGCTGCGATTCGCTGTTAAGAATTTTTGAAACGGCTACCACAATGGAGTCAAGATTCTCAATCATCCGTTCTGCCTTCACTTTAATAGGTTCAATCTGTTCATTGACCTGTTGCATAATATCTGCTGCCATCTGAGTCTTCAACGTGTCATTGGCTTGTAAAAGCTGGTCAGAATGACCCAGATTCAGTTTGACGACTTTTGAGCCCAGCAGGTCGGTACTCGCGATTTCTGCTGTAGTCCCTAACGGCAATGGAAAGTCGTTGTGGATGGCAATCTTGACCATCAGGTCTCCCGACCTATCCTCGGCAAAGTAAATCTCACGCACATATCCGATTTTCAGGCCATTTAAGGTAACCAGGGTGGTTGCGGTAAGACCGCCTACATTAGTGTAACGTGCATAAAAGACCTTTTCTGTCCGGAAGATATCCCTCCCTTTGAGAAAATTAATACCCCAGATCAGAAGGGTGAGTGAAACAATCACTAAAATTCCAATCTTCGATGTTTTTGTTAGCTTCATTTCAGGATTTTTCAAATTATTTGTAAAAACATACATAATAAATGTCAGTAAAAAGCCCGATATATTACTTTTTCTGCATGGCTTCCTTCATGGATATTGGTTTTCCATTTCTGAATGCTGTGATAAACGCACCTGGTATCTTTTTCCGGATTGCTGAAAGATTTTGTTTGGCCTTAATGAGTGATTCACTCTCGAGGCAATAATATTTGTAGTAGATACCTGATCTAATCTCTGAAATATTTTCAATCCCTTTGAATATCCTGGAATTTAGCAGAAGTTTTGTAGTCGAGGCAGAAAGCTGAATGGCATAGGTGATTGCGTCAGTTTCTGCTGCCCGGGTTTTATTCTCCTCCTTGGGTTGACTTTGATTCTTATATTCCGTTACTTTTTTTATTTCCTTCATTTCCGGTGATGGTCTGGAAGAAGGAGATGGTTTGGCAGAGACACTATTGGAATCTTCTGGTGATTCTTTTTTAGATTCACCTTCCGATGCCAGGTTCAGGCGTGATTCGAATTTTTCCTTGTAATATTTAAATGAGCTGAAGATCGATAACGCGAGTGTTTCTCTCCCCGCATCAGTCATCAGGTAATTTGCTTCGGAGTGGTTGCTCAGGTAACCCGTTTCGATGAGTACCCCCGGCATTGCCGTTTCACGCAAAACCAGGAAGCCTGCCTGTCTCACATCGCGGCTTGCTCTTTGGGCATGTTTCTGGAAGGTATCCTGCAATATTCCGGCAAATGCTACACTTTGTTCAATATGAGTATTCTGAATCAGTTCAAACATGATATACGATTCGGACAGGTTCGGGTTAAATCCTTCGTAACGTGTGGTATAATCACTTTCGAGTAAAATCACACTGTTCTCCTTTTTTGCCACATTAAGGTTGTCTACGGTCCGGTGAAGTCCTAAAACATAGGTTTCGGTCCCTTTTACCGATGGTGTACTGCAATAGTTGGCATGAATTGAAATAAACAGATCGGCATTATTTCTGTTTGCGATTGCCGATCGTTCAAAAAGAGGGATAAATACATCGGTGCTTCGGGTATAAATCACTTTGACATCAGGAAATTTTTCTTTGATGTATTTGCCAAGTTTCAAGGCAATAGAAAGCACAATGTCTTTTTCACGAGCCCTTCCCACCACGGCTCCCGGATCCTTACCACCGTGACCGGCATCGATAACGATCGTTTGAAGACCCTTGTTTTCAGTGTTGTTGCTAAAAAGCGGCGTGGTTATTAATAAAATGATAATAACAAGGAGCAATTGTTGTATGTGAAATTGATTATAAAATATATTCTTAACCTTTATATACATTTTCTTCATGTCTGAATTATTGTTTATATCTGATATTTTGAAGAAAATACTTCAATTTTTTCCGGTCTTTTAATGAACCTGCAGTCAAATCGA
>JBBRGI010000087.1:0-12663 GCA_038240855.1 Bacteroidales bacterium | reverse complement strand
TTCGCAGGAATTGATGCAAAGCATGTTACGTAGCTATAAATCTGTGAAGGAAACGAAAGAACCTGAAAATGAACTATCTGAACGGGAAATTGAGATCTTGTTACTCATTTGTTCAGGACTTTCGAACCAGGAGATCGGTGAAAGCCTGTTTATCAGTAAACGAACCGTGGAAAAACACCGTGCCAACATACTACTCAAAACGAATTGCAGAAATACCGCTGGGCTTGTAATGTTTGCAATTAAAAATCAGTTGATTGAAACTTAGTGCAAAGGTATTGGCAATCGTCTTAAAAATCGCCCCGTCGCCCCGCCCTCCTTATTGTATTTTTCAGCGAGCACTAAGTATTTATACCCATTAAAAATACCAATTATTACGAACTCATTACGATAAATGAATCCGTACTTTTGATATTGACGAAAATTTGAATATCTGATACTAATACTCGAAATATGGGAAAACTATACGAGCGGTTAAACCAGGACATCCGGTTTATAGAAGGATTAAACGGATGTATGAATTGCGGTGTTTGCACAGCAATTTGTCCCGCAGCAGAGTTTTACCATTACGATCCCCGGGTAATCTGCGATACTGTTCAAAGTAAGGACGAAAGTCTTATCGAAGCACTTTTGCGCAGCGAAACAATCTGGTATTGTGGTGAATGTATGTCGTGTAAAACTCGTTGTCCACGGAACAATACTCCCGGATTTATAATTATGGCGCTACGCAAACTTTCACAAGAACTGGGGTATTTTACTGATTCAGAAAAAGGCAGACAACAATTTGCAATCAAAAGGGCAATCGGCGAAAATATTCTCAGTACCGGTTACTGTGTTCATCCGGATATTGTCTCGCCCGAACTGCATCCGGAGCAGGGACCCGTATGGGAATGGATATCAAAAAATACCCCCGATATCATGGAAAAAATGGGATCCAATTACAAACAGAATGGAGTTGGTGGTTTGCGCACGATCGATCCTGACGTTCTGGAAGAACTGGATCGGATTTTTGAAATAACCGGCGGCAAATCCATGTTCGATGTCATTGAAAAACATTCGAAACAAAAAGCCCAGGAACTGGGAATTGAATTATCGCGTGAAGGGATTGGAAATGAGTATTTTATATCAGTTTATACCGAAAATAACGGAACCCATAATGGCTGAATTCAATTTTTATCACCGATAAAAAAAACATAAAAATACAACAATCATCATTTATCAAGCGCTAATAAATTCAATTACAGTGGTATCAGAAGGTAAAAAAAGAGTTTGGGCAGACTACCAGAAAGAGATTGCCGATGATCACTATTTCTATGTCAGGAGTTGTATAAGGCAAACCTTTTTTCCTGGATCAGAGACTACCTTTCTTAAAATAATGAGAAATAACCTCGGAAAGGATGTTTTTGAAGATGCTCGTCACACGACCTGTACCGGAATTGGTTATCATACAGATATTGTACCACCTGACACAACCATGACCGTTATCGCGCGTCATTTCGCGTTAATGACAGAAGCCGGATACACCAATATGATCCCTTCTTGTGTCACTTCATTCGGCTTATACAGCGAGGTACTCGATACCTGGAAGCACTTTCCCGAAATGGAAGCCAGAATCAGAGATTTTCTGTGGAAGGCCACAAAAAGAGAATTCAAAATACCCGAAAACCTGGTCCACACTTCAGATATAATCTACAAATTCCGTAATCAGATCAGGCAGATGGCTAAGATTTCACTGATCAATAAAAAGACCGGAGAACCGCTAAAAGTAGTGGAGCATATTGGTTGTCATTATGCCAAAATGTTTCCTGAAAGCGGGATTGGCGGGGCAGAATTTCCGTCAGTACTTAGCGGAATGATTGAATCGTGGGGAGGAACGGTTATTGATTATCCGGAGCGAAGGCATTGTTGTGGATTTGGATTCAGGCAATATATTGTAATGGCAAACCGTGGTTATTCGGTTTCCAATTCTAAAAAGAAGTTTGAATCAATGCGACCTTACCAGCCCGATTTTATTGTAGCCAATTGTCCGGGATGCTCGATGTTCCTCGACAGGTGGCAATACACCATCGCGGAACTGGAGGGAATAACCTATGATAATCGTGGTATGGGAATCCCTGTGCTGACCTACGAAGAAATGGCAGGCTTGGTAATGGGTTATTCTCCATGGGAACTTGGCCTGCAGATGCACCAGGTCTCAGTCGAACCACTGATGGACAAACTGGGCATCAACTATAATAAAGAAGAAAAATATCTTGGCTCCCGGGGTCAGAATATCGGAGAACCCCAAAAACCACAATTTTTAATTGTTTAATCCTTAAAAACCCTAAACCACAACAATGACCATTGATTCACAACATATTGCCATCATCGGAGGCGGACCGGCAGGACTCGAAGCAGCATCAATTCTTGGAACCGCAGGGTATAGGGTAACCGTTTTTGAAAAAGAGAACCAAACGGGAGGAAAACTGAGGTTATGGTACAAATTGTTTCCGGGATTTCGCAGTTCAGTTGAAGTGCAGAACTACCTGGCTAACGGGTTTAAAATGAATCCGCCGAAGATCATCACAAATGCCGAAGTAGTTGATTTGATTCCGGACGCTGACCGTCACAAGGTAATTTTAGCCGATGGTCAGTCTTATGCCGCCGATGTTGTTTTGTTCGCGACGGGATTCCAGGTATTTGATGCCCAAAAAAAGGAAGAATACGGCTATAAAATATACGACAATGTGATCACCTCAGTTGATTTGGAAGAACACCTTAAATCGGAAAATGGATTGAAAACATCATCAGGCAAAATGCCGCGAAGAATTGCTTTTATCCATTGCGTAGGTTCGCGTGACAAAAAGACAGGCAATGTCCATTGTTCCCGCATGTGCTGCATCACCGGTGTAAAACAGGCAATCGAATTAAAAACAATTTTGCCTGAGGCTGAAATCTTCAATTTTTATATGGACCTGAGAATGTTCGGGCAAAACTATGAAGAGCTTTACATTGAAGCACAACAAAAATGGGGCATCACATTTATCCGGGGACGTGTCTCCGAAATTGGCGAAAATATTGACGGATCGTTACAGTTAAAAGCAGAAGATACCCTTTCGGGACGCCCGATGAGAATGAATTTCGACCTTGTTGTTTTACTGGCAGGAATGATACCCGCTTCCCGTACATCCGCAATTGGAAATTCTGCCTCACTGACTTTTACCTCAGGTAATTTCCTGGCAGGGGCAGATCCACATTTTGCACAGAATGAGACCCATACGCCGGGTATTTTTATTGCCGGCACGTGCAGGGAACCATTATCGGTTGCCGAGACACTAACCGATGCAAGAGCTGCAACTGTAAAGATAATCGCATGGCTCAGAGAGAACGAAAAGCCAATAAAGAATAACTAAATATCGGCGTAACACTTTATATGTTCATCAAACTATTGCAGCCTTCGTAGATATTTCCGAAAGCTATAAATTGAAAAATTAAATATTAATGAAGGACTGGGGATTTTCCATATTAAAAGGGCGACATATAGATTTCGAAAACAACGATTTTTCGATTTCCGAATTTGTGACCCTGCATGAACCCTCCTTTAAATGGTGTATCGGTTGCGGAAGTTGTACCGCGACCTGTTCAGCTGCCCGGTTAACAGACTTCAATCCCCGGAAAATCAAACTGCTGATCCGGCGGGGTGAAACGAAGGGAATTGCCGAAGAAGCAGCCAAATGTATGTTGTGCGGAAAATGCCAGTTGGTGTGCCCGCGCGGCATAAATACAAGGAATGTGATTCAGAACATTAAACGCGCTTTAAACTTACGTCATGCACTTTAACCTGTTTGTACTTCCATTTTCTGCGGGAATGGTCATTTTGGTTGCACTGCTTTCGTTGCGGTATTTCAAATGGCTGAGTCATCTCGAAACGGGAAACCTGAAAACCATCGGGTCAAAGTTCTTTTCCTTAAAGACACTTCATGCACTTCGCGAAATATTCATGGAGTGTCTTTTACACCGTAAGGTTTTCAAAAACAACGTACTGCTTGGTTATATGCATATGAGCCTCGCGTTTGGATGGTTTTTGCTGATAGTAGTAGGTAAATTTGAAACGCTTTATTATACGGGCAAGCATGCCAATGAATTATACTACCCAGTCTTTTTCAGGTACTTTGAACAACATCCGCATCAAAGCGGTATGCTGTCACTTTTCAACGCGACAATGGATCTCATATTATTGCTGATTTTGTCCGGAGTTGGCATTGCCCTGTTACGCCGTTTTCGTCCAGGAGTGACGGGGACCAAAAGTGCCACTAAACACTCCTTTGGCGATCGCCTGGCATTGAGTGCATTGTGGCTGATCTTTCCTTTGCGTCTATTGGCCGAGAGCTCAACTGCAGGCTTTTCCGGCAATGGAAGTTTTTTGACACAGCCAATCGGTAATTTTATGGCCCTTTTCATTCCTGTGCAGCACCTTTCTATTGTATTCTGGTGGATGTACTCACTGTCACTAGGTGCCTTTATGGTTGCGATCCCCTATTCCCGGTACATGCACATCCCCACAGAGGTGCTGCTGATTTTGCTTCGAAACTGGGGACTTAAAACAAATGACTCTTTTACCGGATTTTCGGAGATTGAAGTTCAATCGTGTTCACGTTGCGGCATTTGCATCGATACCTGCCAGATGGATGCCCGGAAAAAGAACCAGATGGTCTATTTTCTGCGCGAATACCGCTATGATCAACTGCGGCCCGACCTTACGGACAACTGCCTGATGTGCGGAAGATGCAATGTAGCTTGTCCTATCGGGATTGATCTTACCCGGCAAAGACTTCTTCAACGCAAAAAGAGTGCCCTGGAACATCATGAAGGATTCAAATATTTGCAACAACATCAGTCCATCGAAAAAACGAAGGTGATTTATTTTGCCGGATGTATGAGCCATCTTTCACCGGCAATCAGCCGTTCGATGGAAAAAATCTTCAAAGCTGCAAAGGTAAACTATCTTTTTCTTGATAAAGAAGGTTCCGTATGCTGCGGGCGACCGCTCAAACTGTCAGGTCAGTTCGACGCTGCAGCTAAATTAATGGAGCATAACCGTCAACAAATCATTGCTTCGGGAGCAACAACACTTGTTACCTCCTGCCCTATTTGTTACAAGAGTTTTACGGAAGATTATCATTTAAGAATCAGGGTACTGCATCACAGTGAATATTTGCCCGAATTGATTCTGCAGAAAAAAATTACTGTTCATCCTTCCGGAAAAAAGGTCGTCTACCACGATCCATGTGAATTGGGCAGAGGTTCGGGTATTTACGAGCAGCCGCGACTCCTGCTGAATCATTTTACCGATCTGGTGCCCATACTCCGGGAGAGAGAAAATGCCCTTTGCTGCGGGGGGAGCCTGGGAAATCTCACAATCAGTCCTGATGAACGGGGTGAAATCACCAAAACCACTGCCGGAAGCCTTAACAGCCCGGGTCCGGAAATTGTGGCCACCTCATGTCCTATGTGTAAAAAGAGCCTCGCCCCATTTTCGGATGCCCCGGTGAAAGATATTGCTGAAATTGTTGCCGATCACCTCGAAATCACCACCGAAAGTCAAAAATCCTCAAAGCATTCCAAAGAGCAGGAAATGGTTGAGATTAATTGATCACGACCTGCAAATTGAAAATTACAAAGATTTTTGTAGTTGCGCCACACTTGATGCTACTTCCACCCTCCCCCTAGCGCCCGGTAAAGTGATACAACGGCATTGAGTTGTTGTAGTCTGTCATTAACACTGCTTAACTGAGCAGACAAAAGGCTTGTTTGTGCATTGAGGACTTCGGTATAGTTGGCCGAACCATAGTTCAGCAATTCTTTGGTATAATCGACCGATTTTACCAAAGACTCAAGCTGTAATGTGCGCAAAGCTATTTTCCGGACTGATCCTTCGTATGAACCCATTGCATTATTTACTTCCTGTCCTGCCATCAACAACGTATTCCGAAAATTGATCAGCGCCTGTTCCTGTTGAGCACGGGCCACTCTGAGCCGGGTGATGTTTACTTTTTTATTAAACAACGGCTGAGTAAGTCCGCCTATTACATTAGCCGCAAACGATTTTGGATCAAGTAGTTGATTGATATCTGAGGCCGCAAATCCTGTCGAGGCGGTCAATGTGAGTGAGGGATAAAAAAAGGCACGGGCGCTATTAGTCATTTCGTAAGCACTCATCACATCATATTCGGCCTGCATTACATCGGGCCGGTTTTGGAGCAGTTGAGCGGGAACCCCTGTTTTTAATAACGTCGCCAGCGTTTGATTATCAATTTTTCCACGTTCTATAGTTCCCGGAGTACGACCTAATATTAGGCAAAGGGCGTTTTCAGTTTCACGAATCTGTTGTTCCAGATCAGGAATGGTCACTTCGGTGGCATAACGCGAAGCTTCACTTTGTACAACAGCCGCTCCGGTTACTCTCCCGCTTTCTTTCAATGCCTTTATGGTCTCAACAATATCGATATTGTTTGTAACAGTTTTTCGGGTGATATCCAGTTTTGCATCTAAACCAATGAGGTGGTAGTAGACGCTGGCAATATCTGATACCAGCCTGGTCTGTACTGCTTTCTGACCGGCATCGGTGGCCAGCAGGTTGGCATAGGCAGCACGTTTCGAGCTGTTCAATTTGCCCCAAAGGTCAATCTCCCAATTCGATTCCAATCCCAGTTGAAAACTGACCACTTCACGCGGACCATCTGAATTAACTGACTCAGGTGTTCGTATATAAGTTGCGGTTCCTCTCGCCGAAATACCCGGTAAAAGAGTCGCCTTGCTTTGCGAAAAATACGCCTCGGCTTCGTAGACTCTTTGCACAGCAATCAACAGATCAGCATTGTTTTCCAAACCTTCCCGGATAAGCTCCTTCAGGTAGGTTTCGGTAAAAAGTTCCTGCCAGGGTTTATCAGCTATGGAGACAGTATCTGTATCTTCCGGAATACCGTAAAGTCCCTCTGTGCTGACTGAATTGCGCCGGAACTGTCGGGAAGTGTTGCATGAAATCAGTACCGCAGAAAAGACGGCAATTGTAAGGATATATTTTATTAAATTTGTTCTCATTTCTATTTTGCGATTATTCATCATAAACTATTCTTCAAGATCGTCAGTTTCCTGCATTTCAGGAATTTCATATTTTCGGATTTTTTCCTGTAAGGTCTGGAAAATCACAAACATGGAGGGGATAACCAGTATTCCAATTATTGTTCCGATTAACATACCCCCTACAGCACCAACTCCGATGGAGCGGTTTGCATTGGCACCTACTCCTCCTCCGATTACCAACGGAATCAGTCCGAAAATAAAGGCAAAAGAGGTCATCAGGATCGGGCGTAAACGGGCAGTTGCCCCTTCAATGGCTGACTGTATAATCGGCATTCCGCGATGACGGCGTTGCAAGGCAAACTCTACGATCAGGATGGCATTCTTGGCAAGCAGGCCGATTAGCATGATCAGTGAAATTTCAAAATAGATATTATTCTGAACACCCATTATTCTGGCGAAAATAAACGAACCGGCTATCCCGACAGGCAATGAAAAAATAATCGATAATGGTAACATAAAGCTTTCGTATTGTGCCGCCAGGAGAAAGAAAACAAAGATAATGCTCAGGGCAAAAATCAGGACCGATTGGCTCCCGGAAGTTAACTCTTCGCGGGTCAGTCCGGAGAATTCATATCCATAACCCGGTGGCAGTGTTTGGGCAGCTACTTCCTGGGCCGCTTTAATAGCATCGCCCGAACTGTACCCCACGTTCGGCGAACCATTCACAGCAATGGAGGTGTACATATTAAAACGAGTAATGTTTTCGGGACCGAAAACCCTTTTCATTGAAATAAATTCCGTAATCGGGGCCATTTCACCGCTGGAAGTACGCACAAAAATATTGTTAAGATCTTCGGGATTTCCCCGGTATTTGGGTTCCGACTGCACCATTATCCGGTATTGTTTTCCAAAGCGGTTAAAATCGGAAGCATAAAAGCCGCCGACATACCCCTGCAAAGACGATAAGACAGCACTTACGGAAATTCCCGATTGCTTACAGCGGGCGGCGTTTACATCGACCTGGTATTGCGGGAAGTTTGAATTAAAAGAGGTTGTGGCATACTGAATTTCAGGACGTTGGTTGAGTGCACCAAGAAATGCTCCCGCATTTTTTTCAAACTGCCGGATGTCTCCTCCGGTTTTGTCTTCGAGTTTCAGTTCAAACCCTCCCGAAATACTAAAACCGGACACCATCGGCGGGGTAAAAATGATAATCTTGGCTCCCTTGATTTGTGAGGTCATCGAATACAATTTCCCAATTATCGTGTTAATGTCCTGACCTTTCTCTTTTCTTTCCTCAAATGGTTTCAGACTGCAGATCAACATCCCGTATGAACTACCCCTCCCGCTGATCAGCGAATTTCCAACAATCGCGGTTCTGCCCTCCATTTCAGGAATGCTTTCAACAATCATATCAACCTTTTGAACAATTTTTTTCGTCTCCTCCAAAGAAGTTGCCGGGGGCAGACTAATATCAATAAACATGCGCCCCATATCCTCCGCCGGCACAAAACCCGTTGGTGTGGTTTTCATCAGAAACCATAATACCCCTGAGAAAAGGACAATCAGCACCATAGACATCCATCTTCGGGCCATAAAGAAATGGGTCGTTTTTTTATAACGCGATGTCATGGCTTCGAATGCCACATTAAAAGAGGTATAGAAACGCTGCAAAAATCCTTTATTATGCAACTCATTTTTATCATGAGGTTTGAGAAATATGGCACAAAGGGCAGGACTCAGGGTCAAGGCATTGATTGCCGAAATTAAAATCGCGACTGCCAGAGTTACTCCAAACTGTTTGTAAAATACCCCCGTTGTGCCTGTAATAAATGTGACAGGAATAAATACCGCTGACATTACCAATGTTATGGAGACGATTGCTGTGGAGATTTCATCCATCGCCGAAACTGCAGCTTCACGGGCATTCTTTGCCCCCTGATCGAGTTTGGCATGTACTGCCTCGACTACTACAATCGCATCATCGACAACAATACCGATTGCAAGTACAAGCGCAAAAAGGGTAAGAAGGTTGATGGTGAATCCGAACAGGCTCAGAAAAAAGAAGGTCCCAATAATGGCCACAGGAACCGCAATTGCAGGAATCAGTGTAGCCCTAAAATTCTGGAGGAATACGAACACAACAATAAATACCAGGATGAAAGCTTCCAGCAACGTTATAAGTACTTTTGATATCGAACTATCGAGAAACTGGTTAGCATCAACCAGTATTTTGTATTTGATACCTGCCGGGAATGATTTGGAACTCTCATCCAGTACTTTTTTTGCTTCGATAATTACTTCGCGGGCATTTGACCCGGCAGCCTGAAAAACGGCCATCGTAATTCCCGGTTTGTTCATCGCGGAGGTTGAAACAGAATAGTTCAAAGCACCCATTTCAACCCTCGCGACATCACTAAGCCTTAAAATGTTACCATCCTTATCCGCTTTAATAACGATGTTTTCAAATTCTGCCGGTTGCGAAAGTTTCCCTTTATATTTAATGACATATTCAAACGATTGCCCGTTCAATTCACCGAGGCGCCCCGGAGCTGCTTCCAGATTTTGTTCATTCAGTGCCGCAATTACATCCGATGGTATTAAGCTGTACGAAGCCATGATATCGGGTTTGAGCCATATCCGCATCGAGTAATCCTTAGCACCAAAAACCATGGCTTCACCAACACCGTTCACACGCTGTATCTGGGGCAGAAGGTTGATTTTACTGTAGTTTTGCAGAAACGTTTCGTCGAACTCCCCATTTTCGCTGTACAACGAAAATACAAGCAACATGCTGTTCTGACGCTTGGCCGTAATCACACCGGCCCGGGTTACTTCAGCCGGGAGTAAACTTGTAGCACGTGCAACACGGTTTTGAACATTCACTGCAGCCATGTCGGCGTTAATGCCCTGTTTAAAGAAAACTTCAATGGAGGCCGAACCGTCGTTATTGGCAGAGGAGGCCATATAAGTCATGTTTTCGACGCCATTTATTTGCTCTTCAAGCGGAATCACGACACTTTTCAGCACCGTCTCTGCGCTAGCCCCGGTATACGAAGCCGACACCCGAATCGTTGGAGGTGCGATGTCAGGGTACTGTTCTATGGGAAGGCTGATCAGTCCCAGAACACCCAGTATTACAATTATAATTGAAATGACCGATGACAGGATCGGACGTTCTATAAATTTTCTGAACATACTTTCCCTTGATTAATTTTTAACCTGGTTTATCTCCGGCGTATTTTCGGAAAGGTTTCCCGCGTCAACGAGTTTAATTTTGATTTCGGTATCGTTGCGCAAGGCAGCAATTCCTTCGAGTACGACCTGATCTCCGGCTTTTAGTCCGCTGGTGACAACATACGAATCTTTAAGGTTGCCGACAAGTACTTCGATTTCGGTATTATGAACTTTATTGTCACCACCTACAACATAAACAAAATGTTTTCCCTGTAATTCCCAAGCCGATTTCTGCGGAATAATGATTGCGGAATCGATGTGCTTCGGGATTCGTACCAGACCACTGCCTCCGCTGCGCAAAAGTCCTTCAGGATTGGGAAAACTGGCACGAATATTAACGGCACCTGTTTGCTGATCGATCAATCCACTCGCAGTTTCAATTCTGCCAGCCTGGTTGTATACCGAGTTATCGGCCAGAATCAGTGAGACACCTGGTAACCTGGTAAATTTTTCCTGGAGATTTTTACCTTCAAGACCCTTGGTTAAGGTCAGGAATTCTTTTTCGTTGAACGAAAAATAGGCATACATATTTTCCGTATTGGAAACGGTTGTGAGCGGCTCAACACTCGAACTGCTAACCAGGCTGCCAACACGGTAAGGAAAGGTTCCGATTGTACCTTCTGCAGGACTTGCAATGCGGGTATATTGCAGGTTTGCTTTAGCGTTCTCGAGGTTCGCCCTAGCCTGGGCCAGTTGTGCCTCTTTGGATTTCTGTGCCGACTCAACCGACTGGAGGTCAAACTTACTGATGATATTTTTCTCAACCAACGGTTTGGTTTTTTCGACATTGACCTGAGCCGTGTAGACTTCGGCTTCGGCAACCTTAACCTGTGCTTCGGATGAACGAACCATTGCCTGAATATCATTGGCATTCAAACGAAAAAGAACCTGTCCCTTTTTCACATAAGCCCCTTCATCAACAAGTATCTGTTCGATATACCCGGCAATTTTCGATCGGATTTCAACGGTTTGCTGACCCTGGAGTTTGGTTGGATAATCCTTAAAAAGCCTCGTGGATTGTGGCTTAACAGCAAAAACCGGGTATTCTTTCACCTGTTGAACTGTTCCGCTCTGCCCGTTTTTTTGCTTATTTGAGCACGATGTCGCTGCAATGAGTACTATGCCGATTGCCAGCCCTATAAAATGTATATTTATCTTCATCCCTTTTAAGTTGTTTTCTATTCTGATTGATAATATATATCAGCAATTCACCTCTTCGACTCCCCCGTTCGCCTGTATTTGTTTCAGCACTTTCTGAAAGATTTCAAGCTCTGTTTCGGCTACACCTGTCAGTAGCTTTTCAGATACTTCATGAGCCACTGCCTTCATTTTAGCCAGTATCGCCGAACCTTTTTCTGTCAGGATCAGGTTCTTTTTCCTTTTGTCGTCATTGTTTGTCCTGCCTGTTATATATTGATTTTTCAATAAATAGTTGATCTGACGAACTATAATTGATTTGTCCTTATTCAGTTCATGGGCCAGATCACGCTGAATCAGTTCACAATCTGAATTCAACATGTGCAAAATAACGAACTGTTCTATCGTCAGGTCAATTTCCTTTTTCCTGAATTCCGAAATCATCTGGTTTCTAATAACCCGAAGACTTTGGTCCAATATATATCCCAACGGCTTAGTTGTATCCATTCCCGGTAAATAATTTAGGACAAAGATAAGCTGAATTAGTTGACTAATACAACCAATTTAGATTAAGAAAACATTAAACTTCACTTTAGGGAAAAAAATAAAGAAGCCCTTGTACATGATCTATGAATCTGTAAATCTGGACAATGCCCGATCGATTGAAAATGGAATAGTTCAGCTCGACCTAAAAGATGGAAAAATGTCAGGCACATTTCAAAGAAGAATAACGGGAATGGGAGCCTATGACTTCCGCGAAAATGTAACGACAGCCAGTGGCAAGCAGGAATACTTCGACAAACTAAAAAACAGTTCTGCAGATGAAAGACTCCATTTGGCTTGAATGCACCAGCCAGACTACATTTTATACCGCGATTATCAATGCAGATAAGGTCAAATTGGTACTCAGGGAAGAACCAAAATAATTCGGAAATATGTTTCGGCTATAAAAAAAATTATTTCACCTCCGTGACATCACCCAGTACTTTCTGAAACAGGCGTGCGCAAAGTCCCAGCAAACCGGAATGTTCATCAATTTCAGAGATCTCAATCCGTACGTTACTTGAGATTTTTTCGAGACAATCCTGATTCAGTGTCTGCTGTATCGGCGTTAAAATAAACTGTTGTGCTTTTGAGATAGGCCCTCCAAGGACAATTATTTCAGGATTTAATAACTGGATTAACACGGCCAGTCCTTTACCAAACGAATTTCCAACCTTGTTTAAGATC
>JBBRGI010000086.1:0-12685 GCA_038240855.1 Bacteroidales bacterium | reverse complement strand
TGAAGCAATATGCACCCGGAGAGGCAATGAATTAAACGAATAAAATCTCATCTAACCGTGAAAATAAATTTGCGCGGTTATAAGTGGCTGACCCGAATATAAAAGTCTGTTTTAATTGTAAAAAAAAGACTAATCAGGCATATAAAAGGTAATAAAACAGTGCTATTTTATTTATAAAAAATCATACAGCACTAAATATCAATTTATTAATCACATAAAAGTTATTAACAATTGTTGATAACCCATGTTGATACATAGTTAATACAAATGACCTAAAATATTTGCACGCGTAGTGCAAGTCGTGTATCTTTGAAATATCAGGTAAGCGATAAAAGGTTACTCTGAAGTAGCGGAGACGGGAAAATGTTCTTAGTTGATCAAAGAACCAGATCATTCAAACCCTCGGGTTTGCGCAACGGAAGAGTCAGAGGTTGGACGAAAAGAGTGATCTTATCCGTTCAGTCAGCCGGAAGTAACGCCAGTCGTTCATTAGTAGGTTGAGTTAAGACCGGGAGAAAAAAGAGACGCAAGTTTCTTCAGCTATTCCGGGGAACATCAAAAGCTGCAAAGCCCAAAATGTTCCATACAGCAGAAGTACAGATCGCGAGAGATGAACCACACTGTATTCTCTACAACACTCCGTCCGGGAAGGTCTTCCGCAAGGAAATACCGAAAGGACAGCCGGAAGGTAATGCTGTAAAAGGCACTATCCGAACGCGATGGGTTGAAAGTAATTTTTGGAATGCGTAAGCACGAAGCAGATGAAAATGCAGCCAGCCACATAACCGTAGTCTGACGCCGCGGCCGAAGCAATTCGAAAGCGACGAAATGGGAACAACTCCAAAAGGGTGGTTCCCATTTGTGTTTCTATCACATTTAATTGTTATTCCACAACAACAAAAAGGCTGATGTCAACACAAATCAATTATAAACTGCATGGATTATAAGTGTATAATATAAGCTGCAAAACTTATATATTTGAATATAAACCGGGGGATGTATATGACATCATTGAAATAATTATAAGACCATGAAGACAAGTATCTGGATTTTTTTGGCAGATCAGTTATTACACCTGGTGATCATCGTATTCGTCTGGTTAGCCTATTCAGGTCAGTTTCAATTATTCAACCACTCAGTTACCGCATTGATCAACAGTCCGAAATTTTGGTGGTTATTTCTGATGTTTATTTTACTGAGCGCTCCATCTTCGATCCTGATCGGGAAACTGACTCAAAAATGGAGCAATGAGCTCGAAGCAACCGGCTTGTATAAAGGACTGGAAAATGCCGGTAAATAGATTGGCACTATGGAACGTTTACTGATCTTTACATTTATTGTCATCAACGAATTTAGCGCAATAGGATTTTTGATTGCCGCAAAATCAATATTCCGCTTTGGCGATTTGAAAAATGCACTGGACCATAAAAAAACAGAGTACATCATTATTGGAACGTTTCTGAGTTTTTCGATCGCCATTGCGATTGGGTTGTTCTATAAAATGATTGTAAAGATATAAATATATTATGATCTACAATCTTTGTATCATCATTCCATGAACGGCCTGCCCTGTTGAATAAGGCAAACTTCTCCTATAACCTTGGAATCGTCATTCCACCATCCACCAATACAACTTGACCTGTGGAATAGGGCATTGATCCTGTAGCCATTGCTGCTGCGACTTTTCCGATATCGGATGGAACACCCCAGCGCTGCTGAATGGCAAGTCCGTTTGCAAATAACTGATCATATTTGGAAATAACGCCTGAAGTCATATCGGTGCGGATCACCCCGGGTTGAATTTCATAAACGGGGATATCGAACTCACCAAGTCTTGATGCCCATAATTTTGTGGCCATGGCAATACCTGCCTTCGAAATACAATACTCGCCCCGGTTTACCGAAGCTACGGTTGCCGATACAGATGAAATATTGATGATGCAAAAGAAATCATCAACCATTTGTTTCTTACCTGCAATCATCGCGTTGGCAACTCGTTGTGTAAGAAAATAAGGCCCCTGAAGGTTGACATTGAGCACATATTCAAAAATTTCCTCTGTCGCCTCAAGAATGTCCTTTCGTTCGGGGGGAGCGATCCCCGCATTATTGACGAGTACATTTATCTTTCCAAATCGCTCTAAAATTTTTTCAATTATTCCATTGCGATCCACCTTTTTTGACACATCTCCACGGAAATAGTCAACCTGAACTCCGTAATCACTCAGTTCCGCGATTACGGCTTTTACTTCAACCTCATCACGCATTCCGTTGATTGCCAGATCAAATCCGGCTTTTGCCAGTTCAATGGCTATTCCCAGTCCAATTCCCCGGGTCCCGCCAGTTATCAAGGCTATTTTTGACATAAACTTATTTTTTATTACAAATTCAGTTTTGGGATTTCCACCCAGCTTTTTTTAGCCCAGCTTTCGAGTCCTTTTTCGGCTAATTGAACTCCTTTAGCTCCTTCCATGAGGTTCCAGCGAAATGGTTCATCCTTAACCACATGTTTGAGGAACAATTCCCATTGCGCTTTGAATGCATTGTCAAAAACCTCCTGTTCCGGAACTTTCGACCATCCTTCGTAGAAATTAATCGGATTAGGGATATCGGGATTCCATACCGGTTTGGGAGTATTTCCATAGTGCTGGGTCCAGCATTCGCGCAATCCGGCTACTGCCGAACCCTTCGTTCCATCGACCTGTAAGGTGAGCAAATCATCGCGCCGGACCCTGGTGACCCAGGAGGAATTGAAATGCGCGATAATGCCGCCTTCCAGCCCAAAAGTTGCATAGGCCGCATCGTCGGCTGTACACTGATAGACTTTTCCCTGTTCATCAACGCGTTCCGGAATATGGGTCGCACCAAGGCAGAATACCCCTTTCACATTCCCAAACAGATTATCGAGCACATATCGCCAGTGGCACAACATATCAACAATAATTCCTCCATCATCTTCCTTTCGGTAGTTCCAGCTCGGTCGTTGCGCAGGAACATTAAATCCCTCGAATACCCAGTACCCGAATTCACCCCGTACAGAGAGAATTTTTCCGAAGAAATCGTTTTCCATTAACCGTTTAAGCTTCATGAGTCCGGGCAGCCAGAGTTTATCCTGTACCACTCCATGTTTTACCCCTGCTTCCTCGCAAACCCTATAGAGTTCAAGGGCGGTAGCCGTATCAACAGCAACTGGTTTTTCACAGTAAACATGTTTTCCTGCCCTTGCTGCCATTTTCACAGCATCAGCCCTGCGACCTGTCGTCTGCGCATCGAAATAAACCTGGTATTGCGGGTCATTGATCACTTCGTCGAGGTTAGTTGTCCATTTGTCAACTCCAGACATTTTGGCGAGCTTACGAAGTTTCACTTCATCGCGGCCAACGAGAATGGGATCGGGCATGATAAATTCAGAAGGACTCACCTGCACCCCGCCCTGTTTAATAATTTCGACAATCGATCGCATCAGATGTTGATTTGTACCCATCCGACCGGTGACCCCGTTCATGATTATCCCTACTTTGTGAACCGTTATCATCTGTAAATTTTTTAATTATTATGTTTACTATCTATTTTTTGATACCTAACTGCGGAGGATAAAAATACCCCATCGTGGAACCTGCTACTCCTACCCTGTACTGACGGTTCTGCATCAGGCAAATTTTTCGGTTAATTGCCGGAATATTGGTCGAATAAATGCGTAATTCACCCGGAAGACTCGTCACGATTTCTTCGCGCCAGTCACCCAGTATATCAGCAATCATCATTACTTTACCTTCGATTTTCAATAAAGTATCACCCTTAAACTTAAATATCTGATTATCAATATTCACCTCTTTCAATTCATCCGCATCCCACCACACGGGACGCGGGTTTAAAGATCCCATATCTTTA
The DNA here is from genome assembly GCA_038240855.1 of Bacteroidales bacterium. Lineage (GTDB taxonomy): Bacteria > Bacteroidota > Bacteroidia > Bacteroidales > Prolixibacteraceae > JAAFHB01. The sequence goes on along the minus strand of JBBRGI010000086.1, from coordinate 8,797 downwards.
TCTGACAACCGGTCACCACCTGCCGCATACATAAAATACTGGTCACCGCCTTTCGCCTCCCCCGCATAACATTCCATTCCCGGGTGAGCAGGATCAATATCTCCCACCATTCCCTGCGAATGAACATGGGTGGTTTTACCGTCGAATCCCCAGATAATCTCTCCCGTTCGGGCATCTACCAGACAAACTCCATTTTTGGGAGATCGTGTTTCAATACCATAAAATATTTCAAGTCCGGGTCTCGAAGGATCAATATCGGCAATGTATCCGGCATCATTGTGCCCAAGACCTGTCCGCCACATCGGGATACCGTTGTCATTCAGCGCGGCGGTTCCTATGATCAGTTCGTCCCTGCCATCGGAATCAATATCAGCCGACATAATTCCGTGCTGACCCTGTCCTTTATAATTTGCATAATCACCCGTGCTCTCCCAATACCATAGTTTTTGCAGATTCTTATCAAGTGCGCGCGTTTTGATGATCGTGTAGGTTCCCCGTTGCTCAATCAGCGACGGGTTCTTTCCATCGAGGTAGGCCACTGACAAGAAATTGCGGCTCCAGTAATTATACGAATCAAATCCTTCTTTCGTAAGCCATTCCTTTTTGGTTTCTAGTTTACCGGTTAACCCATTTATTTTTACGAGGTATTCTTTCCCGTCAAGCACATGGCCATCCATTTCGCGCGGATCACCTTCACCTGCTTTTGCATAGATTTCGGCTTTCCCATCCTGATCGATGTCGTAAATCATGTAAGGCGAATACCATGTACCCAATTCGATCGACCATCCCATATCGTATCGCCATAAAAATTTTCCTGCCGATGAATAGGCATCAAGCTTATATGTTTCGGGACTGCGCTTCCAGTAACCTGGTTTATGATACGGATCGACATTAAAATCGGGGTGCTGAATTACAAAATCATAAGCCCCGTCTCCATCGAGATCACCCAGACCAATCCGTTTAGCTTTTATATCATCCCTCAATTTTACAGACAAATAAGGTTTATTATCCGTAAGGGTGAACACATAGGCTTCACCCGGACAATTTTCTTCGCTGCCATTGTTCAGTATTTTAACCCGGTATCGGTATCCCCTGCCCGGCTTAACGGATGTATCGCGATAGTCGGTTGTTTTCAGCACTGGCGATGCATTTACTTTTATAAAATCAGTGAAACCAACCTCAGCACGGTAAATATTAAATGCGACATCGGGAACATCATTCTGATGCAGCCGCCAACCGACATAGACCTCATTTTCAGAGATAGTCAGGGCGATTACCCCGCGGTCTATTTTTTCACCGACGGGTAATTGTGCAAATCCGGGAAACGATAACAAAATAAAGATAAAAAGAATCAGGAAATCGCGTTTTTTCATCTCAGGTAAAATTTAAATATGCATGTTTAATTTTTTCAAGAAAAACTTTCTGTTCAGTTGCCCAGTATTTATCGGAAAAGATCTCTACTTCATTAAATCCGCTAAACCCGGCGTCCTCCACCCAACCTCTAATTTCAGGAATAGGGATACAACCATCACCCATTAATCCGCGATCATTCAAAAAATCAAGGGTTGGAACATTCCAGTCACAAATATGGAAAGCAAATAAATGATCCTTACCGGCACAACGTTTTATTTCAGATTTAAGGTTATCGTCCCACCACAAATGATAGACATCAACAGCAATGCCGACCCACTCTGAATTGATCAATTCCGCCATATCATTTGCCTGCTTCATTGTATTAACGGCCGAACGGTCGCCTGCATACATCGGATGAAGCGGTTCGATAGCCAGTTTTACGCCGGCACTTTGAGCTGCAGGAAGAATCCGGAGAATGCCATCGGCAATCTGCTCTCTCGATTTTTCGAGCGACTGACGGCCATCTGCTCCACAAACCAGCACAATCAACGGAGCTCCAACCGCTGCTGCCTGCTCAATCGCGCGAAAATTGTCATCAATTGCTTCATTACGCCTGGATATATCCACCGATGGAAAGAATCCGCCACGGCAGAGCGAAACCACTTCCATTCCATGATCATCGAGAAGCGACCTGACCTCCGTCAGATTTTTGTTTTCCAACACATTACGCCAAATAGTTATCCCATGAATACCCGCTTCAGAATAATTTTTCACGCAAGTCTCTATATCCCAGGGTTTGGTCGTGAGTGTATGAACACACAATTTTGAGAAATCTGATATTTTAGACGCCATTATTTAGATTAATCCGTTGAAAAATGTGTAATACCTTGCTCCTGAAATAATTCGCAATAAGTACAAGGCAGATTCGCGCATGTGATAATCGCCCCACATACTTGATTCGTTACACGGTATTTTAAACCCATCAGGAATATTGTCCCAACCGTTTGGGCGGTGATACACCGAGTGAAGCAAAATACCCTGGTGTTTTGGATCGACCGACAAATACGGCGTTTCGAGTAGCCGCGACATCACCGTTAATCCGGCCTGCCAATAGCAGATTCCTTTGTCTGTGTTTCCATTTGAAATGAGTATCCTGCCCAGCCGAAGGAGTCCCTGAACTCCAATTGCAGCGGCAGAACTATCCACCGGTTCGAATGCATTGTATGGATCAGCGGGCCGGGCAAGATAATCATCCAGGTGAACCAGGCCCGGTGCACCGGTATCCCAGTATGGAATACCATCGACCGGAGTATGACTGATATAGAAATCACAGGTTGCTTCGGCTGCTTTGAGTAACCGGCCTGTTACACCAGCTTTTTCGAAAGCATCAAATTCATCAGCCGGAAGGGTATTTAAAAACTCAATTTCCTCGGCAAATCCCAGCATCGCCCAAGCGAGACCACGAGTCCAGGTCGAAAAGCCGGTATAACCCTGTTGTGAATTAGGACAACGGTAATTGCCGTCGACAGGATTAAAAACAGATTCATGGGCTGTACGTCCCCATTCATCCCAGACGTCACGTTTTTCGCCGTAATAAATTGAATATTTGGCCGTTGAAAGCAAATGTTCTATACCTCTGGTGAAAAGTGAAATTTTGATATCATTCTCTCCGGGCAGGAAGTGACCCAAACGATGCGCGATCATAAGGACCCTGCACGAACGAATGGTATCGACAAACAGGGATTGAGGACCATTGAATGAATAGATATAGCCTCCTTCAACGGTTTTACTCCACCGGCTTGCCTGGACAGCACCGGAAGCTTTTAAGGCAAGCTCGTAAAAATTATTTTCCCAGGTATTCTGAGGAATCCGGCCTTCCTTCATCAGTCGGTGCAGATTCCCGTAAGTACTTATGTTGTTGAATCCATGATCATGAACACCGATATGACTGATATGATGAGCCATTCTATCCACCGTATTTTTGCGCCCGATTTCCAGGAATGTTTCATCACCTGCAGCATCAAACTGGAGAATTGCTGAACCGTACTGAAAACCCTGGGTCCATTCGGTCCACCCACGTGTTGAGTATTTCCCGTTTACAGTAAATACAGGTGCTCCCGAACGCTGATCAAATTCCGATTCAATGCTGAGAATTTTTTCTCCGGAAAGATTCCAGAAGCGGTCAAGCTTTGCTTTTAAATCTTCTGCTTTAAGGTTATAATCTATTATCATATTAAAGACAAGTTTGGTCAGGATTTCTCCCTGTAGAAATCACCAGGTTTTAAAACAGCCAGATCGAAAAGAAAATCTCCAATTTTTTCGGTGATCAGTTTGAAGAAAATTTCTCCCTTTTCGGCAGTTGCCATGGATGGATTTCCGATACCCGTATCCTGAGTCACCTGCGTCCATTTCCGCTCAGCCCAGGCCCATCCTTCATTAAGTGCATCAACATTAAATTCCCGGGCATTCCCTTCACCAGCTTCTGATAATGGCAGAATGAGTTCAGGATTTAAATATTGCATAAAACTGGTCTCCACCTCTCCGGCATGTTCACCCATATCCTCGAACAACCTTTCACCGCCCGGGATTTTGAACCAGTTACACTGACAAATAAACATTTTGGGAAAGAGTAGATTTAATTCCCTGATCATCTGTTTAAAATCATTTCCTCCATGGGTATTTAAAATCACAAGTTTACGCATGTCCTGGCGATCAAGGACAGTGATCAGATCCTTCAGAATCATCATTTGTGTTCCCGGATTAAGGTTCATATCGAGTGTCACGTCAGGTTGACCCGTATTTACCCCGTAGGCTATTGTTGGCAGGACAATCACTTTCCCCCCGCGATTAAAGGCTAAACGGGCCGCTTCAGCCGCAATTTGATCGGCAAGAACATTATCCGTACCATATGGAAGATGGTAATTATGGGCTTCAGTGGCTCCCCAAGGCAATATGGCCAGCTCAAAATCAGCCTGTTTAACTGTCTTCCAATTTGTTTCTGCAAGAATGTATTGTCGCATAATAGATTTGGTTAAAACTATAAAATTAATAAATCCCGGTAAACCTCAAATATTCTGAGGAAATCTGAATCCTTTTTATTAAATTTAGTGGTTTAAAACCATGAGTGAAAAAAAAGATTCCTAAAACACCTGTTTATGTTATAATATTCACAAAAAACAAACAAAAATGGAAAACAGAATGCCGGCGGTTGCGGGTACATTCTATCCGGCAGCCCCAACAGTGTTAAAAAATCAAATTTCTACGCTGTTCGAAAAAGCAACAAGAGTGCCTGAAACCGATGTTGCCGCTTTAATTGTTCCGCATGCCGGGTATGCATTTTCAGGCCAGGTGGCTGCTTCAGCCTATGCAAAGCTCAACAGACAGGCACGCTACAAAAATATTTTCATAATAGGACCATCGCACCGAAAATATTTTGAAGGCGTCAGTATTTATCCTAAAGGTCAGTACGTCACACCTTTAGGAAAAGCAAGCATCAATGAAGAAACAGCTTCCATGCTGATAGAAAAACACGCTTTCATTTATTATGATGAAGCAGCAGACCAGGCTGAACATTCTCTTGAGGTCCAACTACCTTTTCTTCAATACTGGTTATACAATGATTTTAAAATTGTCCCAATAATAATTGGTTGCGACCGGTCACACCTCTGTCATAAACTTGCTGAAGCGTTAAAACCCTGGTTTAATTCCGAAAATCTGTTTGTGATCAGCAGTGACTTTTCACACTACCCACCATATGATATTGCCTGTAAAACGGATGAAGAGACCGCGGATGCTATCCTGACTAATAACAACATACGTCTGAAAACCTGCTGTGATAAAAACAGTAATTCGTTATCAAAAAACCTTTTAACCGGACTTTGCGGTGCAGCAGCAGTTGAAACCCTGCTCCATCTTACAGTCAACAATAAAAAGATTGCATTCGAAAAAATAGTCTACAAAAATTCAGGTGATATTCCATCCGGAGATAAAAATCGTGTAGTCGGTTACTGGGCTATTGCAATTAACAGAATAAACAAATCCCTCAATATAACAGAGGCTGACAAAAGTGCCTTATTAACTATTGCAAGGGACAGTTTATTGAAATACTTTAAGAAAAGAAAAAGAAAAGGAGATGCTGCGGACACAGAACATTCTGCAACACTTAAGAGGCATTGCGGAGTTTTTGTAACCTTGAAGAAACAGGGTGAACTTAGGGGCTGTATAGGAAAGTTTAGTCCAAAAGACGCATTATATCAAACGGTAAGCGAAATGACGATTGCTGCTGCAACACGTGATTTACGATTTAATCCTGTCACTCCGGATGAACTTGATCAACTGGAAATCGAAATCTCAGTCCTTACCCCGCTTGAAATGATCACTTCCATCGATCAGATTCAACTGGGCAAACATGGAATCTTCATCAGAAAGGGAGTAAGTAGTGGAACGTATCTTCCGCAGGTTGCCCTCGATACCAATTGGACAAAAGAGGAGTTTCTCGGACACTGTGCCCGTGATAAAGCAGGAATAGGATGGAATGGATGGAAAAACGGAGAACTTTATACCTATGAAGCAATTGCTTTTTGTGAAAAATAATATCAGATCACTTCAGGATAAAATATATTTTTCCTGACATTATCATCTTTGAGTCGTCCGTTATTAACCGGAAACATCTCCTGGCTGAAATATTTATGACCAGCCCCAATTTCAGAACCAATTCCAAACAGAATAGATCCTTAATACGTATCTTTGGACGATCAAACTCGTTTGCAATTTCAGATAACCCCATTTATGATAATTCCGATTTATCAGGTAGATGCATTTTCAGATCAGTTATTTTCAGGTAATCCTGCGGCTGTTTGTCCGCTCGATTTTTGGCCCGCAGATAATATTTTACAGAATATTGCTGCCGAAAACAACCTGTCCGAAACAGCATTTTTCAAAAAAAAAGACAAATTTTTCGAAATCAGGTGGTTTACCCCAACTGCCGAAGTCGAATTATGTGGTCATGCCACATTGGCTGCGGCCCATGTTCTATTTAATCATCTAAATTTCAAAGGAGATCACCTGATTTTTGATTCTGGTTACAGCGGAAGCCTCAAGGTAGATAAAAACGGGGAATTTCTCACGCTTGATTTTCCCGTCGACCGCCTTGAACCTGCGCTACCTCCAGATCATCTGTTCCAGGCCCTGGGCAGCAAACCGTCTGAAATCTGGAAAGGGAAAACGGATTACCTGCTCTATTATCCTTCGCAGGAAGATATCGAGGAGATCAGCCCTAATTTCAGCATGCTCAGAAAAATTGAAGCCAGGGGAATAATCATAACAGCGCCAGGTTATGAATGCGATTTCGTTTCAAGGTTTTTTGCACCCCTGGTGGGGATTGATGAAGATCCGGCTACAGGGTCATCGCATACCTCACTCGTTCCGTTTTGGGCCCACCGGCTTAATCAGCTCGAATTTGAAGCCCGTCAACTCTCTTCAAGAGGAGGAATCCTGAAATGTCAGCTCACCGGTGACAGGGTACTAATCTCGGGAAAGTCGTGTACCTATATGATCGGATCGATCACTTTAACTTAATTACTTCTCATATTATCAAACTAAAATTCAATTAATTATCATGAAAATTCGCACTTTAAAAACAACATCCCTATTATTTCTGCTTTTGTGGTCCATGGCAGGAATATCGCAGGTTACACTGCCCCCCTTTTTTAATTGCAACATGGTCCTTCAGGAGGGGATAGAGATTCCTGTTTGGGGATGGGCTTCACCGGGTGAAAAAGTAACAGTGACCCTGGATAAGAATGCCGTCAGTGTTCGCACCGGAAAAAATGGCAAATGGCGCGTAAATCTTCCAAAGATGAATTATGGCGGTCCATATATAATGACGGTGAAAGGAAAAAATTTCCGCACAATCGAGAATATCATGATAGGCGAGGTCTGGGTTTGTTCGGGGCAATCGAATATGGAATTCAAGGTATCAAGTTCAAAAAATTCAGCTGAAGAAATTATAGCCGCTAATTTTCCGGAAATAAGGTTATTCACCGTAAAGAAAAGAGTAGCAAAAGAACCTGAGGAAAATCTCGAGGATGGCGAATGGTGGGTATGTTCCCCAACGACTGTGGGCGACTTTTCGGCGGTAGGCTATTTCTTCGGACGCAATCTTTACGAAAATCTGAAAGTTCCGATCGGCTTGATCCATACTTCATGGGGAGGTACAGTGGCCGAAACGTGGACTAGTCCTGAAGCAATTGCAAAAGATCCGGACTTTTCGGAGATGCTGGGAAAGCTCAAAAATGTGGACATGAACGCAACAAAAGTAGGACCTAACGCTTACCCGACGCTGCTTTACAACGGGATGATTAATCCGATTGTTCCTTATGGAATTAAAGGGGCTATCTGGTACCAGGGTGAATCAAATGCGTCGAGGGCGCAACAATACAAGCGGGTTTTCCCGAATATGATCAACGACTGGCGTACAAAATGGAACCAGGGCAATTTCCCGTTCCTGTTTGTTCAGTTGGCAAATTTCAAAAAGCCGATTACAGAGCCCTCGGCGAGTGACTGGGCAGAATTGCGTGAGGCACAAACACAAACCCTGCAACTCGAAAACACAGGAATGGCAAATACTATTGATGTCGGTGATGCGAATGATATCCATCCAAAAGACAAACAAACTGTTGGTTACCGGTTGTCCCTGGCTGCCCGCAAAGTAGCTTACGGCCAAACACTTGTTTACACAGGCCCTACTTATAAAAAGATGGAAGTGAATAAGAACAGTATCTATATCACTTTTGACAACATTGGCACAGGACTAAAAGTAAATGACCGGTATGGTTATATTAACGGTTTCACAATTGCGTCAAAGGATGGTGATTTTAAATGGGCTAAAGCCACTGTTATCAATGAAAACACGGTAATGGTAACCAGTGAGGATGTTCAGAATCCGGCTGCAGTCAGATATGGCTGGGCCGACAATCCCGATGATCTGAATCTTTATAACGTAGAAGGATTACCGGCAAATCCATTCAGAACTGATTCAAGACCAGGAAAAACGAAATAACAAAACAGATATTAAATAATAAAGGCGGTCCTTGCAGACCGCCTTTATTATTTAACTTTGTAAGCTACTATAAGCCAGGCTTATCTGTTTTCCTATTTTTGCCTTTACTAATATTGCCTCAACTATCCAATTAAATCAGTACCTGGTGCGACAATATGGTATAAAACTCACCAAGAGTAATGAAAAAGTTATTGGATACCGAATAAGCAAAGCACTCTGATATTTAATATTAAAAATTCCGTGGGAAATAAATGGTTACTCTAATAGAAATGGCCATAATCTTCCGGATACCATAGCTTGTTCCCATACTTTAAATGGTTTTCCGGAAAGCGAAATCCCATATTCTTCGACTGCCTGTGCGAAACTTACTCCTTTGCGGAACAA